>JBBRDJ010000107.1:0-10418 GCA_038203945.1 Gemmatimonadales bacterium
GGTCGGAAAGATCGTTGAGCGCGTGAGCAATGCGCTCTGCAATCTGACCAAAGCGAAGAGTACCCGCCAGAAACGCCGCGACCGCTTGTTCATTGGCCGCATTGAACACAGCCGGTGCTGCACCGCCCTGCCGGCCGGCAGTGATGCCCAAACCGAGCGCCGGAAAATCTGCATGACGGACCGGCTCGAACTCCAGACTGCCTATGGCGACCGGATCAAAGCGTGGTACGCCGCTGTCCGGCAGGCGTTCCGGGTGCGTGAGTGCGTACAGAATGGGCAGCTCCATGCTGGGCACGCCCAGCTGGGCCAGCACGCTGCCATCCACAAACTCCACAAACGAGTGCACGATGCTTTGCGGATGCACCACCACGTCAATGCGATCGTACGGCACACCGAACAAGTGGTGCGCCTCGATCACTTCCAGCGCCTTGTTGGCGAGCGTGGCGCTGTCGATCGAGATCTTGTTGCCCATGCGCCATGTGGGGTGGTTGAGCGCATCTTCCACCGTGGCCGACGCAATGCGCTCCGAGGGCCAGGTGCGAAAAGGCCCACCCGATGCAGTGATCACCAGCCGTCGCACATCGCTTGTCCGGCGACCAGCCAGACATTGCAAAATCGCCGAGTGTTCGCTGTCTACCGGTATGAGCGACCCATTGCCGGTGCGCGCGGCAGCCATGACAATTTCGCCCGCCATCACCAGCGTTTCCTTGTTGGCCAGCGCCACACGTTTGCCAGCGCGCAGCGCCGCCAGTGTCGCTTGCAGACCGGCTGCACCCACGACGGCGTTGAGCACAATGTGCACATCATCACGCGACGCCGCCTCCACCAAACACGAGGTGCCGGTGCGCCAACTGGAATCAGCGGGTGGCTCTCCGCTCACGATGCCCACGAACGCAGGACTGTACCGCGCGACCTGCGCACTCAGCGCCTTGACGTTGCCATTGGCGGTGAGGGCCACGGGCACAAAACGTTCGGCGTGTCGTTCGAGCACACGCAGCGTACTGGTACCGATTGATCCGGTCGATCCGAGCAGGGCCACGCCCAGCGGCGCCACGCCCAGCGGCGCCAGGCCCAGTGGCGCCACGCCAAGCGGCGCCACGCCCAGCGGCGCTTCTTTTGCGACTCGATCGTGCGGCACTACGGTGCTGTGGCCATTCATCGCGTGGGCACCGCAATCACCAACCACCGCAGCAGCACAAATGCCACCGGCAGTGTGAACAGCAATGCATCGACACGATCGAGTACGCCGCCGTGACCGGGCAGCAGGTTTGACGAATCTTTCACATGTCCTTCGCGTTTGAACTGCGATTCCACCAGATCACCGATTTGACCAACCACACTGAGCACGACAGCCACGCCAACCAGCGCCATCGGACGCAACGCCAGCTGCGCGATGGGAATGAGCGCGTATTTGTGATAGAACCATGCCACGAGCACGGTGGTCAGCACCCCACCGATTGCACCGGAGATGGTCTTGCCCGGACTGACTGATGGCATCAACTTCGGTCCACCGATAAGGCGACCCGTAAAGTACGCGCCAATGTCTGACGCCCATGTAAGAACCAACGGAAACAGAATCAGCACAGTGCCCGCCGCTTGCCCCACCACGTAGTCGAAGTACCGCAGACTATAGGCAAAGCTCAGCATGCCGCCGGTGTACACCGCCCCAAAGAGCGTAATTGCCACGGCTCCCAGCGGACGCTCACCAGGCGAGCGCACAAACAGCGCCACGGCCACGGTAAACAACGCCACCAACACCGGCACGGTAAACGGCACGCGAATCAGCCCCAGATGCTGCGCGTGCACCACCAGCGGAATGCAGGCGGCGATCACAATGCCAAGCGGCGCGATCGGGCGATATTCGCCCCCCCCCGCAATGCGATAGAACTCCCACACCCCGATGGCTGACAGTGTACCCAGAAAGGTGGCCAGCGGCGCGTCGCCGTACCAGATAATCAGGATGGCAAGCGGAGCTCCGATCAGCGCGACGATGACACGCCGCACGAGTTCACTCATAAGATCCGGCGATCACTTCTCCACCTTTCCAAAGCGCCGATCACGGCTCTGGAAATCGAGTATCGCGTCAAACAGTGACGTGCGATCAAAATCCGGCCAGTACACACTCGAGATGTACAACTCGGCGTACGCAACCTGCCACAACATGAAGTTCGACAAGCGACGTTCGCCGGAAGTGCGGATGAGCAGATCCGGGTCGGGACACGACTCGGTGTACAGTCGCCCACGAATCACATCTTCGTTCACGTGCTCGGGCAACAGGCGTCCCGCCTGCACATCACCGGCAATGAGTTGCATGGCACGCACAAGTTCAGCGCGCCCGCCGTACGAGATGAACAGATTCAGGCCCAGCTGCGTGCAGTGCGCGGTTTCGGCAACGGCATGCTGTACGGCGCGCAATGCTGCCTGATTCAGTCGCGAAAGATCGCCGTGCACGCGCACGCGCACGCCCTGTGCCTTGAGTTCCTGCAACTCGGAGTTGATGTACTCCTCGAGCAGCGACATGAGCGCCGAGATTTCCGGCTGCGGGCGCTGCCAATTTTCCTGCGAGAAGGCAAACAGCGAAAGCCATTCCACACCTGCCGCAATCGATGCTTCCACCACCGCGCGCACGGCCTTCATGCCGGCCCGATGACCGAATGGACGCGGCATGAGACGCTCACGCGCCCAGCGCCCGTTGCCATCCATGATGATCGCAATGTGCCGAGGCACCGGCGCGCGCTTCAGTCGCAGCAACAGTGCATCGGTTGGCTGCGCGCTAACCGGATCGACGGCGCCTCGCACTACAGGCGTGTCGGTTACAGGAATCGCGATGTGACTCACGGCTGGCGTGGCTGACATGGGAATAGACGCTGCGCAGCGATGACCTCAGACGGCCATCACCTCTGCTTCCTTGGCCTTCACGGACGCTTCGACCTGCGCAATGAACTCATCGTGCAGCTTCTGCAGATCTTTTTCACCGTGCTTCTTGTCGTCTTCCGACACGCCCTCAAGCTTCTTGATCTTGTCCCGGGCATCGGTGCGCGCATGACGCACCGCGACGCGTCCGTCTTCGGCGAGCTTGTGCAGCACCTTCACCAGCTCCTTGCGACGCTCTTCAGTCATCTGCGGCAGCGGTACACGAATCGTCCCACCCTGATTCGACGGCTCCAGTCCGAGATCGCTGTCGCGAATGGCCTTCTCAATGAGCTTGGCCTGTCCCTTGTCAAACGGCATGACCATGAGAATGCGCGGCTCCGGCGCCGATACACTGGCCACCTGATTGAGCTGCATCATGGAGCCGTAGACTTCCACGCGTACCGTGTCGAGCATGGTGGGCGACGCCTTGCCGGAACGGATACCGGAAAAATCGCGCTTGGCCGCGTCGAAGGCCTTTTCCATGCCGGAACGGCAATCCTTGAGAATTTGGGCAACAGTGCTCATGAAACGAGAGTCCCTATGCGCTCACCGCGAACCGCAGCGGCCACGGCGCCTGTTTGGTGAATGTTCAAAACGATCAGCGGCAGCGAGTTCTCCTTGCACAGCGTGATCGCTGTCTGGTCCATCACGCGGAGTTCACCGAGCATCACGTCGCGATAACTAATGGTCTCGTACAGCCGGGCGTTGGGGTCTTTCTTGGGATCGGCACTATACACACCATCCACACTGGTGGCCTTGATGATGATATCGGCCTTCATCTGAATGGCGCGCAGCACAGCCGCCGTGTCGGTGGAAAAGTAGGGGTTGCCCGTACCAGCCGCAAAGATCACAATGCGCCCTTTCTCGAAATGACGCATGGCACGTCGTCGAATATACGGCTCGGCCAACTCTTCCATGCGTATCGCGGTCATGACGCGTGTATCCAACCCTCGCTTTTCCATGACATCCTGCAGAGCCAACGCGTTGATGACGGTGCCGAGCATGCCCATGTAATCGGCCGACACACGGTCCATGCCCATGGGTGCCAACTGCGATCCGCGCACGATGTTGCCCCCACCGATCACCAACCCCAGCTGCACGCCCATCGACACTACGGCTTCAATCTGCTGCGCGAAAAACCCCATCCGATCGAAGTCAAACCCCAATCCACGATCCCCAGCCAGTGCTTCGCCGGAGAGCTTGAGCAAAACGCGCGGGTACTTCAACGACCCGGAGGACGGTGCCTTCGGATCGCTGGAGGATTGGTCGTCAGTCACGAGTTATTCAACACCTAGCTGGAAGCGCACGAACGACGTCACCGTGAGTTCACCACCCGCAACCTTGCCATGCTCCTTGAGCAGATCGGCAATGCTCTTGGACGGATCGCGTACCCAGGGCTGCGGCAGCAATGTCACTTCCTTGAGGAACGACTCCACCTTGCCCTTGGCAATCTTCTCAATCATCGCTTCCGGCTTGCCGGTCTGACGCGCCTGATCTTCGGCAATACGCTGCTCGCTCTCGAGCTTGTCGGCCGGAACACCATCACGATCCACGGCAATCGGTGCCGCCGCCGCAATGTGCTCGGCGATGAATCGGGCCACTTCGAGCGTGGCCGGATTCGATGCGACATCCGCCGTCGGAGCCGACAACGCTACAAGGGTGGCCAGCTTGCCATTGTGATGACGATACACGCCCACCTGACCGGCACTGCCTGCGTCGACGCGCGCAACACGACGCACCTGCACCGCTTCGCCCGTCTTGCCCGACGCGAGCTTCACAAACTCGTCTACCGACTGCCCGTTCATGGACGTGGCCAGAAACGAGGCCGCATCAGTGGCGCCAGAGGTGGCCATCTGCTCGACGAGCGTATTGAGCGTGGCGCCGAAGTCATCGTTACGTGCCACGAAGTCCGTCTCGCAGCCGAGTTCCACAAGCACGCCAACCGTACCACCGTTGCGGATGTCAGAGCCAATGAGCCCTTCCGATGTGCTGCGGTCGGCGCGCTTCTCTGCCTTGGCGATACCACGCTTGCGCAGCCATTCAACGGCCGCGTCGATCTCGCCGCTGTTCTCTTCGAGTGCCTTCTTGCAATCCATCATGCCGGCGCCCGTGCGCTGGCGCAGCGCGGCGACGTCTTTGGCGGTGACTGTAGTCATATGTGAAACCCTGTCTCCTGGGCGAGTTAATCGTGATGTCGGTCATGGGCCGCGAGTTCGCAAGGGGCGCGGACACACGGATACAGCAAACAGCTACTGCGTACCAGCACCACTGTGGCGCTCTCTGCTACGCAAACGCCGCCGGCGCAGGGCCGGCGGCGTTGCACCACTGAGCCTGACGGGGCTCGTGTACATTACACGAGTGGCACCGTCTGCGGTGGTTATTCCTCGCCGGCTTCGGACGAATCGTCGCTGCCGGGATCATCGCTGTCACCAGCGTCACCAGCGTCAGCGGCACCTTCGGCGCCAGCTTCACCGCGCAACCGCGCAATGGCCTCGGGCTTGGCCCGGCGACGGCGCGGACGACGACGCTTGCGGTCAGCTTCCGACTCGCTCTTGGCCGCCGGTTCGGCGCCGCGATCGGTGCTGTACACGTAGCTTTCGGCTTCTTCATCGGACGGACGGGCCGGCGCTTCGCGGCGGGCTTCGTCGATCGTGTCGGCAATGGCCTTGGTGATCAACTCCACGGACCGAATGGCGTCGTCGTTACCGGCGATCGGTACCGTGATGAGGTCGGGATCGGCGTTGGTATCGCAGATGGAGACGATCGGGATACCGAGCTTGTTGGCTTCGGTAACCGCGATGCGTTCCTTCTTGCTGTCCACGATAAAGAGCAGGCCCGGAACGCGAGTCATGGTTTTGATGCCTTCCAGATATTTGGAAAGCTTCTCGCGCTGACGCGACATCATGAGCTGTTCTTTCTTGGTGTAGTTGCCGAGCGAGCCATCTTCGCTGCCGGCCTCAAGCTCCTTGAGCTTGCGCACCTGCTTCTTGACCGTCTGGAAGTTGGTGAGCATGCCGCCCAACCAACGCTCGGTGACGAACATGGCGTTGCAGCGATCAGCCTGTTCGCGCACAATGGCTGCGAGCTGACGCTTGGTGCAGACAAAGAGCACGGCTTCGCCGCGCAAGACGACCTCGCGAACGAGCTTCTGCGCCAGTTCAATCTGGCGGAGCGTCTTCTGCAGGTCGATGATGTGAATGCCGTTGCGTTCGGCGAAAATGAACCGACGCATCTTGGGATTCCAACGGCGCGTCTGGTGTCCAAAGTGGACACCGGCGGCCAACAGCTGTTCTAGTGACGGATTAGCCATGGTGCAGTACGTGTGGTTGTGCGTCCGCCGTCGTCACCGTGCTCAGCGACCGGCGGCCTTGACGGCACCGGCACCTGCGTCGCACTCGAACGGCGTGAGGGATTGGTGGTGTCGCCACGAGTGTGGCGACACCGGCACTGATTACCGCTGTGATTAACGCTTGGAGAACTGGAACTTCTTGCGGGCGCCAGGCTGTCCCGGCTTCTTGCGCTCTACCGAACGCGCGTCGCGGGTGAGCAGGCCGAGCGGGCGAAGCTTGAGCTTGTTGGTTTCGTCTACCTTGACCAACGCGCGGGCGATGGCGAGGCGAATGGCGCCGGCCTGTCCGGCCACACCGCCGCCGTTGAGCAGCGCGCGCACGTCATACTGACCGAGCGTCTCGGTGGCCGTGAAGGGCTGCTGGATGGAAGAAATGAGCGCCGGGCGCGGGAAGAACTCACCGAGCTGGCGACCGTTCACGTCCCACTTGCCCGAACCAGGCGTGAGGTAAATACGGCATACGGCTTCCTTGCGGCGGCCGATGGCATGCGTTGTTGACATTACTTGGCCTCGTGCTGCGAGAAGGTCAGCGGCGTGGGCTGCTGCGCCGTGTGCGGATGTTCGGTGCTGGCGTAGACGCGGAGCTTGCGGCGCACCGTGCCACGCGAGAGCGCGTTTTTGGGGAGCATGCCGAACACGGCCTTCTCGATCACCCGATCGGGGTGCTTGGCGAGCACCGAAGCAAACGGCGTATGAGACTCGTGTCCCATATAGCCGGTGTGCTTGAAGTATGTTTTCTGCGTGGCCTTGTTGCCGGTAACGCGCACTTTGGACGCATTGATGATGATGACGAAATCACCCGTGTCCATGTGCGGCGTAAACATCGGCTTGTGCTTGCCGCGAAGGATTTTCGCGACTTCGGACGCCAGGCGGCCGAGGACCATGCCTTCTGCGTCGACCACGTACCAGCGGTGATCAAAATCCTTGGGCGTAGCGCTGTAAGTCTTCATGCGAGCAAATCAACAGGGGGCCGCGCGAGCGGTCCCAGTGGGTGGAACCCGCAGTCGGGCTCCAAGGGCAGGCAACGTACCGGTGTTGCCTTGGGGTAACCACCAACGCACGAGCCCGAGCCGCGGTGAGCGGCGCGGGGAAGCGCGCTGGCAGAGTAGTCTGGTTGGGAACGCGGGCACACCAGCCACTCGCGGGCGTACCCAAAACAAGACAGAATTGAAGGATACGCACGTTTGACGTGGGTGTCAATCGGGCGGGTGGGTTGGGGGGTCCGACATCTCTCCCGTCACGAGATCCGAGCCCCGCCAAGCAACCAACCGAACAGCGACTGCGGCGGGATCGTCGCCAGCTGGGCGGGGCATCTCTATCGAACGCCCCGCACTATCTACGCGCGTGAACATACTCGCGAATGTTGGAGGACAGCGCCGCCGAGGCAGCACCGCGATGTACGGTCGACTCAATCGCGCCATCTGCCGTGCGTCGGGCTCGTTCGCTTGTCCGTCTGCCCAACTCGTGAAGCAGATGATAACCGGAAAGCTGTCTCCGCGCATGGCCGAAACCGTCACAGGCCACATCCGTTGGATGACGGTGTCAAGCGCTGCCTCGAGCGCCGCTCTCCTCCGATAGCGTTGCTATCAGGAATACCGTAATCTGCAACACTCGCGATCCGATCGCGCCACTTCGCACCAACCGGCACGCTCCCGTCACCGACCCGCGCCGCCAGACGCTGTTCCTCATGCTCAACAAACTTTCTGCCTACGCCACACTCGGGCTGTGCCTGCTGTGCACGCCCTCGCTGCTGCATGCACGGCCTGCAACGTCGCCCACTGTGGCCACGTCGGCGCGCGCACCAACCGTAACCGCGCAGGACTCACTCGCGCATGTGCGTGTACGCGTGACGCGTGATTCCGCCGGAACCATTGCCGTCAATGCGGCGACCGTGCGCAGTGAAATGCAACTCGCCCGATCCGATGATACCGGTACGGCGCTGCTGCAGCTGTTGCCGGGTTCACACGTGATTCGCGCGAGCTACCCGGGACTGCGCCCCGATTCCGTTGTGGTATTGCTACGGGCGGGCGTGGACACGAGCATCCTGATCGTGCTCGCGCGACAAGCGCTGTCGCTCGATGGCGTTGTGGTGAGTGCCTCGCGCGGCGAGCGTCGCGTTGAAGACACTCCCCTTCGCGTGGAAGTCATTGACGAAGAAGAGATCGCCGAAAAGGTGGCCATGTCCCCCGGCGATATTGCCATGATGCTCAACGAAACGAGCGGTCTGCGCGTGCAAACCACCAACCCATCACTCGGCGGTGCCAACGTGCGCATTCAGGGACTGCGCGGGCGCTACTCGCTCATCCTGGCCGACGGTTTGCCATTGTACGGCGGACAGGCTGGTGGACTGGGATTGTTGCAGATTCCTCCGCTTGATCTGGGACGCGTGGAAATCATCAAGGGCAGTGCGTCGGCGCTGTACGGCAGCTCCGCACTGGGTGGAGTGATCAACCTGTTGAGTCGTCGTCCAGCTGACGAATCGGAACGCACCGTGCTGCTTAATCAGACCTCGCGCGGCGGCACCGACGCGGTGTATTTCGGCGGCGGTCCGATGAAGCCCGAGTGGGGATACACGCTGCTGGCCGGCGTGCATGTGCAACAACAGAATGACCTGGACGGCGATCGCTACACGGATATGGCGGGCTATCAACGCGCCTTGGTGCGACCGCGCCTGTACTTCGACAACGGTCGCGGACGCACCGCGTTTGTGACGGCGGGCTACACCGGAGAAGATCGGTCGGGCGGAACGTTGCGTGGCGGCACGGTGCCGAATGGTGGAACGTTTGATGAATCGTTGGGCACGCAACGCGCCGATGTTGGTGGACTGGCGCGCTGGCTCGTGGATCGCCGCGGTCCGTTCGATGGCGCGGTGGCCACGGTGCGCGGTTCTGCCATGCAGCAATCCAATGCGCACGGGTTTGGTGCGATTGGTGAAGATGATCGGCATCGCACGTGGTTCAGCGAAGCGGCGCTCGCGATTCCGCGCGTGTACAACAACCGCAGCGTGACGTACGTGTTGGGCGTGGCTTTTCAGCAGGAGTCATATCGCAGTACGAGTTTGCCCACGTTCAACTATTCGTTCGCGATTCCGGCCGCGTTTGTGCAACTCGACGCAGATCCGGCGTCGTGGATGTCCCTCTCTGCCAGCGTGCGCGCCGACGCGCACAGCGAGTTTGGCGCGTTTGTGAACCCGAGGCTTTCCCTGCTCATGCGCGGGCCCGGCAATGGCGCGCTGTCCGAGTGGTCTACGCGTTGGTCGCTGGGCACGGGCGCCTTCGCGCCCACGCCGTTTACCGAGGAGACGGAAGTCACCGGTCTCACGCCGCTGAGGCTCCCCACCGGAGGACTGGGTGCGTTGTCACCAGAGCGAGCAACGAGTGCGTCGGTAGATGTGGGTGGTCCGCTCCAAACGCTATTCGGACGACTGGAAGTCAATGGCACACTGTTCGGTTCGCGCGTGGCCAATCCGTTGCAGGTACGCGAGGTGATCGGCGGCACCGTACCGGGCACGATTGCGCTTGGCAATGCCGTGGCGCCCACTCGCACGTGGGGCGCGGAGCTGTTGGCGCGACTGGTGTACGCACTGGGCGGTTCGGATGAAGGAAACCACGAGAACAACGGTGAGCAGCACGGAGACGAAGCGCACGACGAGCCGCCGATGCTCCGCATTACCGGTTCCTACACGTACCTGCAGTCGCGCGAATGCCTGGCCACCGCGCTGGTGGTGAACACACCGTCAGCGTGCCTGCGCGGCGACGTGCCGCTGACACCGCGACACTCGGCTGGCGTTGTCGCGAGTATTGAGCAACACGGTCGCAGTCGGGTGGGTCTTGAGGTGTACTACACCGGACGCCAAGCACTGGCGGACAATCCGTTTCGCGAGGAAAGTCGGCCGTATGTGATCGTGGGCCTGCTCGGCGAGCGCGCGATCAACACCGCGATGGGAGTTGCGCGCGTGTTCATAAACTTTGAGAATCTCACCAACGTTCGGCAGACACGGTTCGATCCGCTGCTGCTGCCATCACGTGGGCCGGGTGGCCGTTGGACCACCGATGCGTGGACCGACCTGTCGGGATTCACGGCGAACGGTGGAGTGCGTTTCTCGTTTTGAGTGCGGCGGCGCTTCAGAACCGGCCTGTGTGTCGCACTGGCTTGT
>JBBRDJ010000108.1:0-10365 GCA_038203945.1 Gemmatimonadales bacterium
TACTCGCCTGATGGTTCGCGCATTGCGTTTGTGAGCGACCGTTCCGGCGGCGACAACGTGTGGCACATGAAGGCCGATGGTTCCGACACCACGCAGCTCACCACCGGCAACAACAATCTCTACGTCTCGCCGGAATGGGCGCCTGACGGGAAGTACATCGTTGCGTCAAAGTCGGGTGGACTGGGCGGTGTCGCCAAGCTCTGGATGTATCACGTGGACGGCGGCAGTGGTTTGCCGCTGAGCACCGAACCCGCAGCGCCACCCAATCTCAAGATGATGGGCGCAGCGTTTGGCAAAGACCCGCGATACATGTGGTTTGCCGCGCGCACGGGCGATTGGCAATACAACGCGCTCGGACCGCAGTACCAGATTCACGTGTGGGACAAGGAAAACGGACGCACGTCGCAAATGACAACGCGTTTCGGTTCGGGATTCCGCCCCACGTTGTCGCCCGATGGCCAGTATCTCGTGTACGGCACGCGCTTTGAGACCAAAACCGGATTGCGCGTACGCAATTTGGAAACGCAGCAGGAAGATTGGCTCGCGTTTCCCGTGCAGCGCGATGACATCGAATCACGCGCACCCCTGGATGCCTATCCTGGTTTTTCGTTCACGCCCGATTCGCGTGCCGTGATCGTGTCGTACGGCGGGGAAATTTGGCGCGTGCCGGTGGACAAGTCGGCGCCAGCCAGGATTCCGTTTGAAGTGGAAGTACAGCTGGAGATGGGACCGGAAGTGAAGTTTGCGTACACCATCGACACCATGCCTACGTTTACCTCGCGTCAGATCCGCGACATTGCACCGTCACCCGATGGCCGACAGCTCGCGTTTGTGTCCATGGATCGTGTGTATGTCGTGGACATGGCCAATGGAACGCCCGCGCGCGTGTCGTCCGACACGGTGGGTGAGTTCAGCCCCGTGTGGTCGCCCGATGGTTTGAGCGTTGGCTATGTGACCTGGCAAGACGCGGCGGGCGGTTCCATTCGCCGAGCGTCGCGTACCGCGCGCAGCAGCACGTGGCGTGTGAGCACGTTGAGCAACGGCAATGCACTGTTCAGTGACCTGGCGTGGTCGCCTGCGGGGGATCGCATTGTGGCCGTGCGTGCGGCTTCGCGTGAGTTGCAGGAGGCAGGAGGCGCATTCTTTGGTCCAGCGGCGGCCGAGTTTGTATGGCTGCCGGCCAGCGGCGGTGAGATCACACGCATCATGCCGACTGGTGGTTTGGGCAATCCGCACTTCACGAGCGATGCTGAACGCATCTTCGCGTATGGGGACGGACTGCAGTCGTTCCGCTGGGACGGCACCGATCTCAAGACACATCTCAAGGTCACGGGGCCGTTGCCGCCCGGAGCCGGTGGAGCGATTGGTCTGGACGCCGATCTCGTTGCGCGCGGCGCGCAGCAGTGGATTGGTGGACGCGGTGCGCGACCGACCGATTTTGAAAGCACCCGCAGCTTTGGTGGCTGGGGCAACACTACCCATCTCGACGACAACGAACCCGCGCCGCCGCGTCCGCGTCCCGCGTCGCTGGTGCTCATGGCGCCCACGGGTGATCAGGCACTGGCCATGGTGGGCATGGATCTCTACACCGTGACTGTGCCAGTGGCTGGCAGCACACCGCCCACAGTGTCGGTGGTCAACCCGGCCACGTCATCGGTTCCGGTGCGCAAGCTCAACACCGTTGGCGGCGAGTTTCCGGCCTGGAGTGCCGATGGAAAGCGCGTGATGTGGTCACTGGGCAACGCGCTGTGGAACTTCGACCTCGATCGTGCCAAGGTGGTTGATGATTCGCTCAAGATCGACGCGGGTCGTGTGGCCGTGCTGCGCGCGGACACCACGAAAAAAGACAGCATCGCGCGCTCCGATTCCATCGCCAAAGCCGATACCACCAAGAAGGCCAAGGCCGGCTACAAACCCGACGAACGTCGCATCGCCGTTACCGCGGTGCGTGATCAACCGCGCGGAACGCTGGTGCTGCGCGGCGCAAAGACGATCACGATGAAAGGCAACGAGATCATCGAGAACGCTGATATCGTGATTCGTGATCGACATATCATCGCAATCGGTGCGCGCGGCAGCGTGCCCATTCCCGATGGCGCACAGATCATGGACGTGAGTGGCAAGGTCATCATGCCCGGCATGGTGGACACGCATTACCACCCGCAGTGGCTCACACCGCAAATCCACAACACGCAAACGTGGCAGTATCTGGCCACGCTGGCGTACGGCACCACCACCACCCGCGATCCGCAAACCGCCACCACCGATTTCCTGAGCTACAACGATCAGGTAGACGCCGGTGCAATGATCGGTCCGCGCATTTACACCACAGGACCCGGCGTCTTCAGTGCTGAACCGGTACGCGATCTTGATCACGCGCGTGAGATCATGCAGCGCTACGCCACCTACTACGACACCAAGACGCTCAAGATGTACATGAGCGGCAATCGTCAGCAGCGGCAGTGGCTCATCATGGCGGCCAAGGAGCTCAAGATCATGCCTACCACCGAAGGTGGATTGGATCACAAGCTCAATCTCACGCACGGCATTGACGGCTATCCGGGTATTGAACACACGTTGCCGATCACGCCCAAGTTTGACGACGTATTCGAGTGGTATACGGCCACGCAAACCGTCAACTCACCCACGCTGGTCGTAGAGTATGGCGGACCGTTTGGCGAAGGCTGGTTCTACCAGACCGAAGACCTGCTCGGCGATACCAAACTGCGTCACTTTACGCATTCGGTGGACTTTGACAGCAAGGTGCGTCGTCGTGGCACCGGTAATGCACCCGGACCGGCCGGCTTTGCGGTAAAGGAAGAGTACGCGATGTGGCAGCACGCCGAAGATCTCGCCAAAACGGTTGCCGCCGGTGGCAAAATCGGTGTCGGTAGTCACGGTCAGTTGCAGGGACTTGGCATGCACTGGGAGTTGTGGCTGGTGCAGAGCGGTGGCATGCCGGAACATGATGCGTTGCGCGCCGCCACTATCGTTGGCGCCGAAGCCATTGGTCTGGGTGCCAGTGTGGGTTCACTGGAAGCCGGCAAGTTCGCCGACCTGCTCGTGCTCGATCGCGATCCGTTGCAGAACATTCGCAACACCAACAGCATCACGATGGTGATGCTGAACGGTCGCTTGTACGACGGCAACACACTCAACGAAGTGTATCCGCGTCAGCGATCGCTGGTGCGTCAGCCGTGGAGCTATGAGCTTCCGGTCGCGGGGGCCGGCATTCGGTAGCGTGCACCGCCACGGCGCGTTAACTAGTGTTGTGATTCGCGCCTCGCATTCTACCTGTGACTCTCCCACCCGCCCGTGACGCTCAACTACATCTGGCTGTCGTTCTTTCTGGTCTCACTGGTGGTGGGACTCGTCAAGCTGGCGGGCGGCGACACGGCGGTGTTTGCGTCCATGACGCAGGCGACATTCGATTCGGCGAAAACGGGCTTCGAGATTTCGCTCGGCCTTACCGGTGTGCTCACATTGTGGCTTGGCCTCATGAAGGTGGGCGAGGCGGGCGGTGCCATTGCCGTGCTGGCGCGTGTGGTCAGTCCATTTTTCCAGCGTTTGTTTCCGGAAGTGCCGCGCGATCATCCGGCGCTGGGCTCGATCATCATGAACTTTTCGGCCAACATGTTGGGGCTCGATAATGCCGCCACACCGCTGGGCCTCAAGGCCATGAACGAGTTGCAAACCCTCAATCCAGACAAGGAAACGGCCACCAACGCACAGATCATGTTCCTGGTGATGAACACGTCGGGGCTGACACTCATTCCCATCAGCATCATGGTGTATCGCGCGCAGCTGGGTGCGGCCAATCCGGCCGATGTGTTTTTGCCCATCATGCTCACCACTTATTTCGCGACACTCTCAGCGTTGATTGCGGTGGCGCTTGTGCAGCGCATCAACCTGCTCGACCCTGTATTGCTGGCGTGGCTGGTTGGTGTGACTACGGTGATTGGTGGATTGGTGTACACCTTTGCCGGTATGGATCGTGATCAAGTTCAGGCGATCTCCAACGTGGTGGCCAACGTCACGCTGTACGGTGTGATCTCCACCTTTTTGATCATGGCCTTGGTCAAAGGTGTCAATGCGTACGAAGCGTTTATTGAAGGCGCAAAAGAAGGCTTCCAGGTAGCGATTCGCATTATTCCGTATCTGGTGGCGCTGCTGGTCGCGATTGGTGTGTTTCGCGCCTCCGGTGCGCTCGACCTGCTGTTGCTGGGCATCGGCAAAATATTTGCGGTGTTTGGTCTGGACGACCGCATTATTCCCGCGCTGCCCACGGCGCTCATGAAACCGCTTTCCGGCAGCGGTGCACGTGGCATGATGGTGGACGCCATGACCGTCTACGGCGCCGACTCGTTTGTGGGCCGGCTGTCGTCCACTTTCCAGGGTGCCACCGACACCACGTTTTACATTCTGGCGCTCTACTTTGGATCCGTTGGCATTCGCAAAACGCGCAATGCGATCAGCCTGGGATTGTTTGCCGATGCCGTTGGTGTAACTGCGGCCATTGTAATTGCATATATCTTCTGGGGATAGTGCGTTGCGAGCAGGCGCCTCACGGAGTGCGCTCGTACGTTTCCACGAGCGATCGCAGCTGCTGCACGATCTGCGGTGTGATTTGATCCCACGTAAAGCGGTAGCCCCAGTTTCCTGAAACACGACCCGGCATGTTCATGCGAGAATCGCTGCCCTGACCAAGCAGGTCTTGCATCGGTATGATGGCGGTGTCGCACACCGAGGCCATGGCAGCGCGAATCATGGCCCACGGCATCTCGCGATCAGTCGCGTTTAAATAACGCGCTGCGAACAACCGTTCGGCCGCGATATCCTCAGCCGATTGTGTCGAGTCCGTATCGCCACGCGACTGCCACCAACCCATCACGGTGTTGTTGTCGTGCGTGCCGGTGTACACCACGGAATGCCGAGGGAAATAGTGCGGCCGGGTGTCGGCTGAATCGGTGCCAGGACCAAAGGCAAACTGCAAAATGCTCATACCCGGATAGCCCCAGCGTTCGCGCAACGCTTCAACATCGGGGGTGATAAGCCCAAGGTTTTCGGCGATGATCGGCAATGGCCCCAGCGCCTCGTGAATGGCTGAGAACAACGCGTTGCCGGGACCGGTTCTCCACGTGCCGTTAATCGCCGTGGTGTCATTACCCGGAACTTCCCAGTAGCCCGCAAAGCCGCGGAAGTGATCCACGCGCACCAAATCAAAGTTGTCAAACGCCGCGCGCATCCGGCGAATCCACCACGCGTACCCATCGGCCCGCATCGCGTCCCAGTTATAAATGGGATTGCCCCAGAGTTGACCGGTTTCACTGAAGTAGTCGGGCGGAACACCAGCCTGCACCGCCGGTGTGCCGTCGTCGCGAAGCTGAAACTGGTGCGCGTTGCTCCACACATCAGCGCTGTCATGCGCCACATAAATCGGCAGGTCACCCATCAGGCGAATACCGCGTTGAGCCGCAGCCGTTCGCAGTACACCAAACTGTGTGTGAAACAGGAACTGCTCCACCTGACGTGCTTCGATCGCATGTGCGAGACGCGTGCGCGCGATGGTGAGTGCATCGGGATCACGACGGGAAAACGGCGCAGGCCATTCGTGCCACGACTTCCCGTTGTACATCTCCTTGAGCGCCATGAAGAGCGCAAAATCGGGCAGCCACTCTGCTTCATTGGCCACGAACGCGTGGTACGCGTCGTCGCGCGGTGTCACGGCGATCAGTCGATTGAGCATTCGACGTTTGTGCGAAATAACACGCGCAAACTCAACCGTATGTTCGGGAAAGCTTATCGGTGCACTCTCGTCCGGTTCAACGCTGATGAGCAGCGGGTTACCGGCAAACGCTGAGAACACCTGGTATGGTGAGTCACCGAAGCCGGTTGGGCCGAGCGGCAGCATTTGCCAGATGCTGACACCCAGCTCGCCAAGCAAGTCGAGGAACCGGAGCGCGTGTGCGCCCAGGTCGCCAATGCCATGTGGGCCGGGCAGTGACGTGGGGTGCAGCAGCAAACCGGCCGAGCGAGGAAGATTCGTGGACACGAGTTGCAAGTTACGCGACCGCCAGCTCCGGGTAATCTGTGTATCCCTTCTCGCCTGGCGTATAGAAAGTTGAGAAGTCCGGTGCGTTGAGCGGCAGATCGCGCTGCAAGCGTGTGGCGAAATGCGGATTGGCCAACACTGGCCGACCAAATGCCACGAGGTCTGCGGCTTTGCTTTCCAACAACGACGTGGCCTGATCGCGGTCCAGCCCGCCGGAGGCGATGAACGTGCCACCAAATGCACTGCGCAGCTTTGCAACGAAACTGCTCGGTACTTCCGGTGCGCCCATGGACTCGTGATTGACCAGATGCAGGTACGCCAGCTCAACCGTGCTCAACTCGCGGGCCAGTTCGAGGTATTGCGCCTCCATGCCGTCAAACGCGCCCGTGTTGTTGAACACGCCGTAAGGCGAGAGACGAATGCCGACACGGTGGGAACCGATCGCTTTGGCCGTGGCCTGCGCGACTTCGATCGCAAACCGGTTGCGAGCCGCCGAACTGCCGCCGTATCCGTGGGTACGCTTATTGACGTTGGCGTTGAGGAACTGCTCAATGAGATATCCGTTCGCGGCGTGCAGCTCGACGCCGTCAAAGCCCGCTTCAATCGCCAGCTCGGCGCTGCGTACATACTCCGCCACTACCGTGGCGATCTCTGATTCCGTCAACGCGTGTGGGACGCTGGCCGGCTGCATCCCTTCGGCGTCGGTGTAAACGGAATCCGGCATGGCCTCGGCCATTGGGCCAACCACACGCGCGCCGTGGGGCAGATTGGCGCTCGCCGATGCGCGCCCGGTGTGCATGAGTTGCAGAAAAATGCGCGCCCCCTTGGCGTGTACGGCGGTGGTCACCTGCCTCCAGCCGTCCACCTGCGCCTGATTGTACAGTCCCGGAATACGAGGGTAGCCCGCGCCGTCGGGTGAGGGCGAGGTGCCTTCAGTGATGATCAGGCCCACGTCAGCACGCTGTGCGTAGTACTCGGCCATGATCGGCGTGGGGACGTTGTCGGCGCTGGCCCGGTTGCGCGTCATGGGCGCCATGACCAGGCGATTGGCGAGCGGCAGGCCGCCCAGATTGTAGGATTCGAACAGCATTGATATACCACTCCGGCTGATTGCTTGTTGATTTATGTACCGATTGGTATGTATATTACCGAATGGTATAGAAATAGCAAGAGTTATCTCTTAGTTCAAAGATTGTTTAAGGAGCATGGGTTGCGAGGCAGACCGAGAAAGTTTGATCCGGACTCGGCGTTGGATCACGTGCTGCCGGTATTCTGGCGGGACGGGTTTGAGGGCGCGTCGGTGCAGGGGCTGGCCGATGCGGCGGGGGTCGCCAAACCAAGCCTGTACGCGGCCTACGGCAACAAGGAGGCGCTGTATCTGGCGGCGCTTGAGCGCTACGCCCAACGGTATGCGGCACAACGCGTGGAGGCATTCAACGCTGAGACAAACGGTCGCGAGGCAATCCGCGGGTACCTGCGCTCCAGCGTGGAAGCTTATACCGATCCCACGCATCCGTCTGGCTGCCTGATTGTAATGGGATTGACCGCGTGCGAATCGGCGTCGTTGCCTTACGCTGTGCGTGCGGCACTGTGCGCGACCATGCGTGCAGCGTCTGAGCAGATTGGGCATCGGTTGGAGCGTGCGAAAGCTGACAGACAGTTGTCGCAGCTGGCGGATACCGGCGCGATGGCCGCGTATTTCAGTACGGTGCTGGCCGGACTCAGCGTTCAGGCGAAATCCGGCGCAACGCGCGAGCGATTGCTGGCGGTGGTTGACGAAGCGATGCGGGGCTGGCCGGAGTACGTTTGACGGCATGATCCTCAACACACGCGAGCGATAGTGCCGCCGAGTACCGTTGCCTGGTGGGACGGCATCACCACCAGAGTGCGTCCGGCTCTTACGCAGCACATGAGCGCCGATGTGTGCGTGGTGGGGCTGGGTGGATCCGGCCTGGCGGCGGTGCGTGCGGCACGTGAGCTGGGTGCACGCGTGGTTGGGATCGACGCCGGTCGAATCGCTGGTGCAGCTGCGGGGCGCAACGGTGGTCTGCTGCTTGGCGGACTCGCTCCGTTTCATCACCAGGTGGTGGAGCGATGGGGAGCACACCATGCAACGGCGGTGTATGGCCACACCCTCCAGATGCTGCAGGAGTTGCAGCGAGACTGTGTGTCTGACTCTTGGTGGCGCGGCTCGTTGCGTATTGCGTTGGATGAAGCCGAGCTGCTTGATTGTGAGCGGCAGCATGATCAGATGCTGCGAGATGGATTGCCCGTCGATTGGTACGAAGGTCCCGAAGGACGCGGATTGTTGTTTCCGGCCGACGGTGCATCGCATCCCGTGCGTCGTGCACATACGTTGGCCGATCAGGTGGAGCGGGCCAGTGCGGCGCTGCACGAGCACTCGCCGGCGCAAACGGTCAGCGAAGGCTGTGTGCAGCTGCGCAACGGCGCGCGCATAACAGCACCGGTGATTATCGTGTGCGCCGACGGAGCGCTTGGTTCGTTATTGCCAGCACTGTCGGCTCAGGTACGGTCAGTTCGGCTGCAGATGCTGGCTACAGCGGCAACCACAGACGTGAGTATACCGCGACCGGTGTACGCACGCTTTGGCTACGACTACTGGCAGCAACTACCCGATGGGCGTGTGCTGCTGGGCGGCGGGCGCGATCACTTTACCGCAGACGAATACACACAAAGCGACATCCCTACCGACGCCGTGCAAAACTATCTGGAATCATGTTTGCGCGACCGCGTGCGCACGAGTGCTCCAGTTGCGCATCGCTGGGCCGCCACCGTTTCGTACAGCGCAGATGATCTTCCGATTGCTGTGCAGGTGGACGCTGGCGTGTACGGCGCGGGCGCCTACTCGGGCACGGGCAATGTGGTTGGTGCGCTGTGTGGACGGGGCCTGGTTCGGCGTGCGCTCGGTGCAACGGACGCGTTCCTGGATACGATTGATGCCATGCGAGACCATCCGTCCAGCCGGCGGTCGCTGACGACTGATCCGAGCGCGCGTTAGTCGAGCACACGCAGCAGCATCGCGCTCGGCCAGAAGCTCATTGCGTGCAGGTATCCGATCACGCCGCCCTCTGCCAGTCCGGTTGCACGATGTTGATCAACCCATTCGCGCATGGATGGGACGGGCCATGGCGCAAGCGTCGCGTCGGGTTGTCGCTGCGCTTCCAGAAGTTCCGTAAGCAACTCCCATTCAGCGCGCGACGGCGCTACGTGTGGAACGGCTGCGTCGGCCCACCACGTGGCGTCGCGACGTGTGGCAAAAGCCTGATGACGCACAAAGATTGATACGAAACCGGCTGTCCCCGGCACCAGCTCCTCGGCCGAGGCCATCGCGTGCGCTACGCCCTCCGCCATGTCGAGCGGTGCAGGACGCAACAGATCCCATGCACTGCGCGCCATTTCGGCAAAGTGCTCGCGGTCGTTGGTGGCGGCGTAACTGTTGATGATTGGTGCTGGCAAGCTGCGAATGATGCGCTGTGCGATGGGCGCTTCACGCGCGTACAGCAAATGCGCTCGCTCATGAACTTCGGTCGAGGTGAGCGCTTCCACATCATCGCTCGCGACAAGCACAATGGTTGATGTTCTGGGAAACGCTTCGCCCGTCGCGTCCGGGAGCGAGTCCACGACATGCAGACCCCCCGCGCCGGCCGGCAAGAGTCCGTTGATGATGTCGGAACGGGCGGCGAAGTAGCGTGCCACCATGGTTTCCGGCGAACGAAGTGGCGCGGCCGCGATGGCATCGCTCGTTACGCCAGGCACGGCCCGCTGCATGAGCCGATTCCAGCGCCAGCCATCGAGACGGCTCACCAGTACGGGAGCCGTGACAATGCACATGATCAGCACCACGCGCACATACAGGTGCATGCGACGACGGACGGAACGCTGATGGGTTGCCATGGACTGAAATTAGCGACTGGTGCAGCGTAATGACTGCAACAGAATCGCCCAAGAGCCCAGGCGTTGTATCGCGGCCCGCTCGTACATCGCTTTACAGCAGTCGCGCGAGCATCGTCGCAATGCCCAAAAAGCTGGCAAAGCCCACAATATCAGTGACGGTGGTGAGAATGATCGATGATGATTGCGCGGGATCCTGGCCAATCATGGTCAGTCCGGTTGGCACGAGCACTCCGGCCACACCGGCCGCCACCATGGAGATTACCATCGACGTCCCGATCACCAGCGCGAGTCCCGTTGAACGACTCCAGATCCACACGCCCGCTGCGGTGGTGAGGCTCACCGCAATACCATTGATCAACGCCACACTGGCTTCCTTGCGCACCACACGCGGCCATTGA
>JBBRDJ010000109.1:0-10339 GCA_038203945.1 Gemmatimonadales bacterium
GATCCTTGAAGAATACTTCGTTTAATTCGTAATCGTAGTTTTGACCCGTATGGACGAGGATATGCTCAATACTATCAGATTCGTCTAACCGCTTAATTACTTGCGATAAACGTATGATTTCAGGGCGTGTGCCCCCCGCGCCCGCCCACACTCCCCGCCCCACACCAACCGTAAACGGCCGTCCCCACCTCAACCGTAAACGTCCGTCCCCACCCACCCACCCCCACCGTAGCCGAATCGGGAACCCAGCGCCCCCCAAAGCACTATTGAAGGGTGCACCACTTCTCCAACCCAGCCCAACTCATGTCGTTTCGCTCAACCCTCGCCATTCTCGGCACCATCGCCGTTGTCGCCCTGATTCTGCGCGCTCCTGTCGCGCCGGCCAACGCCACCACGCTGCCCGCCCCCTCCGGCGCCACGGCCAAAGCCATCTTCGCCGGTGGCTGCTTCTGGTGCATGGAGCCGCCCTATGAGAAACTCGACGGTGTCTCCAGCGTGACTTCCGGCTACATCGGCGGCCAGGTGCGCAATCCCACGTACGACCAGGTCTCCGCCGGCCGCACCGGCCATACTGAAGCCGTCGAGATCGTCTACGATCCGGCCAAAGTCACCTACGTGCAACTGCTCGACATCTTCTGGCACAACATCGATCCACTCACCGCCAACGCGCAGTTCTGCGATCGCGGCTCGCAGTACCGCTCCGAGATCTTCCCCATGAATGCCGAAGAGCGCTCACTCGCCGAAGCGTCGCTGCAGGCCATGCAGCGCAAGCTCGGCCAAACGATCGTAACCGAAATCACCGACGCGTCCACATTCTTTCCGGCCGAAGAATACCATCAGGATTACTACATGAAAAATCCCGTGCGGTACAAGTTCTATCGCACCAGCTGTGGCCGAGACTCGCGACTTCGCGAGTTGTGGGGAGACGCCGCCGGCATTGGAACCACCGGCCTGCTGAAGGCCAACTGATGATGACTCGCGTCGTCATCGTCGTGGCTGTCGCCATTGCCGCCTTCGCCACCTACTCCTTCACCAATGGTGAGCAGCGTGCAACGGCCGCAGAATCTGCCGCACCGTCGGATCAGCGTGTGGGCGCACTGCGACCCACAGACGCAGAGTTGCGCCAGATACTCGACGACATGCAGTACCGCGTTACCCAAAACGACGCCACCGAGCAGGCGTACAACAATCCCTATCACGACCTCAAGGCCGACGGAATTTACGTCGACGTCGTCTCCGGCGAGGCGCTCTTCAGCTCGCGTGACAAATATGACAGCCGTACCGGATGGCCCAGCTTCACCAAGCCGCTCGAAACGGACAACGTCTATACCAAAGTGGATCGCTTTCTCACCGTTGAACGAACCGAAGTGCGCAGTGTGGGAGCCGATTCACATCTCGGCCACGTCTTCCCGGACGGACCACAACCCACGGGACTCCGCTACTGCATGAACTCGGCCGCGATGCGTTTCATTCCTGCCGACTCGCTTGAGGCCGCTGGCTACGGACAGTATCGCGCGCTGTTTGATTGACGCCGAACGGTTTTGCACTGATCGTGCAGTATGCCGATTGAATTTCCGGTAATCACGCCCGAGCTCCGCGATCGCCTGCTCAGCACCTTGGTGCTCATCGCGGTGCTTGTGGCCGTTCGGAGCATCATCTCGCGCACGTTGCGAGCGCGCATCAGCAACGCCACGGTGCAGTACCGTTGGGTACGCGTGGTCAACTACGCCATCGTCGCGATTGGCTTTTTGCTCGTCGGA
The DNA here is from genome assembly GCA_038203945.1 of Gemmatimonadales bacterium. Lineage (GTDB taxonomy): Bacteria > Gemmatimonadota > Gemmatimonadetes > Gemmatimonadales > Gemmatimonadaceae > JAABRT01. Next base: position 1,761 of record JBBRDJ010000109.1, read on the forward strand.
CGACTGTGGTCATCGGGCATCGGGCAGCTCGGTACGTTTCTCGGCTTGCTTTCAGCGGGACTGGCGATCGCCTTGCGCGAGCCGATCACCAACATGGCTGGCTTTTTGTTGCTGCTTTGGCGCCGTCCGTTTCGCGTGGGCGATCGCATCCAGATCAACGATATTGCCGGTGACGTGGTGGACATGCGTCTGTTTCAGTTTTCGCTGCTGGAGATTCGCGGACGCTTTTCTGCCGATCAACCAACTGGTCGGATTGTCCACATTCCAAACGCAACCATTTTCCATACGCCGCAGTTCAACGCGTCCGATGGCTTTCCATATTTGTGGGCTGAGCTCCCGGTGGTGGTCACGTTCGAGAGCAACTGGGAGAAGGCCAAGCAAGCCTTTATCGAAATCGCCGCACGACACGCCAGCAAAAGCGCCGATCTTCAGCAGAGCATGCGCGTTCGCTACGCCATCGGCCCGATCGACGCCGATGCAAATGTTTTCACCTCGGTGAATGACGACGGCGTCGTGCTGACCATTCGCGCGCTCACACCAGTGCGCGGTGCGCGCAAGGTGTCGCAGGCCATCTGGGAAGACGTGTTGCGACAGGTGGCGCAGTGGGACGACGTGGACTTCGCCTACCCCACCACGCGCATTTACAACAATCGTCGCGAGGGCAAGCCCGATGCCCGCGCGCCCTGATCGGCCGACCCCACTCAATCCTCCGGCGCCTGCAGGCGAGCCGTAAATGGTCGCTGGGGTGTATATTTGCTAATAAGAGGGCACGTCCGTTGGGACCAGCCCATATCGGTTCTCTCAGTCACGGATGTTCTTCTGTCGTTTTCCAGCCTGCAACTGCACGCCAGCCTTCAAAAGGGGCTCAAAGAGCTCGGCTTCCCCCGCCCCACGCCCATTCAGGAAAAGGCGATTCCGGCGGCGCTCGAAGGACGCGACGTGCTCGCTTGCGCCATGACCGGCAGCGGCAAGACCGCCGCGTTTCTGTTGCCCATTCTTCATAAGCTCATCGACAAGCCGCGCGGCACCACGCGCGCGCTGGTGGTCACACCCACGCGTGAACTCGCCGCCCAGATCCTGGAAAGTCTGGAAAGCATGGCGGTGCACACGCCCATTACGGCCGCAGCGGTCTTTGGCGGCGTTGGTATGGGACCGCAGGAGCGTGCCTTCCGCAGCGGCGTCGATGTCATGATCGCCACGCCGGGCCGACTGCTCGACCATCTCAAGTCGTCGTACGCGTCGCTGTCCGGCGTGGAGTTTCTGGTGTTCGACGAAGCTGATCGCATGCTCGACATGGGCTTCATGCCTGATATCCGGCGTTTGCTCAAGCACATCCCCACCAAACGGCAGACGCTGTTTTTCAGCGCCACCATGCCCGCTCCCATCGGCAAGTTGGCCAGCGAGCTGCTCCAGAATCCCGTCACGATCGATCTCGAGCGTCGATCGGCGCCAGCGGTTGGTATCACGCAGGCCATCTATCCGGTGGCGCAGGATCTCAAGACGTCGCTCTTTTTGGCGCTGCTTGAACGCGGCGACATGAAGGAAGCACTCGTCTTTACACGCACCAAGCATCGCGCGAATCGTTTGTCGGAACAGTTGACCAAACGCGGGATCAGCGCCGAACGCATTCACGGCAACCGTTCGCAATCAGCACGCACCGCAGCACTGGCCGGCTTCAAGAACGGGACGATCCGTGTACTGGTCGCCACCGATATTGCGGCGCGCGGCATTGATATCGAAGCGCTCGGCCACGTGGTGAACTTTGACGTTCCTACGGCACCGGAAGACTACATCCATCGCGTTGGACGCACGGCTCGTGCGGAACTCACCGGTGAAGCATTCACGCTGGTGGCGCCCGACGAAGAGCAGGAGCTGCGCGACATTGAGCGGGCCATTGGCCGTCGCTTGCCGCGCGTCCTGCTGCCAGACTTCGACTACACGTCCAAGTCCGGCGAACAACTCGAAGTGCCGCTCAAGGATCGCATCGCCGAGATCCGGAAGCGAAAGGCCGAAGAACGTGCACGTGCCGCTGCGAAACTGGCGCGCAAAACAGCGGGCGGCGGTGCTAGTGCCGGTCCGTCTACTCGTGGTCCCTCCACTCGTGGTCCGTCCACGAGCGCGGGCAGCGCAAGCGATGGTGCCCGAGGTGGTAGCAGAGGCGCACGCGGTGGCAGCGGCGGCACTGGTAGTAGCGGTGGCAGCAGCGGCACGGGGAGTAGCAGTAGCGGCGCGGGCAGCAGCGGTGGCGGTGCTCGCCGAGGCGGCCGCGGCGGTCGCAGCCGGTAACCGGCGAGCATGGTTCGGGTTCTTCCGCGCGCGTCGCTGCCCAACGCTGAAAAGGGTGGTGGCCGCCGTATGCGAAAAGGTGCCACCGGCGAGGACGATGGCAAGCCACGTGATAACGCGCGCGCCTGGCCCGAAGCGCGTGCGCTGATCTGGTCACATCGGCGTTCAGTTGGCATTGGTCTGGTACTCATGCTGATCAGTCGGGCGGCCGGTTTTGTATTGCCCTTCAGCTCCAAGTACCTCATTGACGAAGTGCTTACCAAGCAGAACTACAGCCTGCTTGTGCCACTGGCGCTGGCCGGTGGCGGCGCCACGCTGATTCAGGCGATCACGTCTTATTCTCTGTCCCAAGTGGTCAGTGTGGCGGCGCAACGCGCGATCGCGAATATGCGCGAAGAAGTCCAGGCGCATTTGGTTCGCCTGCCCATACGTTTTTTTGACAGCACGAAGTCAGGTATCCTGATTTCGCGCGTCATGAATGACCCAGACGGCATTCGTAACTTGGTGGGTACCGGACTCGTGCAACTCACCGGCGGTCTGGTCACGGCATCGGTGGCACTCGTGGTGCTCATCTGGCTGAACTGGCAGTTGACGCTGGGCACCGTTACGCTGCTCGCGATCTTTGCGGCCGGCATGTCGATCGCCTTCAAGCGATTGCGGCCCATTTTCCGCGAACGCGGACGCATTACCGCCGACGTTACCGGACGACTCGCTGAAACCATCGGTGGCATCCGACTCATCAAGGTCTACACCGCCGAAGAACGCGAGCAAAAGGTTTTCAGCGTAGGTGTGATGTCGCTGTTCAAGAACATTGCAGCCACGATCACCGGCACATCGGCCACGACCGCGCTCTCCACCGCAGTTGTGGGATTGATCAGCGTGCTGGTAATGGTGTTTGGCGGTCGCGCCGTAATCAGTGGCAGCATGACGCTCGGCGACCTGTTCATGTACGTGATCTTTATAGGACTGGTGGCCGCACCGCTGGTGCAGATCGCCAACATCGGTACGCAACTCACAGAGGCCTTTGCCGGTCTTGATCGTATTCGTGAACTGCGCGACATGGCCACCGAAGACCAGGAAGATGTCAATCGATTGGCACTGCCACCGCTGCGTGGCGATGTCGCGTTCGAAAATGTCTGGTTTGAATATGAAGAAGATACGCCGGTGTTGCGCGATGTCTCGTTTACCGCGCCCGCCGGCACGACCACGGCGCTCGTGGGCTCGAGCGGTTCGGGAAAGAGCACGCTCATCTCGCTCATCATGGCGTTTGCGCGTCCGCAGCGGGGACAGATTCTTGTTGACGGCGCGGACCTGGCCACGCTCAAGCTGCAGGAGTACCGCCGACAGTTGGGTGTCGTGTTGCAGGACAATTTTCTGTTCGACGGGACCGTACGCGAGAACATCGCCTTCACGCGTCCCGGCGCTACAGACGAAGAGGTGCGCGAGGTCGCGCGCATTGCCAACGTCGACGAGTTCGTGTCACGATTTGCCGATGGTTACGACACCATCGTGGGAGAGCGTGGCGTCAAACTCTCCGGCGGTCAGCGTCAGCGTGTGGCCATTGCGCGCGCGATCCTGGCCGACCCGCGCGTCCTCATTCTCGACGAAGCCACGTCGTCACTCGACAGCGAAAGCGAACAGCTCATTCAGGAAGGGCTGCAGCGATTGCGCGCGGGACGTACCACGTTCGTTATCGCGCACCGCTTGTCCACCATCACCAGCGCGGATCAGATTCTTGTGCTGGAGCAGGGACAAATTGTGGAGCGAGGCACACATGAAGAACTGCTCGACATCAATGGCCGATACCGCGAGTTGTACGACCGGCAGCATCGTTTTGAGCGCGACCGGTTCGTGAACCCGGGCGAAGATCCAGTGCCCGAAACGGAGTCCAATGTACGGGCGGAAGCAACACGTATGGCATCCCGTAGCGCAAAACGCGGTTTATGATGCGTTGGGTCGCCGGGCGTGTCAGGCGACGCGCGATCGTGGCACTCGGATGCGCGGCCAGCTTCATGGGCGGTGAGCTGTCGGCACAGGATCAGCCGCTCACGCGCCGCTGGTTGCCGAAACATGTCAGCCTGGGTGTGGGAGGCGTGGCGACATCGGCGCCGGGGCGCGGCACGACCTACTCACCAGCCCTCGGCGGCGCATTCGACGTGTCAGCCATCGGCTTGGTCACCCGGAAAGTGGCTTGGCGTGTGGAAGGGTTTTTGCACCTGCACGACCGCAGCGTGGCATCGGAGCGCGGACTGCTTTCTCAACCCGCTGCAGATGTGTGCACGGGCTCGCAGTGTACCAGCGAGCCGCGCGAGACATCGCGCCGCACCAGTGGGCTGAGCGTGGGCCTTGAGCATCATCCCATGAAGGGCCGCGTTGGCCTCTACAGCGTGGCCATGCTGGGTGTGGCGGGCTCCAACTCGTTTGGCGACGCGGGACACTGCCTGGGCTTTGCACCGTCGTTCGGCGTTGGCATTCTGGCGCCCCTTTCCGACGGCCTGGATGGTTTTGCCGTGGAGACCCGCTGGCGTCGAGTACCCACGGTGCTGGGTGCGGTCAATGCGGCAGTGATCTCGTTCTCGTTGCGATTCTGACGCATGTTTCCTGATCCGTCGGTGTCGGCGGTCGCACAGGTCATTCAGCTTGCGGTTGCGCCGGTCTTTCTGCTCACGGGCGTCGGTGCCACCCTGGGCGTGCTGGCCAACCGTCTCGCTCGCATTATCGACCGGGCCCGCGTGCTCGAGGCGCGCCGCGATGCGCAAACAGGCGACCAGTCTCGTGTCGTTGCCGATCTGCGCCATCTCTCCGACCGCGCCCGCCTTGTGTATCGCGCGATCGCCCTGCTGGTGCTTTCCGCGCTGTTGGTGGGATTGGTCATCATCTCCCTGTTCCTCGGAGTGTTTCTGGAAGCCGAGCTGGGTGGCGTGATCGCCGCACTGTTCATTGCCGCCATGCTGGCGTTCATAGCGGCGCTCATCGTGTTTTTACGTGAAGTGTTTGTCGCCACCAAAGGGCTGCGCATCGGCTGAGCGCCACGCCGGACCTTGCCCGCCGATGTCAGCAGGCACACGTTCCGTGGCACGCTGCGTTAACAACCCGCTCCCGGTATCTGCCATGCGTACATCCTCCCCGCTCTCCCGTCGCGCACTCGTGGTGTTCGGTGTGCTGCTTGGTTTCGGTGTTGCACCTGCGTTGCCTGCGCAAACGCGTTTGCTTCGACAGCCTACCATCAGCGCCAACCACCTCGCGTTCTCGTACGCAAACAACATCTGGGTCACGGCGCGCGATGGCGGCGAGGCGCGTCGTCTGACCAGTTTTCAGGGCGTGACCACGCTGCCGAAGCTGTCGCCTGATGGCTCGATGGTCGCGTTCACCGGACAGTACGGCGGCAACGCTGACGTGTACGTCGTACCGGTGAGCGGCGGTGAACCACGCCGTCTCACCTGGCACCCCGGTGGAGACATGGTGCAGGGGTGGAGCCCCGACGGACGCCGGATCGTGTTCGCGTCGTCGCGAGAGGCCGCACCAACGGGCAACGTGCCCAAGTTCTGGAGCGTGTCGGTGGAAGGCGACTTTCCTGTATCGTTGCCCATGCCCAGAGCGTGGCAGGGCAAGTATTCGCCCAACGGACAGCGCTTTGCGTATCGCATGGCCAACTCCTGGGACGACGAGTGGCGCAACTATCGCGGCGGACAGAATCGCCCGATCTGGATCATGAATCTCGCCACGTATGAAGTTGAAACACCGCCGTGGACAGATTCCAAGGACATTGATCCAGTGTGGGTTGGTGATGTTGTGTATTTCATTTCGGATCGCGATTGGTGTGCCAACGTCTGGTCGTACAACACCACCACACGTGCACTCACGCAGGTCACGCGCTTTACCGATCTCGACGTAAAGTCGATTGATGCCGGTGGTGGTGCAGTGGTGTTCGAGCAGGCGGGCTATTTGCACCTGCTTGATCCCCTCACGCAGCAGCATCGCCGCTTGGATATCACGGTGCGTGGCGATTTTCCGTGGCTGGTACCCAAGTGGGAAGACGTCACATCACGCATGACGAACATTGCCATCTCACCCACCGGACAGCGCGCCGTGGTTGAAGCGCGCGGTGAGATTTTTACCATCCCTTCCTCCAAAGGCGATTGGCGCAATCTCACGCGCACCGCCGGTGTGGCCGAACGTACACCGGCCTGGTCGCCCAACGGTAAGACCGTATCGTACTTCAGCGACGTCAGTGGTGAATATCAGTTGATGCTGGCGCCGGCTGACGGGATGGGTGAAACACGCGTCATCCCGCTACCCGATCCGAGCTTCTACTACACGCCGCAGTGGTCACCAGACGGCCAGAAGTTATTGTTCACCGATACGCATCTCAATGTCTGGATTGTCGACATCGAATCAGGCATTCCCACCAAGGTGGACACCGACGCGTACATGGTACCCGATCGTTCGCTCAATCCGGTATGGAGTCCGGATTCCAAATGGATTGCCTACGCCAAGCGGTTACCCACGCAACTGCGCGCGATCTTTGTGTACGATCTGGTGAACTCGCGCGTGCGTCAGGTGACGGATGGACTGAGCGACGCGAACTCTCCGGCGTGGGATGCCAACGGACGGTATCTCTATTTTCTGGCGTCCACGAACTTCGCATTGCGCACTGGCTGGCTCGACATGACGTCGTACGATCGGCCGGTCACGCGCGCCGTGTATCTGGCCGTGCTCTCCCGCAGCGAACCGTCGCCGTTGCCGCCGGAGAGCGACGAAGATCCCGGTGTAACAGCCGCTGTAACAGCCGCCCCGCGAGATACAGCAGCGGGAAGTGGAGCGGGAAGCGCGGCCGGCAGCGGTGCTCCGCGCACGCCAACGGTCACAATTGATTTTGATGGATTGCAGAACCGTGTTTTATCCCTCGATGTCACGCCACGAGACTATACGAACCTGCAAGCGGGACCAACGGGGGTGTTGTTCTTTACAGAAGAAGTGCCAGCGACCGGCCCGACTGATGGGTCGTCCAACGGATCACCGCTGCACCGGTATCAGCTCAAGGAGCGCAAGGCCGCGCTGTTCACGTCGGGCGTGCAAACATTCACGATCTCAGCCGATCGCAAAAAGGTGCTCTGGCGTTCCGGGAACAGCCTCACCGTGGCCGACACCGACAAACCAGCACCAACCGGTACAACAGGACGCATCACCACGGCGTTGCGCATGCAGATTGATCCACGCGCTGAGTTCCGCCAGATGTTTACCGAAGGCTGGCGCAATCAGCGCGAATATCTGTACGTGCCCAACTTGCACGGTGCAGATTATGTGAAAACGAAAGCGTTGTATGAGCCCATGCTTGAGCACGTGGCACATCGTGCCGATTTTACCTATTTGCTCGACATGCTGGGCGCCGAAATCGCAATCGGGCACTCATACGTGAGCGGTGGCGATTTCCCCGATGTGCCGCAGTCCAACGTTGGGTTGCTTGGTGCAGACTGGTCGGTGGTTGAAGGACGCTATCGCATTCGCACCATCTACAATGGCGAATCGTGGAATCCGGAGCTCCGCGCGCCGCTTTCGGGGCCCGGCATTGACGCGCGCGTAGGCGACTACCTGCTCGCGGTGGATGGCGTCAATGTCACAAGCGACGACAATCTGTACCGCGTGTTTGAGGGCATGGCCAACCGTCAAGTCGTACTCACGCTCAACGGCACACCCACCATGAACGGCGCGCGTCGCGTGACCGTGGTACCGGTGGCCAACGAAAGCGGACTGCGCGGTCGCGCCTGGATAGAAGCCAATCGTCGGGCCGTAGATTCCATGTCGGGCGGCAAGCTCGCGTACGTGTACGTGCCGAATACCGGCGAGGGTGGGTACACATCGTTCAATCGGTATTACTTCGCGCAGCAGGATCGTGATGGCGTGATCATTGATGAGCGCTGGAACGGCGGTGGATCAGCGGCCGATTACATGATTGAAGTTTTGCAGCGCGATTTCGACGGCTACTTCAACAATCCGGTGCACGAACGCACGCCATTCACAAGTCCCACGGCCGGCATTTGGGGCCCCAAGGTCATGATCATCAACGAAATGGCCGGATCGGGCGGCGACTTGTTGCCGTACATGTTCAAGCGCCGAGGAATCGGTCCGATCGTGGGCAAGCGTACGTGGGGCGGCTTGGTGGGCACGTGGGACACACCGCAACTCATTGACGGTGGCACCATGATCGCACCGCGCGGTGGGTTTTTTGATCGCGATGGCCAGTGGGCGGTGGAAAACGAAGGCGTCGCGCCCGACATCGATGTGGAGTACAC
>JBBRDJ010000110.1:0-10324 GCA_038203945.1 Gemmatimonadales bacterium
GTTCAAAATCCTCGTGCATCGCCTCAATGCCGCCCAGTGTCACGTAGATCGCCCGATCAATTGGCGTGAACGTGCGATTGAGCACCCCCACCACCTTGAACGGATTCCCCTCGTGATCGGCGATTCCCCCCCCCTGCAAACCGTGCGTCACAACAACCGGCGATCCGAGACGGTAACCAAGCCGATCTGCCACTTCCGCACCCAGTACCACTTCATCATCGCCCGCCGGTTCGGCTCCGCTCGCAAACGTCACGCGTCCGTTTTCGCGAAACCGATAGCGGGCGTAAAACTCGCTGGTTGTGCCAATCACGCGGTAGCCACGATGACTGTCGCCCAACGCAAACGGAATCGACCAACCCACTGCCGGATGTTCGGCCCATCGCTCGTACGTTTCGTAGGCGATGCCGGTAGACGAGGCGCCAATCCCAAACACGGTCGACAACAACACCTGCAGCGATCCACCACGCGCGCCCACAATGAGATCCACACCACGAATGGTGCCGGCAAAACTCTCACGTACACCACTGCGCACGTGCTCGATGCCCACCAGCAGCGTGACACTCAATGCAATGCTGGCAACCGTGAGCAGCGACGTGAACAAACGACTGCGCAACGACTGCATCGCCAGTCGGAGAATGGTCCCCACGCGCTAGTTCTCCTGCATGAGCACAGCGCTCGCCGTGTTGATTTCAGGCAGCTCCACCGTCCGTGAAAACAGCGGCTGCAACGAAAAGTCGTGGCTCACAAACACCAGCGTCGATCCAGCCTTGTGACACGACGCAAACAGCAACTCGAGAAATCGCTGACGGCGGTCACTGTCGAGCGCCGACGTGGGCTCATCACAAATCACCACTTCCGGTGATCCGATCAGGGCCCGCGCCACGGCCACGCGCTGCTGCTGCCCAACCGATAGCTCCGTGACCGGCGATTCAAAGGCGCTCCCAATATCGAGATCGCGGGCCAGCGCATTTGCCGCCTGCACCGGATCGATGGAGCCCAGCCGCGCCCGACGCGCGCGATCGAGGCGCACCGGCAACAGGATGTTTTCACGCACCGACAAATACGGAATGAGATTGAACTGCTGAAACACATACCCGAGGTGCTGCGCACGAAACGCATCGCGAGCGCCGCTGGAGAGCGGAGTGAGGTCTTGTCCCAGAATGCGCACCGAACCAGCAGTAGCCGTGAGCACTCCAGCCAACAGGCCGAGCAACGTGGTTTTTCCACTGCCGCTCGGCCCGTGCAGAAACACCGTTTCCCCGCGCGCGATGGTCAGGCTGTTGATCGACAGCACATCCTCACCGGTGCGATAGGAAAAGCGGACGTTCGAAAGTGCGACGGCCGGTTGCGCCGCGTTGAGCATCATTGCGCGCTGTAAGGTTCCATTTTGGTGCCTTCGAGCGTGAAGCCCACTGTGCCATACGGGCTTTCAACGGTCGCGATCTTGAGCTTACCGTGCATCCACACCGCATCAAAGAGCGCCAGCTTCACAGCCTTCTTGTTGGCCATCCGGACAAAGATGATCTGGTTGGGCGGCGGCGGCGGTGTGTGCACGCACGCTCCATAGTACGGCACAAGCAGGAACTCGGCGCCGTCTTCCATGAAGTCGTCCAGCGGCACCACAAAGCCCGGTACGCGCACTTCCTTGCCGTTGAGGGCCTTGAGCGTATCGGTGGCTTTACCCGTCAGGTAATCAAGGCCCGCCAGTACACGCCAATCGATAGGCGGCGTATCGCGCGCAGACGTGACGCGTGCCTCCGCGCGCGCGGCGAGCCTGGCCGCCTGCAAGCGAATTGGCGCATGAAACGCCGGCGCGTGCCAGAGCGTGGGCACAAAGATGCCCGCTCGCATGAGCGTGGCGTCAAATGTGATGGGCGCCTTCACGCGGGAAGCGGCCGGTCGCGGCGTGGCCGGATCGGCGTGCGATGACTCGGCCTGCACCACCGCGGGAATAAGTGCCGCAGCCGAAGCCGACGTCACAGTCAGCAGGACAGCCCGTCGGGCAGCAACACCGGTATGCGCAAAGAAGCGTCGAAGCATGGTCGGATGGGGATGCGAGGAACGGCCGGACTGCGGCCACTATCCTGAATATTACGCGATTGAAAGGCAAACGCTGAACTCGCCCCACGGTTCGGGGCCAGTTCGGGGCCACCCTGTATATTCACCGAGCGCCCGCTGGTCGTTCCGTTTTTCGCCTCACGCAGACCGCCAGAGCCTGTAATCACCCGCGATGCCCCGCGATGTCCCGCGCTGAAATCACCACCCCGGAAGTGCTTGACGACGAAAGTGTCGTCGAACTCTCGCTCCGCCCTCAACGGTTGGCGGAGTTCATCGGGCAGCCCAAAATCAAGGAAGGTCTCTCCATTGCCATCGATGCGGCGCGGGCGCGGCGCGAGCCAATCGATCACACGCTGTTCTTTGGTCCGCCCGGCTTGGGCAAGACCACGCTGGCCGAACTGATGGCACGCGAACTTGGCGTGAACATCCGGACCACCTCCGGGCCGGCCCTCGAAAAGCCCGGCGACCTGGTTGGTACGCTCACGAACATGCGCGAAGGCGATCTGCTCTTCATTGACGAGATCCATCGCCTGCGCCCCGTGATCGAGGAGTTTCTTTATCCGGCCATGGAGGACTACAAAATTGACATCCGCCTCAGCGAAGGCCCCAAGGCGCAAACCATCACCATGCCGATTGAGCGTTTCACGCTGGTTGGTGCAACCACGCGACTGGGCATGCTCACCTCGCCATTGCGCGCACGGTTTGGGTTGGTGCACCAGCTGGCGTTTTACCCCGAGTCGGATCTCGAGGTGATCGTGCGACGCACGGCGGATGTGATCAAGGTGAGCATTGACGACGAGGGGGCGCACGAAATTGCGCGTCGCTCCCGTGGCACACCGCGCGTGGCCAATCGTTTGCTGCGCCGAGTGCGTGATTACGCGCAGGTTCGCGCTGATGGCCACATCTCCCGCGCCGTGGCCGACGCCGCGCTCGAGTTGCTGGACGTCGATCATTTTGGCCTCGACGATATGGACGCGCGTTTGCTGCGCGTGATCATTGAGAAGTTTGACGGTGGGCCGGTGGGCCTGACTACCATTGCCGCCGCTGTGGGCGAAGACGCGGGCACCATCGAAGACGTCTACGAGCCCTTTCTCGTGCAGCAGGGATTCTTGCAGCGCACGCCGCGCGGACGTCAGGCCACGGCGCACGCGTACCGCCACTTTGGGTATGAGCCGCCGCGCTCCGTGTCAGATCAGGGATCACTCCTCTGAATTTGCTGCGTGCCGCGCTAGCTTGTCCGTCCATGCACATACCCGGCAGCCGCACCTCAGACTACGACTACGCCTTACCCGAATCGTTTATCGCGCAATCGCCCTGCGAGCCGCGCGACAGCAGTCGGCTCATGGTGCTCGATCGCGCCACGCAGAGTATTGCGCACCGTCGGTTTCCCGATCTGCTGGAGTACATGCAGCCGGGGGACACGCTGGTGGTCAACGCCACCGAAGTCTTTCGCGCACGGCTGCTGGCCACACGTCAGTCCGGCCAGGCAGCCGAGATCTTTTTGCTGCGTCCGGTGTCCCGGGCGGGTGAAGCGGAAGGTCAGAGTGTGATCGACCGCAACAGCGTGTACTGGGAAGCGATGGTGCAGCCCGGCGCCAAGCTCAAGCCCGGACGGCGCGTGCATGTGGCCCCAGGATTTGACGTTGACGTACTCGACACCACACCGCTGCACACACGCATTGTGCAACTGGTTGTGGACGAGACCGTGCACGCGTCGGTAGCCGACGCGATCGCCACGTGCGGTCATGTTCCGCTGCCACCATACATCACGCGCGATGATACACCAGCCGACGCTACACAGTATCAAACCGTGTACGCCCGCGCTGCCGGATCTGTAGCGGCACCAACCGCCGGACTGCACTTCACGCCCGCGCTCCTGGACCGCATTGCCGATCTCGGCGTTGAACGCGCGGAAGTGATTTTGCACGTTGGTGCGGGCACCTTCCGCCCCGTTCAGGATGATGATCCAGCGCAACACGTGATGCACGAAGAATGGTGCGAGGTCCCTGTTGCAGCTGCCGAACAAATTGCCGCCACCAAAGCGCGTGGTGGACGCGTGTGGGCCGTTGGCACCACGGCCGTGCGCACGCTCGAAAGCGCCGCCAATGCGCAAGGCGTCGTGGAGAGCGGTGCACGCACCACCGATCTGTTTTTGCGCCCACCGCAAACGTTGCGCGTGGTGGACAAGCTGCTCACCAACTTTCATCAGCCGCGCTCCACACTGATCATGCTCGTGAGTTCGTTTGCCACGTACGAGTTCACCATGCGCGCCTACGCCGAAGCAGTGCAACAGGAATACCGGTTTCTGTCGTACGGCGATGCCATGTGCATTCTATAAATGCTTCCGTCGGCCGGTTTCGCATTTGAGGTGCAGGCTACGCACGGTCGTGCGCGCGCCACTCGTTTTACCACGCCGCACGGTGATGTGCTCACACCGCAGTTCATGCCGGTGGGCACCCTCGCGTCGGTGAAGGGACTCGACCCCGACGATCTCACCGCATTGGGCGCGACCATGGTGCTCGCCAACGCATACCATTTGCACCTGCGCCCCACCGATGAAACCGTGCGCACACTGGGCGGTCTGCACCGGTTCATGCACTGGCCCGGCCCGATACTCACTGATTCGGGCGGCTTTCAGGTGTTCTCGCTCGAAGGGCTGCGCACGATCAATGAAGACGGCGTGGAGTTCAAGAGCCACATTGATGGGTCACCGCGCCACTTCACGGCGGAAAGCGTGATGACCATTGAACGCAATCTCGGCGCTGATGTGATCATGCAGTTTGATCATGTCGTGCCCGGACAGAGCAGTGAGCCGTTGGCGCGCGAGGCCATGGAACGCAGCGTGCGCTGGCTCACGCGCTGTCGCGACGAGTTTGCGCGGCTGCAGGAGATCGATCCACATGTGCCGTCTCCGCAGCAGGCACTCTTTCCGATCGTGCAGGGCGGCATTCACGCATCGCTGCGCCGCGAGTCGGTGCGTGGCATTTGCGATGTGGACGACTTCACTGGTTACGGCATTGGCGGGCTTTCCGTGGGCGAAGCCAAACCCGATATGTACGCCATGCTCGACGTAACCACCGAGCTGCTGCCCACCGACCGTCCGCGCTATCTCATGGGCGTGGGCTTTCCGGAAGACCTGGTGGAAGGCGTAGCCCGCGGCGTGGACATTTTCGATTGCGTGGCCCCCACCCGCATGGGTCGCACGGGCGCGTTTTTTACCCCCAACGGACGGCGCAATATCAAGAACGCGCAGTTCCGTCTGGCCGATGTCCCGCTCGACCCCGAGTGTACATGCGCCTGCTGCACGCGCTTTTCCACCGCATATGTGCGGCATTTATTCGTGTGCGAGGAGATCCTGGGACTGCGCCTGATCAGCCTCCACAATGTACATTTCCTTGTTGCCCTCATGCGGAGCGCGCGCGACGCGGTCCTCACGGGGACGTTTGACGGCTGGAGCCGTGACTGGCTCGCCCGCTACCACTCTCGAGTTCACACAACATGACGTTCGTTCCCGTTTCAGCGGCCTTCGCGGCCATTCTGCAGATTGGCGGCGGCCAGTTGCCCGGCATGATTTTCATGTACGGTTTGATTTCCGCGATTTTCTATTTTTTGCTCATTCGTCCACAGCAAACGCAGCGAAAGAAGCTCGAGGCACAGGTGTCGGCGCTCAAAAAGGGTGACGAGGTGGTCACCGCCGGTGGCGTGGTGGGTGAGGTGGTGGCGATTCAAGCCAAGGACACGCCGTCCATGGAGGATCGCATCACGATCAAGTCGGGCGAATCACGCCTCGTTGTCGAGCGCGGCCGCATCGTGCGCATCGGTGGCGGACCGGCGGTCACTGGCTGAGGCGCACGTGGCACTGCTCGACATTCACGTACTCGGCTCGCCGATTCTCAGACAGGAAACGGAACTCGTCACCGAGTTTACGCCCGAGCTGCGGCGTTTGGCCGACAATATGTTTGATACCATGGAGGCCGCCAAAGGCGTCGGTCTGGCGGCGCCTCAAATTGGCCGACTCGAACGCCTCACCGTGGTGGAAGTGGAAGACCAGCGCTTTGCCCTCGTCAATCCGGAAATCATCCGGCGTGAAGGCAAGATCCGATGGGAAGAAGGGTGTCTGTCCATTCCCGAAGTGTTCTCGGATGTGGACCGTTCAGCCGGAGTTACCATTCGTGCACAAAACCTCGATGGTCAGATCATCGAAGTCACGGGTACGGAGTTACTCGCGGTCTGCCTGCAACACGAAATCGATCATCTGCACGGCAAGCTCTTTCTCGATCGTCTGTCCCTGCTCAAGCGTCGTGCGGCGATGAAGGCGTGGGAGGAAGAGAAGACAAAGTTTCCTGGATTGCTGCGTGTCGTGCCTGTCGGAGATCTGCCACCCGAACGTGAAAGTGGCGTGGCGACGGGCAGCTGACCGCGTTCTCTTTCTTCGTTCCGGTTCGCTGGCATGCGCATTCTTTTCTGGGGTACTCCCGACTTCGCCGTTCCGCCGCTGCTGGCGCTGCTCGGCGAAGGGCACGACGTGGTTGGCGTTGTCACGCAGCCGGATAAACCACGGGGCCGCTCGCGCTCACAGCTCGACCCGTCACCGGTGAAACTGGTGGCGCTGCAAGAAGGTTTGCCGGTGCTGCAGCCCACCAGACCACGCGGTGATGAGTTCATGCGCGAGATGGCCGAACTGGAGCCGGAGCTGAGTGTCGTGGTCGCGTACGGGCACATTCTCCCCCAAGTCGTGATCGATGCGCCGAGGCTGGGTACGCTCAACATTCACGCCTCGTTGCTGCCCGCCCTGCGCGGCGCGGCGCCCATTCAGGCGGCGATTCTTGAAGGGCACACGGAAACCGGCGTCACCATAATGCGCATGGTGCTGGCGCTCGACGCCGGACCGATGTTGCACGTGGTACGCACACCGCTCCCTGATGACTTCACCTACGGCGAACTGCACGCCCAGCTCACTGAACTTGGTGCGCTGGCCATTGTGCAGTCGCTGGCGTTGCTTGAAGCCGGCGTGTCGCATGAAGTACCGCAGGACGACGATGCCGCCACCTACGCCGCCAAGATCGATCGGGCGGCGGCGCAGCTGCACTTCACGCGCGATGCGGTTCATGTATCGCGCGTAATCCGCGCGTTCGACCCCAGGCCCGGTGCGCACACGCAGTTGGGCGGCACGTCGGTGAAGTGTTTTGGCGTGAAGATCGTGGCCGCCACCGACGCCGATTTGCGCGACGACGCACTGGCCGCGAGCAAACCCGGCACCATTCGCTCCATCGATGACGACGGACTCGTGGTGCGCTGCGGCGATGGCGCCGTGCGCATCGCACAGGTGCAGCCGGCGGGCCGCGGGAGACTCTCGCCGGCCGACTGGATGCGAGGGCGCGGCGTGCAGATCGGCGATCGCTTCGACGATGGCGAGGGAACTGGCTATCTTTCCCAGCATGACGCCGCTGGAGGGAGCTGACGCGGACTTCGGTCCCGATGTGAAGGTGCACGAGCCCGAGGCCAGTGGCCCGGGCGGTGCCAAACGTGCACCGTATCGTGGACCGCGGAGCAAAACCGCGTCCATCACCGATTCGCGTATTGCGGCGGCCGGCATTCTCGCTGAAGTACGCGGTGGTCAGTTGCTCGACCCCGCCTTTGAACGACACGCTGGTCCACTCGACGCACGCGATCGTCGCTGGGTCCAGGAGCTCGTGTGGGGCACGCTGCGCAAACGCGGCTGGTTTGACGCCGTGTTGGGTCTGCGCGTGCGCGGCGGACTGGCCCGTCTCGATGGCGATGTCGCCGACTTGTTGCGGCTGGGCGCGTATCAGCTGCTCTACATGGGCAGTGTGCCGCCGTACGCCGCCATTGCACAAACGGTGGAGTTGGCCAAACAGCGGCACGGTATCGGGGCCAGCAAGCTCGTGAACGCGGTGCTGCGTCGATTGGATCGTGAACGTGATGCGCTGGAACCGGTGCCACCGAGTGATCCGATCGATGCGTTGGCGCTGCGCATGTCGCATCCGCGCTGGATGGTGGCGCGTTGGGTGGCCCGGTTTGGCCTTGAAGACACCGAGCGTTTGCTGCACGCCAACAATCAGGAGGCGCCGATTATTCTGCGTCCGTTTGGTGTGGTGCGCGAACAACTCGAAGCCATGCTCGAAGGCGCGGGCGTGAGTGTGCACGACGCACCGCTGGTGCCCGACTCTCTCGTACTCGGACCCGGTGTGCAACTCACCGAACTCGGTGCGTTCAAGCAGGGACTGTTGTTTGTGCAGGATCCCGGAGCCACACTCGTGACGCGCTATGCAGCCATTGCTCCGGGCAGCGTGGTGGCCGATTTATGTTCGGCGCCGGGGGGCAAGGCGCTCGAGCTGTCGCGCACTGCGCGCATCGTCATTGCCGGCGATCGGGTGCCGGGGCGACTGGAACGCCTGCTCGTGGGACTCGGTCGCCTCGATGCCAACAACATCGTGGCCTATGTGGGCGACGCACGTGAACCGGCGGTGCACAACCTGGACGTACTGTTGCTCGACGTTCCATGCACGGGCACGGGTACGTTCCGACGTCATCCCGATGCACGGTGGCGACTGAAAGCTTCCGATCTCGCAATCATGAGCACCGTGCAGCGCGAGATTTTGCGTTCGGCCGCCACGGCTGTTCGCCCGGGCGGCCTGCTCATCTATTCCACGTGTTCGCTCGAGCCCGAGGAAAACGACGCGCCGGTTGATGCGTTTCTCGCTGAACACCCGGAGTTTGTGCTCGAACCACCACCAGCGGGTACGGTGCCCGATACAGTGCTCGACCACGGTCGGTTGCGCGTGTTGCCGCAGTCGCACGCGGTTGATGGCGCGTTTGCCGTGCGTCTTCGTCGGCGGGAACTGTAGTGAGCACCCAAAAGCCGATGTTCAGTTCGCTGCGTGGCAACAGCGGTGGCACGTGGGCAATGCGCGCAGGCGTGGCGCTGTTTGCCGGATTGGTTGTGGGCGTGGGTGGAGGATTTCTGGGTCTCAGAGTGCTGATGGGCGATACACCGCCCGAGCCCGTCATTGAAAAAGCACCCGAGCCAGTAATGCCCGCACCGCGTCGCACGTACAGCGGCCCGCGGGCTGACGGCATGCGCGCAGCCGATGGCAAAATCGCAATGGTTGGCGGCGGAGCAGTCGCGGCGCGCGACAGTGTGGCCGTGGTACCCGATCTCGTCGGTCGTGCGGAAGGCGACGCACGTGGACTGCTCGAACGCGCCGGCTTCAGTTTGGGCGAGATTCTGTTCCGCCAGTCGGATGAGCCACTCGGTACCGTGCTGGAGACGTTCCCGGTGCCGGGCGAACGCGTGCAGCTGCCGGCCACGGTGAATCTGATTCTGGCCGATCGTCGCCGTAGCGTTGAGCCACCGCTTCCGTTTAGCTATTCGTCGGATTCGCTCGGTGTCCTGGGCGACACACTGGGCGCGCAGGGAAACACGATTGGCGCGCCCGCCCATACGCTCGGCGTGTCGCCGGATTCCGCCACGGTACGTTCCGATTCCGCCCTGAGCGTTCCCGATTCCAGTGCGCACGACGCACGCTGAACTCAATACACAACTTTTGTTCAATGACTGTACGCATTGCCCCGTCCATTCTATCGGCTGACTTCGCGCGACTCGCCGACGAACTCGCGATGTGTGAAGCCGGTGGCGCTGACTGGATTCATGTAGACGTCATGGACGGTCGCTTCGTACCCAATCTGACATTCGGCGCGAAGGTTATTGAAACGGTCAAACGGTGCACGTCGCTCCCCATCGATGTGCACCTCATGGTGGTGGAGCCGGAACAGTATTTCGACGACTACGCCAAAGCGGGCGCTGATGTGCTCACCATTCACGCCGAAGCCGCGCCGCATCTTGATCGACAGGTGGCGCGCATTCACGAGCTCGGCTGCAAAGCGGGCGTGGCACTCAATCCGGCCACACCGCTGGAGCACGTGCGCGAAATCGCCGCCGAACTCGACCTCGTGCTCATCATGACCGTGAATCCGGGGTATGGTGGGCAGCAGTTCATTGAATACACCGTCAACAAGATTGCACGTGCGCGTGCACTGCTCACGGCCACTGGATCGCAGGCGGTGCTCGAAGTGGATGGTGGTGTAAGCCGTAAAACAATTGCGCGCTGCTGGGGTGCGGGCGCCGACACGTTTGTCGCGGGCAACGCCGTGTTCAACGCGGCCAATCCAACGGCTGAAATCGGCGCGTTGCGCGCCCTTTGTGGAGTAACGGTATGACGGTCAAGCAGCAGTGGATGGCGGT
>JBBRDJ010000111.1:0-9838 GCA_038203945.1 Gemmatimonadales bacterium
TCGCGCGAAGCGTTTGCCTTCGAGAGCCGATGCCGCTGCAAGGACGGGAGCTGGCGCTGGATCGAATGGCGCGCCACTCCCCAGGACGGGAAGCTGTTCGCGACGGCGCGCGATGTGACGTCGCGCCGCGCCGCAGAGCAGGAAGCGGTGCGCGCGGGGCTTGCGACCGAGGCCGCCCTGCGAGAGGTCTCGGCGCTGCGTCGCGCCCTTGATGAGCACTCGCTGCTCTCGATTGCCGATCGCGCCGGCCGCATCGTAGAAGCGAACACCGGTTTCTGCAACATCAGCGGCTACAGCAAGGAAGAGCTGATAGGGAAAGACCACCGCATTCTCAACTCCGGTACTCACCCGCGCGAGTTCTGGGTGGACGTGTGGCGCACGATCGCCACGGGGCGCGCGTGGCGTGGTGAAGTGTGCAACCGACGCAAAGACGGCTCTCTGTATTGGGTGGACAGCACCATCGTTCCCCACATGGACGTTGATGGGCGCATTGAGCGGTACGTGTCCATCCGCTTTGACATCACGGCACAAAAGGCCGCCGAGTCGGAGCTGCTGTCGGCCCGCGCCTCGCTCGAGGAGGCGCAAGCGGTGGCATGCATTGGCAGCTGGACGTATGACCTGGTAAGTGGCCAGGTCGAATGGACGCGGCAGATATTCTCCATGTACGGTCGCTCATCGGACAACGGTCCGCCGAGCTTTGAGGAACAACTGCGTGATTTCTCCCCTGAAACGGCGGCAGAACTGAGCGATGCGGTGCACCATGCGGCTACCCGCGGCACACCGTACTCCCTCATTCTGCACACCACCCACGGGCGAAACGACGTTCGTTTTGTACGAGGCGAAGGGCGTGCGCGGCGTGACCATACCGGCCAGATTGTTGGCCTGTTCGGTACGGTGGCAGACATTACCGCAGCCGTGCAGCGCGAGGAAGCGCTCCAGAACGCACGCTCCGCCGCCGAATCGGCCAATGCAATGCTCGTGGAGACCAACAACACGCTCGAGATGGCCACCGCGCGGGCCAACAGCATGGCCGCCCAAGCGGAGATGGCGAGCCATGCGAAGAGCGAGTTTCTCGCCAACATGAGTCACGAAATCCGGACGCCGCTCACGGCGATCATGGGCTACGCCGACGTTTTGCGCGACGAGCTGCCTGCCATCGATGACTCGCCGAACGCAGTCGCTGCCATGGACACCATTCGTCGAGCCAGCCAGCATTTGCTCACGGTGATCAACGACATCCTCGACCTGTCAAAGATCGAAGCCGGTAAAATGGAAGTGGAACAGACGGCGACGGAACTGCCTGAAGTGTTGTTGGAGGTGGCCAGACTCATGCGCTCGCGAGCTTCGGCCAAGCAGGTAGAGCTGCACACCACGCTGGAGACTCCGGTGCCAAGCCGGATCCTCACCGACCCCACGCGAATGCGCCAAATTCTTATGAATGTGGTGGGCAATGCGGCCAAGTTCACCGAAGCCGGACGCATCGATGTCAAGGCGGCGGTGCATTCGAGTAGCTCGGAGGCGGCGAGCGACCGCCTGCACATTACGGTTTCCGACAGCGGGCCGGGTATGACAGCCGATCAGGCGGCCCTGCTCTTCCGTCCGTTTACGCAGGCCGACGCCTCCGTCACGCGTAAGCACGGCGGCACCGGGCTCGGCCTTACCATCTGCCGTCGCCTGGCGGAGCTCATGGGAGGCCAGATCGATCTGGTGGCTACCGCGCCCGGTGAGGGCACAACCTTTCGTCTGGTGCTGCCGCTGGTAGTCGCCCCCAACGCCGTGTCAATCTCACGGCTCAACGATTCGGACCAAACGGCTCGCCCAGACGATGGACTGCGGGATGCACATACTCGGCTGAGCGGCCGCATCCTGCTGGCTGAGGATGGTGCGGACAATCAGCTGCTGATCACTCATCACCTCACGCGCGCCGGCGCTCACGTATCGGTGGCGGCAAACGGCTTGATTGCGCTTCACATGCTCGACGAGGCCGAACGGGAGGGTACGCCCTTTGACCTGCTGGTTACCGACATGCAGATGCCGGAGATGGACGGTTACACGCTGGCCCGCACCCTGCGCAGCAGAGGTACCCGAATGCCTATCATCGCGCTCACGGCACACGCCATGGCGCACGACCGCGCCCGGTGCATCGCCGCCGGTTGCGATGACTACGCCAGCAAGCCCATTGACCGGAGCGTGCTGCTCGCCACCTGTCAGCAGTGGATTGGCGAGCGCTCGCCCTGGTGTGAGAGCCTTTTCCCGGTAACTGCGAGCGAAGCCGATGAATGGCTCGACGATTCGTTATCGGAACACGATAACGGCGAGTCGGTGGTCATCATGAGCCTCTTGGCCAACGACCCGGACATGGGCGAGTTGGTGACGCAGTTTGTGGGCAATCTGAGCTCACGTTTGGCACAGCTCGAGGCGGCTCATCACGAAGGCCGCCGGCAAGACATCGGCCGTATGGCTCATCAACTCAAGGGCACTGGCACCAGCTACGGATTCCCCATGCTCACCGAGCACGCTCGTGCGGTTGAAGAGGTGGCCAGCAACACAGCGTCGTCGGATGAGGCAATGGCCAGCGCGCTGGCTTGCCTGTTCGAGACAGGTCGGGCCATCACCCGCGGTGGGCTGGCCGCATCAGATCAATCCGGACTTGCTCCCCAGAGGCACTCATGACGCACGACACCATACCACTCGCCAACGGATTCACCGTGTTGCTGGTAGACGACGATGCTGATGTGCACGCGCTCGTCACAGCGATCCTCAAGCCCCTGGCCGCTACCGTCACCGTGGCCGATGACGGAGCCGTGGGGTTGGCGCTCGCGCGAGCCACCTGCCCCGACCTGATCCTGCTCGATTACGACCTGCCCACATTGAGCGGCCTCGAGGTGCTCAAGGCGGTGCGGGCCTGCGATAAGCTCGCGGGCGTTCCCGTGATCATGATCACAGGCAGTGACAGCCACGCCATTCTGACGTCGTGCTTCTCGGCTGGCGCTCAGGACTATATTCGGAAGCCGTTTTTCGCGGCGGAGCTAAGGGCCCGCGTTGGCTCAGCCATCGAGCGGCAGCGTCTCCTGAGCGAGCTCGTGTGCGCCGCCAAGCAGGATCGCCTTACGGGTCTTCCGAACCGCTCGCTCCTGCACGACCGCCTGCAGGCCGCTGTTGACAGGGCGCGTGCGGAGGCATCGTATGGCTTCTCGCTCATGTTCCTCGATTTTGATCGATTCAAGTTGATCAACGACAGCCTGGGCCATGACGTGGGTGACCTGCTGCTGCAGGGCATCGCCACGCGATTGCGCGAGAACCTGCGTTCCACCGATGCGCTGCTCAAGGAATCCCGAAACACTGTCGCACGATTGGGCGGCGACGAGTTTGTGGTGCTGCTTGACGGTGTGTCCGATCCGGAGGTCGGCAGCGCGATCGCCGAGCGGTTGCTGATGGCGCTCTCACATCCGTACGCGCTTGGCCCCCATGTGGTGCGCTCGTCCGCCAGCATCGGCATTGCCTGCAACGACGGAGAGTACGAGTCGGCCGAGTCGATGTTGCGCGATGCCGACATCGCCATGTACGAGGCCAAGTGTCGTGGCAAGGCGTGCGCGGTGCAGTTTTCGGTGGCCATGCGAGACGCATCGGCCACGCGGCTGGCCCTTGAAACAGACCTGCGTGAGGCCATTGAGAGCGAGGCGCTGACGCTTGTTTATCAGCCGATCGTTTCGCTTGAGGATCGTTCGTTGAGCGGAGTGGAGGCCCTGGTACGCTGGACGCACCCAACACGTGGTCCGATGAGCCCCAGCGAGTTTGTGCCAGTGGCCGAAGAAACGCGGCTCATTCTCCCCATGTCCGATTGGATTCTGGCCCGGGCCTGCCGTGACTTCATGGACTGGCAGCGCGCGGCACCGTTGGCGGCGCCCGCATATGTGAGTGTAAACCTCTCGCGCGTGCAGCTCACCGATCCCACATTGGTTAAGCGCATTTTGTTGACCGTTCGGGAATCCGGAATGCGGCCGACTCAGTTGCAGTTGGAAGTCACGGAATCGCAAATCATGACCAATCGCCTGGGTGCGAAGCAGCTGTTGGAAGAGTTCCGTGGGGCAGGCGTGCGGTTGGCCATGGATGATTTCGGCACCGGCTATTCGTCGCTGTCGTGTCTGCAGGAGTTTCCGCTCGACGTGCTGAAGATCGATCGCGAGTTCATTTCCAATCTCACGCGGGGTCGCGACTTTGCGGCACTGGTTAACGCAGTGGTGACGCTGGCGGACAATCTTGGCCTGGAAATCGTTGCGGAAGGAATCGAGAAAGTTGAGCAAGTGGCTATGCTACAAGACTTGGGTTGCGGGTATGGTCAAGGGTATTTCCTGTGCAGGCCGCTCACCGCCGAGCGGCTTTTCGAGGGTATCTCCAACGGTGGTGTGTGCAACGATGTGTTCGGTGCGGCGTCTGGAGTAAGCACCACGGATTCTCACGCCGTCGCTGCTGTTGCGCACGATGAGGCACCTGTTTCTTGAACCCCGCCACCATGCCCATTGAACGGCACGAAACCCAGTCCGGATCCGAGCACATCGCCGAACTCGCCGTCGCGCGTTTGGGGCAGCTCGCAACACTGCCGTCGGTCACGTTGCAGATCATGCGTCTCGCGGATAATCCAAACGCCACTGGCGATGCGCTGAACCGGTTGCTGGCCACCGATCCCACATTGGGCGCTCGCGTGTTGCGGGTGGTCAACTCCGCATTTTATGGGCTACCGGGAAGCGTCACCACTACCAGCGCCGCGATCGTTCGGCTCGGGTTCGCGGCCATTCGCAACATTGCAATAGCCGCCAGCCTGACGCGCATGTTTCGCGGCGGTAAGCTCAGCGATTCTTTCGATGCGCGCGAGGTGTGGCAGCACTCGGTGGCGGTGGCCGAAGCGGCCCGACTGTTGGCGATGCGTTCGGGCCTCGTTGGTGCGGAAGAGGCGTTGCTGGCCGGGCTGCTGCATGATATCGGCATTGTGGTGGCCATGCAGGCGTGCCGGTCTGAATTGGAGACGCTGCTTAAAGCGCTCGAACAGAATCCTGAGCAAACCTTCACAGCGCTCGAGCTGCTCTACCTTGGGACAACGCATAGCCTGCTCGGCGCCAAACTCTGCACGAAATGGGGGTTTCCGCCATCATTGGCTCTTGTAGCCAGGCACCATCACGCGCCCATGGCGCTGGCACTGGAACAACGTCGTCTGCCCGCTCTCATTCATGTGGCCGACCACCTCGCGGCACGCGCGAGGCTTGGATATACGCGCACGGTGCAAGAGGCTCCAATCGCGCCTGAGCTGCTGGAAGGGCTTCGGCTCAGCGAAGCCGACGTGGCGGGTGTGTTGGCGTTGCTTCCGGAAGCGACGGCGGCGGCTTCGCAAGTACTGGGCGATGGTGGATGACGTATTGCGGCATACACCGCACTTTCCGCGCAACCTTTGAATCAGCAGCACCGAAGCAGTCCGCCCTCGACCTGTGTGCTTACCGCACCGTCAACACCCGTCGCACCACGCCGAAGGTAGCAACATCCGGCGACGCCGCAACGATCTCCAGCGTGTACTGCCCTGCGGCCACCGCGGGCAAGTCGGCCGCGTATTCGTTTTCCACGCCGGCATAGGGAAGCAGCACGTCGTGCACGACCAAGCCGTCACGAATCAGTCGGGCGCGCACATCGTTCACCTTCCACATGCCATCGGCGGTGGTCGGGCACGAGCACAGCAGGCGCACGCGCGCGCGCACTTTTGACGCCGCATTGGCCGGCATCATCAGCGTGGAATCAGGCGTGATCACATCAATGAGGTATCCGTGCATTTCGAGCACCAGGCCATCACCGGTAAGGTGACGACCCGGCACCAGCACGAGGCGCTTGCTGGAGCGTACCAACTGATCCGGGTAGCCGAGCGGACCTTCGGCGGTGATTTCAACGAGTGTGGCGGCGGTGAGTGGGATGGTGGTTTGAAAGCGCGCGCCGTCTGTCGTGTTGAACAAGCGATCACCGCGCGCGCGTGGTGTTTGCATGATGAGTTTGGTATCGCCCGTGGCGCCTTCGTGCAGGCCAGTGGCGAGCACGCGGTCGTTGTTCACGTCGCGCACCGTGATGCGCACGCCACCCACGGCTGAGCCGATGAGCTTGGCGTCGTGTGTGACCACGTGGACGATCAGTTGTGTGGGCACGACCGTGGTCGCGGAGACGGGAGCCGAGGCGGCGCGTGTGCTGGCGCAGCCGGCGAGGAGGGCGGTTAGTGAGAGCGTGAGGAGAGTGCGCATGTATAAAGAGACGTCATGGGGTTTGGAGAGTCAACCAGGCGCACTACGCGTCGCGTTGCTCAAGGCGCTTTTGTTTCGGTTGTTTTCTGCGGAGGGCGCTTTGGCTGCGCGAGACCAACGAACACTGCGGATGGATCGCGCATGCCCACTTCGAGGGAGCGATCGTGTTCTGCGCTCATCGCTGTTGGCGCCACTGGTAGCACAGCTGTACGAAGCTCACGCTTCCTCTGAGAGTGCTCGCGTGCTTCGCGCATCGACTGCATGAGTTCGTCGAACAGTCTGCTCTTCATGCTGTGTTGAACTCTGGTTTCATATTTTTGCAGTTGCCAAGACGCAAGTCTTGGAACGTAGTGATCCGCAACCCAATCATCGCAACCCATCCCGTCTTCACAGCGGCGAGGCGTATGCGGCCATCCCGCTTGGCGCAGACCCCACCAGCTACCCCGTCGACCCGTATCTGGTGGCCGCCCATACCGCGCCCGACGCCATCCTCGCCCTGCACACCGCCCTCGAACTGCACGGCGTGGCATACTCGCTGTTCAACGTGTCCACCTGCTACGCTGAAGCGCGCCGGCATACTCGCACGTGGCGCGGCGTCACCTATCGAACCATGCGGCACCCAGCCGCCTTGCGGCGGAGTGGCGCGACGCATACCGGCACCGTCACGATGGACCGCGCGGGGTTGCCCATCACGGTCACGAGCATCGAGCGAACGCTGGTGGACACGTTGGCGATGCCTCAACAGTCTGGTGGCATCGAAGAAGTGTGGCGTTCGCTCGGCGCGGTGCAGTATCTCAAGGTGGACGCCGTCGTCGACTACGTCGACCGACTTGGGAGCGCCACGACGGCGGCACGCGTTGGCTTTTTCCTCGAGCAACACCAGCGGGCCATGGGCGTGCCGGACGAAATCCTCGAGCGATTGGCGGCGATGCGGCCACAGTCAATCCACTACTTCTCGCGCCGCGCGCGCCGCGGGGGCGAACTACGCAAGCGTTGGCATCTGGTCGTGCCCGCTACTCTGGTCGCACAGTCGTGGGATGAGATTGCGGCGATGAACGCCGGAAATTCGGCTTGGACCGGCGACGGCGACGGCGAATTTGGCGCGGAGGGGGCGCCTGTTCCCGCTGCGCGACGCGGAAATTGAGTTTATTCGACGGGTCAGGGACGAAGGCAAGATTGCCGGCAATCTCCTCACTACCGACCCGGTGATGATCGACCGTATCGCCGAGCATCCCGTGCTCCGGTGGCGTGCTCAGCGACGCGTGAACGCGGCAGTGAAACCCGCGCGCACGGCGAAGCGAATCACCCCGGGCTGAGCGAGCGTTCAGCCTCCGCGTCGTTGATCCAGAAGACCTCTCGCGCGCATTGTATCAGCTCAAACACATGCCCATCGTCGTCGGCCCGCGTCCATCCTGACAGATTGTTCACCCAACGCGCGGGCAGCGCTGCACGGTCGTGCCGCGCTCCAACACACGCGCCAACGATTGCGGCAATCGTATCGTTGTCACGCGTATCGTTCACAGCGCGCACAATGGCTTCCTCGGGATCATGCGCGTAGCGAGTGAGAATGAGCAGCGCACTCGGCACCGTCTCCAACAGGTACGCCCCAGAGTACCAAGCATCACACGCCTCCACAGTCGCAACCTTCTCGGACTGCGCCCACGCGATGCGTTCCTCCGCGAAGCGCCATACCGGGCCGGAGTAGTCGGTGAATCTTCCGCCGCGTGGTATGTACGTGGTCTCGCCTTCACACCCGCGCGCCAACCCAACGTAACGGGTGATCCACCACTCAGGGTCGGGCGGAGTGCTCATGTCGAGCAACTCCCAGAGCATGCCAACAAAGGCCACGCAGGCGCTATTGGATGCGTAATCGTTATGTGTGATCATGGCTGCGAGTACCGTATCACTCCAGAGCGCACTACCGCCCGTGCGCAGATGAGGGAGCAGCACGGGCGCGATTCGCATGAGCGCGCCATTGCCAGCCGATTCCGGACCAGCTATTTGCCATCGCTGTCCCCGCTTTTTGTAGTTGACCAGAAACTCACGAACCGACCGGCCCAACCCGAAAATGGGTCCGCTGTTCGCAAAGCGCCATGCGGCATTGTCGGGAATAAGTGCTTTGTCTTTCAGGAGCTGTTCGAGCGTCCAGAATGCGAGCTGCGTGTCGTCGGTTGGGTAGCCGCGTCCGTCGTTCACGTAGCGATTTTTACCGTAGTCTCGGATCTCGCCGTTCCGAGCTTTGCGTTCTGAAGGCGTCATACTTTCGTAAGGCGCGCCCAGCGCATCGCCGATCGCCAATCCGAGCAGCATTCCTTCCACGCGCGCGAAATCGAAGGTCGCGGACTTGGGTAAGAGCTCAGTGCCCGGGAGCGCGGCGCCTCTGATTCGTACAGCGTTCTGCTCGAGAAGATCGCGCAGCAAGGTTTGATTTGTCATAGATCACTCAGCTGTTGGCATTGTTAGCGGACAACGAACGACGAGAGGTACGCCTCTATCGCTCCTTCATCGAGCACCACATCCGCGAGCGACACGTTGTGCGAGCGGCCGTTGATGTTCTTGCGTCGCTGCATCATGTCCAGATGCATCGGTCGTGCTTCTGCAATCCAGGATTCGGTTTCCAATAAGTCTTTCATCGGCAACGTCACGCCAAAGGCCCGTTCAAATCGGGTTCGGGGTGTGTACAGCACCACGAGTGATCCTCCATCTTTATTTGCGTGCAGATCAAGCGTCGTCTGCGAGCCAACGTTCAACCGAATACAGGAGTAGCCATCTCGCCCCGCGACAGGTCATCAAATCGTTCAGCGATCAGTCGATCTCGCACCGCATCGGGATACTGCCGAAAGCCAAGGCCAATGTGGTTGTCAGCGGAATGCACGATCCGTATCGCGGTGCGCGTTGTATCGGTCGGCGAGTTGCTCATTCGGCAGGGAGGGAGGATGTAGGCTTCGATTCGACTGATAGCGCGCTGATCCGCTCAGTGAGCGAACGGTGGAATCTCTTGTCTGTCGCGCCCCGGCGAAAGGGCTTTTCGCCGGCTTTCCATTCGCGCGCAGGGAGGCGATTACCATTCGACGGGGAAACCTGTATTTATCTCGCTCGGCGACGGGCTCTGTCGTGCAGAGCACGAACACCATCTTTTTTCTGAGGTAGGAGACTTCGTGCAGTACGACTTTATCGCCGACATACACGGCCGAGCAGATGCACTTGTTGCTTTGCTTAGACAAATGGGATATCGCGAAACGCAGGGTGCGTGGCGGCACTCGGAGCGACAGGCGGTTTTTGTCGGCGACTTCATTGATCGTGGCACGCAGCAGATCGAATCGGTGAGTATCGCCAGGCGCATGGTGGATGCCGGATCGGCGTTGGCGATTATGGGAAACCATGAGCTGAATGCGATCGGATGGTTTACGCCAGATCCGGCAAATCCCGGTGAGTTCTTCCGCAAACACACACCGAGGAATCGCAACCAGCACCAAGCTTTTCTGAAGGAAGTTGGCGGCACGCCGCTGCATGCGGAGATCATTGACTGGTTCAAGACGCTTCCTCTCTGGCTCGAGTTGCCGGGG
>JBBRDJ010000112.1:0-9831 GCA_038203945.1 Gemmatimonadales bacterium
GGCGTCCAGACGGAGCCACCCCATTGGTGTACACCGGAGCACGCCATCCGCGCTCACACTCACCCACCCAGCCTCCTCCCACGGATGCACAATCGCGCGTTCAGCTTCGCGCAGCGCCAGTCCGGTTTGCGTGCGCAAACCCAGGTACACGGCTTCGGCTTCGCGATTGGCCTGGTTAAGGATTTCAGAGCCGCCGAGTGGGTCCTGTAGGGCGTTGACGCTGCGCTGCCATTGGGCGTAAGCTGGCTCGTTCCACCGCCGTTCGTGCCCGTCAAACCCGTGGGCCGATGGGCCCAGCCCCAGGTACGGGACGGCGCGCCAATAGGCACTGTTATGACGCGCCTCGAAGCCGGGCAGCCCGTAGTTGGACACTTCGTAATGACGGAAGCCAGCCGCCCCCATGGCCTCGTGGGCGTGCAAAAACTCCGCTTCGTACGACGTTTCCGGCGCCTCGGCCGAATCGCCGCGTTCCGTCCATCGACCCAGCGGTGTGCCCGGCTCCACCGTGAGCCCGTAAAGCGACACATGTGTAGGCTCGAGGGCCAGCGCCTGCGCCACGTCAGCCTGCCAGTCTCGGCCCAGCTCCGACGGCACGGCAAAGATCAAGTCAACGGAGACGTCGTGAATGCCGGCGTTCCGCAACGTGGCTACCGCCGAACGCGCGCTCTCGGCGTTGTGCACCCGATGCATCCATGTGAGCACCCGGTCGTTGAAAGATTGCACGCCCAGCGACACGCGGTTTACGCCGGCCTGCACCCAAGCGCGCGCGTTGTCGTGTGTGACGTCTTCCGGATTCACTTCAATGGTGAGTTCGGCCTGATCAGACGGCGTGAACACCTCACGCAGCGCATCGAAGAGCGCGCGAATACCATCGCCACCAAGTTGCGACGGAGTCCCCCCCCCGCAATACAGCGATTCCACCGGCGGCCGACCGCTGTCGGGGTGAAGGCCGCGTGCGCGCAGCTCAGCAACCACTCCGTTCACGTACTCTTGCACCGGAACGTTCTTGCGCACCGCAATCGCGAAGTCACAGTAGCTGCATCGTCGCGCACAAAAGGGCACGTGCACGTAAACGTGGCGGTATGGCAGGTGCGCCGCGTGCGCCGCGTGCGCCGCGTGCGTCTGCGGCGTGTGCGGCGTCTCCTCCGTTTGGTGCACACCGTGCGCCTCGCGGTTCACTATCGTCGCCCGCGGTGACGGCATCACGGGCCCAGATACAACGCTCACGCCACGCCCGACGTAATCAACGGCCGTACCACACCGGCCAGATCAATCTCGAGAAGACCGTGCAGCTCGAGCGCCGAAATGGCCACGTTAACTCGACGAAGCTCGAGGCCAGCCCTGTGCGCGAGCGTTTCGATATCGGCCGATCCCTGTTGCAGCGCGTCCCAGCATGAGGCCGCGTCGCCCTCGAGCACCGGCGGCCGAGTCTGTTCGCGCTCGAGATGCAACTCGGCCAGGAGATCATCAGGCGAACACAGCACCTGCGCACCATCCCGAATGAGCGCGTTGGAACCGACACACTCCGGCGCGTGCACCGATCCCGGCACCGCGCACACGGTGCGCCCGAGTTCCTGTGCAACTCGCGCGGTGATGAGTGCCCCGCTCTGTCGACCGGCTTCCACCACCACCGTGATTTCGGCCAACGCCGCGATGAGTCGATTGCGTTGCGGAAACGTGCCCGCGTGCCCGCGTTCGCCGGGCGCCACCTCGGAAACCAACAGCCCCTCCGCGGCAATCTGCGCCTGCAACGCCCGATGTCGCGGTGGATACGGGATATCCACACCCGTGCCCAACACCGCCACCGTACCACCCCGGGCCTCCAGTGCGCCCTGATGCGCCGCTGCATCGATGCCGCGCGCGAGTCCGCTCACTACGACAATGCCAGCCCGTGCACAGGCAGACGCCAGTGCGTGTGCGAAGCGCAGGCCGCCGGCAGATGCACCGCGCGTACCAACGATGGCCACACTGCGCTGTGCTGCCAGCGCCGGTGTACCCAGCATCCACACAACCGGCGGCAGCGCGTCGAGAGCATGAAATGCGACAGGATATCGCGCGTTGCCGGACACTTGGCATTCGGCACCAACCGCCTCAGCGCGCGCGAGATACGACTCCGCGCGAAGCCGCACGGCGGCCACCTGCGAATCGGCGAACCCGGCGAGCGCCCGAGCCGAGCTACCGGCCGTCTGCACACGACGCGCGTAGTCAACCGGGCCTACACCCGAAATGAGCGAGAGCGCAAGGGCATCGCGCGTGGCGTGATCCATGCGAGCGGACTACGGCAGTACGATTTCTGTACGCGTGGGCTTGGCCAACGCGGCCTCCGCCTCCGCCTTTTTGAGCAACAAGAGCCTCCGCCACCAGGCATCAATCAACGCGTCCAGACCAAGCCGACCGGGTGCACTGATGGCGTACTTGCCGAACGCACCGGGGGCATCGATCTCCGGCACGTAGAGCTCTCCCAGCAGATCGCATTTGGTGAACACCACGCAGTACGGCTTTTCTGCGAGCTCGGCCGAATACTCCTGCACCTCATGTCGCAGCTGATCAAACTCCGCTTGCCAGTCTTCCGACTCAATGGAAATCATGAACGCCAGCACGCGCGTGCGCTCGATGTGGCGCAAGAACTGCAGCCCCAGTCCCTTGCCTTCATGCGCGCCTTCAATGATGCCGGGAATATCAGCTACCACAAACGTGCGGTGATCACTGAGAGGCACCACACCCAAATTCGGTGAAAGCGTAGTAAAGGGATAGTTGGCGATCTTGGGGCGTGCCGCCGACACAACTGACAGCAACGTGCTCTTGCCAGCGTTGGGTTGTCCCACCAGCCCGATGTCCGCAATGAGTTTGAGCTCCAGCTCCAACACCCGTCGGACACCCTCTTCGCCCGGCTGCCACTTGCGCGGTGCCTGCTGTGTTGCGGTCACAAAAAAGGCATTGCCTTTGCCGCCACGCCCGCCTTTTGCGATGACGAGTTCTTCACCATCGGTCATGACTTCGGCCACGAACTCGCCTGTTTCCTGATCGCGGACGATGGTACCCGGTGGAACGGGCAGGATGACATCCTTGCCTGAACGTCCCGTCATGTTGGAGCCCATGCCGTGATCTCCACGCTCCGCGATCCACGAATCGCGATACGTGAAGTCGAGCAGCGTGGCCAGGTTGCTGTCTCCCTTGATGATGATGTCGCCGCCGCGCCCGCCGTCGCCGCCGTCGGGACCGCCCATGGGATAGTACTTCTCGCGGCGAAAGGAGCAGGCGCCCGAGCCTCCGGTGCCGGCTTCCACTTTCACCACAACGCGATCAATAAACATGACTATTTCCCCTGCACGCGGGCCCAAAGCCCGACGTATCGTTTGACATCATCAACATTCAGCAGATCTGCTATCGACAGCAGCGCCGCATCGACTTGCGCCGGCGAGGCGCCTGCGTGAATCGCACCGTGAAGGTGTGAGTGCAACTGCCGGTCCTGTCGCGCAATCGCGCAGGCCGCCACGACACATAGCTCGCGCCGGGCCAGGTCGAGTTGCGGTCGACCCAGCACTTTTCCATACCCCTCAACGATCATCCAGGCATCCAACGCGGGATGCAGTAACTGAATGTTGTGCCGAAGACGCTCATAAAACGGACCGTACACTGTGGCACAGGTGGCTTCACCGCGCGCGGTGAGGCTGGTCTCATCGTGCAACGCCCCCTCGTCGGACTCCGGCGCCAGCCTGCCTGAGAGGCGTCGCCATTCACGGGCCGCATTGAGCGACCGCGGGAATCCGGCAAACAGATACGTTTGCAAGATCACTTCCTCAACCCAAATGGGATTGAGCTCCGACGCAACCGCCGCCGACAACGCCTCCCGTACCTGCGCCTCACCACCGCCCGCCAGCATCGCCGCCAGACGCACCAACCCCACGGTTGGAGCATCGAGTCGTTCAGGATGTTCCCCGAGTGACGAAGGGACAATAACCGTCTCCCGTCCCAAAGGCGTCATCGTTTTTACGCCCACCGGGTCATTTGCCGGCAGCGCTGCGTCAGTCATCCAGCACGACCTCATGACCGGGCACGAATACTCGCCCAACGATCTCGTCGCGTGTGTTGCGAAGGATCGTGAGCGCAACGGAGGCCAGCGACTCCGGCAGCCGAGCGGGCAGTGCACCCAACGCCTGCAGGCAAGCCAGCACGGCCGGATACTGAGCCCTCGGCGCACCGTCTTCCACCTTAATCGCAATGCCCAGCCCCTGATCCACCAGCCCCACGGAGTGCACGCCTTCGGCACCGACTTTGGCAATGATATTACCGTTGCCGGCCTCCATGAGCAGCGTGTCAAACCGATCGGTGCCGCCCACCAGAAAGGGATGTGTCGTCATGGCATTGACGGCGCGCGCTGGCATGGCATCGCCGTCGCGCGCGGCCTGCGCCAGTCGGGCGTACGCAAGCGCCATGTTGTACAGCGGCAGGGCAAACACCGTCACACCGCAGCCGTCCACCCCACGTGAGATATCCGGCGCCACCACGCCCGACCAGTCCGCCACACAATGCCACGCCGCGTCCTGCACCGGATGCGTCGCCTCGTTGTAGCCAGCGGTTGCCCAGCCGCGCTGCACGGCGTGCGCCAGCATGGCGGCGTGCTTGCCCGAACAGTTGGAATGCAGACGAGTGGGCAACGCACCAGCGTCACGCAGAATACTCGCGCCACGTACCGTGAGCGGTTCGTGTGGGAAACAGGCCAGGTCTGTTTCGCTCAGACCAACGCGCTGCAGCATACGCAACGCAATCGCCACATGCTCCGGTTCGCTGCCGTGCGACGCGCACGACAGCGCCAACTCCTCGTCGCCCCAACCGAGCGCGTCAAAGCTGCCATCAAGCAGCATGGGCAGCACCTGAAACGGTTTGGCACAAGACCGCCACCAGGTATGCAGCTCCGGATCGCGCGCCTGCGCCACGCGTGTTCCGTCAGCTCGCACGACGGCGGCGTGCACACAATGGCGCGACTCGACCTGACCAGCGCGCGTGACCACCACGTCGAGGGTAAAGGATTCAGGAGCACGGATGACGCCGTGAGTGGCAGTAATACCGGGCGCCGGGGCAGTAGAACCGGTAGTCGCCGCAGGCGAGTTGCTGGAGGTTTCAGGCATAGAACGGAAAACTAACCGCCCTACCTCTCAACGCTTTGCGGCAATAACCACACCGGCCAGCACCACCGCGCCACACATCACAGTGCCCACACTTGGCACCTCGCTGATAAACGGCAACGCCGCCGCCAGAAGCGTCGCGCCAATAGGCTCGCCGAGCACCGTGAGGTTCACGATGTAAGCCGGCAGACGCCCCAGCGCCCAGTTCATTCCTGTATGGCCGAGCAGCATGGGCCCGATCGCGAGACCAACAAAAATGGCGATCTCTTGCGGTGGTTGCGGCCAGAGCGGCGCACCGGCGGGTACGGCCAGCAGCAGCAGCGTCACCAAGGCTGCACCGTAGGCCAGCAGCACGTAGCCCCATGTGTCCAGCACCTGTCGCACGCTTCGGCCCAGCAG
Source organism: Gemmatimonadales bacterium (assembly GCA_038203945.1). Lineage (GTDB taxonomy): Bacteria > Gemmatimonadota > Gemmatimonadetes > Gemmatimonadales > Gemmatimonadaceae > JAABRT01. The sequence continues at coordinate 5,526 of JBBRDJ010000112.1, forward strand.
GTAATATCCCGCCGCGGTGAAGGCGCCAACCACGGCTAGCGCGTCGCCGAGTAACGCGTTGCCGTCGGCACGAAGGCCGGTGGAGCCAGTACCGGTTGGCGCGTCTACCCAGGCCACCCCGATGGCACCCGCCATGGCCAGCAGAATGCCGGTCCACTGTCGCCTTGAAGGCCGTTCGCCCAGAAAGCGCGCCGAGAAAAGCGCGATGATCACCGGTTGCAGATTCACCAGTGTGACCGACGCGGCCACGCTGGTGTAGCGAAGCGACGCATTCCAGCTCCAGAAATGCAACGCCAGCAGCACACCGGCGCTCAGTGACGCGAGCATCAGTCGCCGGTCGAGGGTGCGGTAAGCGCCAAAGCTGCCGCTGCGCCAACCGATCAGCGCAATCGGAATGAGCGAGAAAGCCAAGCGCCAGGCCGCAATTGCAATCGGATGCGCGTCGCTCACCCTGATGAGCGGCGCCGCCATTGAAATGCCGAGCAGAGAGCCGGTGAGGACCAGAAGTGGTGAGGGTTGTCGCACGGCGACATGATGTGCACCGGCGAGTCGCGGCGCTAGCTTTCGCCCCCATGCAACCCACGGTTTCTTTGTCCGCTGTCCCGATCATTGCCCGAGCGCGCCTCATCGCGCTGCTCGAGGCTGCCGCCTCACAGCATGTATGCATTGTTGGGGATGCCATGCTCGATGTGTATTTGCGCGGCGATGTGGATCGTATTTCGCCCGAGGCGCCGGTACCGGTGGTTCGCGTGAGAGAACGACGACACGCGCTGGGCGGAGCGGCCAACGTTGCGCAAAACGTCGCCGCGCTCGGCGCGGGCTGTGATCTCGTGGCCGTGATTGGTGATGACGCGGCAGGAGAACGGCTGCGTCAGATGCTGCACGAGGGCGGTATGGACGGACGCGCGCTGGTGCATGTGGCGCGTCCCACCACCACCAAAACACGCGTCATGGCGCGCGCGCAGCAGTTGGTGCGATTTGATGAGGAGGAAGATACGGATTTGAGCAACGACGACATCGCTCGTGTGCTGGCCGTGGTACACGAGGCGGTTGATCGCGCGACGGCGTTGGTGTTCGAGGACTACAACAAGGGGCTGCTTGTGCCGCCGGTGATTCGCGGTGCGATCGAGCGTGCGCGCGCGCGGGGCATTCCGATTGTCGTGGACCCCAAGTACCGCAACTTTTTTTCGTACGCTGGCGCCACGGTGTTCAAACCCAACAGACGAGAGCTGGAGAGTGCGTTGGGTGCGGCCGTGGATCTCGAGCATCCGGAAGCGTTGCCCGCCACCTTCGAGCGGCTGGGCGTTGAGCACCTGCTGCTCACGCTCGGCGAACGCGGCATGGCGTTGGTGGACGCGAGTGGTGCCGTGCATCAGGTGCCCACCACAGCGCGCGAAGTGTACGACGTGGTTGGTGCTGGCGATACGGTCACGGCCTATCTTGCGGCCATGCTTGGTGCAGGCGCGTCGGCGCTGGAAGCGGCGGTGATCGCGAACTTTGCGGCAGGCGTCGAAGTTGGAAAGCTGGGCGCTGCTACGGTCAACGCTCAAGAGGTGTTGGCGGCCTACGACCTGCACACGGGAACAACAGCATGATCGATATTGGAAACACTGTGGTGCGCGCGATCTACGGGATTGGTGCGTTACTCACCTTCACGAGTGCTCCGTTGCTTGCGCAGTCGTATGACCCGCGCAGCCCAGGTCTGCAGTTGCACATCCAGGCCGGCTTCAACTGGTCCACGCTCACCGACGTGTCACCCACTGCGCCTGAACTCGCGTACGAGGCACGACGCAGCGCCGCGTTCGCGCTCCGTGCAACGTATGTTTTGGGTCCCACGCCGATAGCCGGATTTTTGGAAGTCGGGCCGGCGCAGCGAGGCGCGCGCTTACAGCAAGTGGGCCAACCGGCCGACATCATACGTTCACGCTGGTATGATCTGGGTGGCGGATTGAACCTGGCGCTGCGGTGCGTTGCCGGCATCTGCCCGTCGGTCGAAGCAGGTGCCACGCTCGGCTATCATCGTGAAACGCTGCGTGTGAGTGGGAGCACCGGCAATCCGGTTGAGGTCATCCCAACCAATCGGTGGGAAACGGCTGCGCTGGGCGGCGTGCGTCTCGCTTCACAGCGATTTCGCGGCATTGCGGTAACGGTGCGACGGGTAGAAGGACTCAGCCAGTTGCCCACAGATGCCAGCACGGCCCGTAATCGATCCACGCTTCTGCTCTTCAGTTTGCCACTTGGACAATAGGTTGCAGTTTGTGGCGTGCGGCCCAACGGCTGTCGTTTTCCGCGCAGCGCGATAGTATTGACCTTGAGGCGTTGAGCCTCTGCGGGGGTGTAGCTCAGGTGGTTAGAGCGCCGGTCTCATAAACTGGAAGGCGTGGGTTCGAGCCCCACCGCCCCCATGATTGCGGTACCGCGGATGTGCGTTGGCGGTCTCGCCAGCTGTTCACCTCCAGCGTTTTCAGGGCATGGCTCGTTCGCAGAATACCCGTCTTCGCGTTGTCGTTACTGGCTTTGGTGCTGTAACACCGCTTGGACTGACGGCCGCTTCCTCATGGGATGCAGCAGTACAGGGCATAAGTGGTGCTGCGCCCATCACTCGCTTCGATGCGTCGGCACATACCACAAAGTTTGCCTGCGAGCTCAAGGGCTTTGACCCGCTCAACTATGTAGACCGCAAGCTGGCGCGGCGCATGGACGTGTATGCGCACTATGCCGTTGCGGCTGCCAACGAAGCCATCAAACACGCGCAGCTGGATACGTCCACGCTCACCGATGCACAACGCGCCCGTATTGGCGTGATCATTGGCAGCGGCCAGGGTGGTATGGAAACGTTCCAAAACCAGGCCGTGACGTGGCACACGAGTGGACCGGGACGGCTCTCGCCGTTTTTTGTGCCCATGATCATTTGCGATATCGCGGGTGCGTGGGTGGCCATGGAGCATGGACTCCGCGGACCGAATCACGCGGTGGTGTCGGCCTGTGCCACGGGCAACGATTGCATCATGAGCGCACTCGATTCCATTCGTGCCGGACGTGCCGACATTATTCTGGCCGGCGGCGCTGAATGCGCGATCACCCCGTTGGGCGTGGGTGGCTTTGGTGCCGCGCGTGCGCTCTCCACGCGCAACGATGATCCGGCACGCGCCAGTCGCCCGTTCGATACCGCTCGCGATGGATTTGTCGTGGGCGAAGGCGCCGGCGTACTGGTGCTGGAATCATTGGAGTCAGCCGAAGCGCGCGGTGCCACCATCTACGCCGAAGTGCTGGCGGTGGGCGCGGCGTGCGACGCCTATCATCTCACGGCGCCACATCCCGACGGCGTGGGTGCACGGCTGGCCATGGAAGGCGCATTCAGGGAAGCCGGAATCTCGCCAACCGATGTGGATACAATCAACATGCACGCTACCAGCACCGGGCTTGGTGATGTAGCCGAATGCAGTGCCGTGCGTGCAGTTTTTGGCGATCACGCCGATAGAGTCACGGCCACCGCGACCAAAAGCATGACCGGTCACATGCTCGGCGCAGCTGGCGCGGTGGAAGCGATTTTTTCAATACAGAGTATCGTCCACAACATCGTGCCGCCGGTGATCAATCTCGACAATCCCGATCCGGCGTGCACCGTTCATGTGGCCGCCAACACTGCCGAACATCGCACAGTGCGCGTTGCCCTGAGCAACGCCTTTGGGTTCGGTGGTCACAACACCGCGGCGATTCTGGCGGAGCGGAGCGTTGGCGACGCGCTTTGAATAAGGGTTACGGCAACCTCGCATCACCGGTGCGTGGGTCAAACGTCGCGCCGGCTGGCAGCACATGCATGCGCATATTGGCGGCCCCCAGCACCTTGGCTGATGGCGCGGTGTTGCTCGAGCCGCGTGCATCGTAGATCACCACTACGCTCTCGCCCGACACGCGCCACGTGCCGTTGGACTCGACCACCAGTGCGGTGGATTCATCGATGCCCGCACCCAGATGTGGCGTGGTTTCGAGCACCAGACTGATCAGACGATTGTGCCGCTTGCGACGCACGAAATGCTGATCGATCACGACGTTATCCAGAAATGACATTCCGTCATCAGTGACCACATTGTCGCGGTTGATCGTGATGTAGGCGTCGCTGCTATCACGCGGCGGACGATCGCCACCGTACTTCGCTTCGCTCCCGGTAATCATGCGCTGCGATAACACCGCAGCACCGGCGCTGGTGCCACCCACCGCTGCGCCGGCGGCATGTCGTTCCTTGATCGCGCGCTCCAGCGCCGTGCCACGCAGCACATCGGCCAAACGGGTCTGAGACCCACCG
>JBBRDJ010000113.1:0-9753 GCA_038203945.1 Gemmatimonadales bacterium
CAGATGGCAGACTGAACCGGGCCCACATGCGGTTGCGCCACAACGTCCGGAGTTGCATAGTCGTAAAATCAGGATACAGGGAATTACGGCAGTGATCACAAAGCAGCACGACTCCTTTTCTCATTACCCCAGTACTCATGAACGCACTCTCCATGTTCTGGCGCCCGCGGGCGCTCGTCATCGCCGGTGTTATGATGGCCGCAGCTCCGTTGTCAGCCGGTGCGCAGGAAACGCTGTTGCAGTCCAGCGGTAATTGGGCAGCTAACTTTACCGGAAGCATGGGCGCCCTGATCCGCGTTCAGAACGCCAAAAAGGATACCGAATCAGAAGCTCGGTTTGAGGTGTTGCGCGCTGGTTCCATGGTACAGGTTGGGTGGGATGTTGCAGAGGGGGTGTGTGGTGACAACGCCCCGAGCATCATTTCACGCGCCAAGTTCCGCATTGTTCTCTCCGGTATGGACGGCAGCGGTGGAACCAAGACCACGATTCCTCGCCTCGATCCGAGCAAGCGCTACTATGCCCGCGTGTTCAGCTTGGACAACGCGCAGGCGCCCGATGGTGGAACGGGCAGCTGCGTGAATCTGGCCGAGCAGCCCAAGTAACTCACAACAGCGCCTGGTGTCCGGCGCAGTCAACAAAAAAAGTGGGGCCATCGCTAAGTTCGATGGCCCCACTTTTTTGTGTACCCACGGGGTTAGGCACCGCTTGGATACCGCCGCCCATCATTCCCACCGCGCCGCAACGCGCGACGCAGCGGGAACAATGAGGTCATGGCATCAGGGCGCAGAGCCCGGACCACCACCACCGATGGTGTAAATTGGAAGCCCCAGTGCATCGAGCTCACGGCCGTGTACGGGGAAGTGCACGGGTGTGCCGGACAGCAGCCGGCCCCAGCCGCGCTGGTCATAGAACGTCACCGCTGGATCGTACGGAAACAGATCAATGCGCTTCTCGTACATGAACGCGTCGAACAGATCGCCGCAAGTGCCGTCGTTCTTTCGCGGCACACAGGATGCGTTGTTGGGCGGACCATCCACCGTAACCGGTGCGAGACCGGCCGCAACGCGCGTGGCGTTCACCAGCGGCAACATCTCGGCGCGGCGGTTCAAACGAAACAGCGCCTCTGCGCGCAGGTACTTGATCTCGTCCAGGAGCAGCCACGGGATCTGACCCGTTGAATGGAACAGGTTCGTGGGCGGCGTCTGGTAGCGGAAGCTCTGATAGTTGGAGCGCAGATAGGTGCCGCTGGCTATCGACATGGTCTGTCGCGGAAGCCGACGGAACCGCGTGCCTGCCGGAAGTACATTCTGCGGCTGAGTAGCGCTGGCTACCGCATTGGAAAACCGCTTATCGGGCGTGTTGATAATGATGGCGTCGCGCTGGTCCAGCGGCGTGGCCAACCACGTTTGATAGACACCCGAAGTATCGGCCGGACCAATCAGACGATTGCTCGAACGAGCGCTCGTCTGAAAATATGCCCATTCCTGATAGACGGAGCGCGTATCGGCGATGTCCAAAACAGCCTGTACAAACTGGCTTCTCACAATCCCCGAGTCCAGCAGCGTGAGCACCTGCTGCCAGTTGGTGGCCGCACGGCCAGCCGGAAAGCGCGCTTCGTACGCATAGCTGCGCGCGAGATAGGTGTACATAATCCGGACGAACTCATCGCGGGTGACTGCGTTGCCGTTAATCCACGTGTCCGGCAGGGTGAAGTCCGGCGCGGCTTTGGCATCGGCAATGGCTTCGCGCATAGTGATACGTCCGATGTCCAGAAGCTCCGTATATGGGCGAAGCGTCTGATAGTCGTACGTTTCAGGATTGGTTGATTCGTCAGACGGGAAACCCTGATCAAACAACAAACCCACGTACATGTTGCCAATACCAAGAAGGAACTTGGCAAAGATCTTGGCGCGCGGCGTGTCCTGGCCGTTGGGAAACGCAGTGGTGACGTTGCCAATCTTCAGATTGTTCGCCTCAATGGACTGAAAAACATCGCGACCGGTCGCAATCACCTGATACATATCGTACCACGGCTTGCGGTTGCCCCAAGCGCCCGCATTCGTATTGTCGATGGCGATGCGTGGTTCCTGCCCAAGCTGTAAAAAGAGACCATCGGTGGCCGTCAGCTCGTTGCCCAGCATGGAAAGTTGCAGCACTGGAGATGACGAATTGGCACGCGCACCACGGGTGGTGCCCCAGTAATCGCGCCAGCCACCAATAAGTGCCGCTTCAATATTGACGGCGTCAGAAAACACGCCGCTAATGGCCGGCGCGTTCTGGTTTACAACGTCAAGCGATTGACAGCCCGCAAGCAAGAGCGGACCCGTTACGGCGACAGCCGCAAACCAGCGCGCGGGCCGAGCCGCCGGTTGGCGGCTCGGTGTGGAAGAGTTAGTCATGTATTTGGTAAGTGAAGGCATTAGAAGGTAACCGTGAAGGCAGCCGTCCACGTCCGCGTAAGCGGATAGACCGTGTCGTCGTTACGAATGAGCGCGCCGGCGGCGGCTTCAACGTTCAGGCCCGAGTAGTTGGTAAGTGTGAACACGTTACGACCAATAATATTGGCCTCAATACGGCTGGCACCAATCTTGGTAATCCACGGGTGGCGACGCGCGTCGAACAGATAGCCCACGAGCAGCTCCTGGAGGCGCGCAAAGGTAGCGTCTTCCACAAACTCGCGCAGGAACGGCACATTACCTTGTGCAACACCTGTGGAGTAGTAGGTGGTGTTCTTGCGCAGCTCGTCGGGCTTGCCGCGCTGGTCTACTTCGAGAGCATCACCATCGCGCAGCACCGTCTGACGCACCTGATTGTAGATCTCGCCGCCGAACTGACCGTTAAACAGCGTATACAGGCGGAAACCCTTGTAGCGGAACGTATTGCCAAAACCGAAGCGCATTTCCGGCGCAAAGTCGGCAATCAGATCACGCTTGGTAGAGCCGGTGAGGCTGTCGATCTCCAGGAACGGACGTCCCCAGGCGTAGTTGATGTTGTCAATACGCACCGTGGAGCCCCACAGGTTCTTGGCCTTTCCGTCGGTGAAGTTGTTGCCCACACCAACGGGTACCATGAATCCGTTATCGTCAACCTGGAACTGATCCTGCGAGTTGGCGTGAATCGGGCGCAACTGATTGAATGCCGTTACATGGTTGCCACCAAACCACTGTCCCAGACGGATCCCGTCGCAGAAGTTCACGGCACCACCAGTGAAGCAGCTGCGACCGAACTCGCCAATGAAGTTGCGCGTGCGATCTGCGGTGAAGAGCACGTCCCAGGAGAAGCCGTTGGGGTTGTTGAGCAGGTTGGCCTGCACGGTGGCTTCGATGGTGTTGCCGGTGATCTCTCCCACGTTCTGGAACTGCGTGTTGAAGCCGGCCAGCGCCGCCAGCGGAACGGGGACAAGGCCATCCCGCGTAATGTTACTTACGTAAACGAACGACGCAGAAATGCGCTGGTTGATGATCATGTCCAAGCCGAGTTCCTGCTCCGTGGTGAGCTCGGGACGGATAAACTGGTTGCCCAGGCTGGTACGGACGACTGCACCGGTGCTCACCGAGAGATTCTCGAACTGGTCTTCAAAGTTGGGACGGGTACCGGCCGTACCAATGCTATAGCGCAGCTTGAAGAGATCAAGGAAGCCGACATTGAACCAGCTTTCTTCGTTGATGAGCCATGCACCGGCCAAACGATAGAAGTTGTTCCACCGGTTGTCCGGACCAAACAACGAACTGCCTTCACGACGGATCAAACCGTCAATGATGTACTTGTCGGCATAGTCGAACGCGACAGTGGACAGCACGCCGTTGGTGCGGCGGTCTGTGATGCTTGAGCTGGCTGTACGCGTGGTCGCCGACTGGATCGTTTTCACCCCCGAAACGGTGAAAAGATCACCTTGGCCGCGCTGAAACGGGTTGACTTCACGCTCGGTCTGGCTGCGCACAGTCCAGCGAGCCGTGAGGTCACCAAATGCCTTGGTGAGCGTTGCGCTAGTGGTGGCTACCAGGCCGGTAGTGATGTCGTTATCAAGCCGCAGGAAACCGGGGCTGATACCCTCACCATCCTCGGTGATCTGACCACGTGGCTGATACCGCGTGTCTTCCAGGTCGCCGCGATCGAAGCCGATATCGGAGGTGAGCGTGAGCCAACGGAACGGCCGGTACTGCGCATTCAGGTTCAGCAGCGTGCGCGCACGGTTGAGATCGCGCTGCTCGAAAATCTGATTGTAGAAAGGATTGGTGGCCGGGAACAGCGGATCGGGAATGATCGCATACTTGAAGCGTCCGAGCGAATCCGGGGCCAGCAGGTTCACGTCCGGGTTCTGACGGAAAAAGTTGGTGAAGCTTTGACGCGCCGGATCGTTCTGTGACCGCGTGTACGATACGGACGCACCGACGCTCAGCTTTTCCTTGATGCGGTGGTCCACATTGAGGCGCATGGACTGGCGATTGAAGCCATTGGAGCCCTCAATGATGCCCGGCTGCTGAAAGCGCGTAAACGACAGCGTGAAGTTGGTAGAGGCGCTGTTCTGCTGCAGCGTAGCGGTTTGCGTGTTGAACGTGCCCGGCTGGAAGAACTGCGCGATATGATCGTACGTGGGATCCAGGTAGGAGTTCTCCATGATGCCATTGGGCTGCACAATACGATCGGAGCGCGAGACCACGTTGCCTTCGGCATCGATGTACTGCAGCCCTTCGTTTACCAGGAAGTTGTGCGCCAGCGGCTTCTCGAGTGTCCGGGCAATCTGGTCGCGGCCCACTTCGGTGCGCACCGTGAACTGCGTCTGACCAAGCTGCAGGTTGCTGCCACGCTGGGTGGTGATGGCAATAACACCGGAAGCAGCACGTGAACCGTACAGCGCGGCAGCGGCGGCGCCCTTGATGACTTCGATGGTTTCGATGTCGAGCGCTTCGATGTCCTGCGTGGTAACGGATTGCGTCTGATTGAGGAACACGCCGTCAATCACGTACAACGGACCGTTGTTGCCGTTGAACTGCGACACCGGCGTACGCAGCTGCACAAACATGCCCGAACCCGGCGCTCCACTGGCACGCACGACGTTGGCACCGGCCACCTTGCCGATCAGCATACCAGCCGCTGAACCGGTGGTGGGGACGGGCAGATCGGCGGCGGTAAGCTTGTCAACGGTGTAGGGCGTCTTGCGGCCGGAGGTCGGATCGATCGAGGCGGACACCGTCACCTGATTGAGGCGGAGCTGGTTGACGTTGAGCTCAAAGTTGATCGTCTGGATGGAATCCAGCACCAAGCGAACGTTGTCCCGCTGGCGCTCGCCGTAGCCGATACGGCGCGCGGTCAGGGTGTACAAGCCGCTGAACGGGGCAGTGATCACATACCGACCGTCTTCGCCGCTGGTGGCGGCTGTAGTGGTGCCATTTACGCGGATGGTCACGCCTGGAATCGGCAGCTTGCTGTCGACATCGGTGATCACGCCGGTGACGCGCGCGTTCCGGGTCTGCGCCTGCGCTTCTGGCGCGGGCAGAGCAACGGCGATGGCCGCTATGGGAATGAGCCACTGCAACCGCTGGCTAAAAGAACTTCGACGCGACATGCGTTTTCCTTGGAAAAGGAGGGAAAAGGAGCGGATGCGTTCGGCGCCGGGTGGGAACTGCAAAATGGCGACCGATCCACATCTGGGGAAAAACATTGCGTGATAGCGACGTTTGCACGCGGACCAAACTTTGGCAACCCTGGGGTCGGAACTTTTGAGCAATCGCAGAGTCTTCTTAAGGCTGCCCTCCATACACTGGCGCTTTTGTGTGGTCACTCCGCAGGCCAGTTTGTGGTGATTCGCCAACACCGTCGAGCCAGCTGCCAGGGCACAGGCGGCCAACGCCCGCTCAACCAGCAGTACCCGTGACTCGGCTCACCTACCTACTCGGCGCTGAAATTAATCAGAGCGAACGCTGTCCCCGATGATGCCGCTCGGCACCGGTCTGGACCGCATCCGAGAGATAACACGCACACAGAGGCCATCCACCCCGCTACCGGGAGGGATGTATCGAATGCGTGTCAGTCGCGTTACCCTTCGGAGGTGTTTACGAAGCCTGACACAAAAACGCTGACCGTTTAATTCACAAATTTCTTCGAACAAACTTCCTCACTAATGAACTATTTGCGATTCGCTCCGCGAGGTCCGGTGTCCGTGCTGCTGCTCGCCAGTGTGGCCTTCGCTGGCTGCGCGCCATCCAACGCCGCACGGGGCGCCGACACCACCGCGAACGGCGGGCGTTCGGCCGAGCGCGGAGCGTCTGAGGGGGGTGCCGTTAACGCCGAGCGGCTCATGGTGCGCCTTGGCGCGCTGGCACACGACAGCATGGAGGGACGGGGGGCCGGCACACCCGGTGGCAAGCGAGGGCGCCGGTACATTGAGCGCGAGCTGCGGGCGCTGAATGTCGCGCCAGCCTATGCCACCTACGAGTCACCAGTGCGGGTGCGCGCCCGCCCCGGCGCCGACTCGCTGGGTGCCAACGTCGCCGCGCGCATTCCGGGCCGCAAAGGCAGCGGGCCCGTAATGGTGCTCTCCGCCCATCACGACCACTTGGGCGTGCGCAACGACAGCATTTACAACGGCGCCGACGATGACGCCTCGGGATCGGTGGCGCTGCTGACGCTGGCCGAACAGTTCAAAAAAATGCCACTCGAGCATGATGTGATTCTGGTGTGGTTTGAAGCCGAGGAGAGCGGAATGTTGGGCTCGCGTGCGTTTGTGGAGTCGCCGCCGGTGCCAACGGCACGGATCGCGCTCAACGTGAACCTGGATATGATCTCGCGTCACGAAGGCGGACGCACGCTTTGGGTGGCCGGCACGGCGCCGTATCCGTTCCTCAAGCCGGTGGTGGAGTCGCTGGTGCCTCAAGCGCCGGTAACGGTGAAGCTGGGTCATGACACAGCGGCCGGGCGGGCGTCGGATAACTGGACCCAATCGTCAGACCACGCGTCATTTCACCGCGTGGGCATACCGTTTTTGTATCTCGGCGTGGAAGACCACCCGGATTATCATCGCCCGGGCGACGATGCCAGCAAGGTTGAACCAGCATTTTTTGCGAGCACGGTGGCGTTTACGGAACAGTTGGTGCGGGCGCTGGATGCGCGATTGGTGGAGCTGCAGGCGGCGAGGGCGGCCAAGCCCTGAGCTCCCGTCAGTCAGACAAGTTCGGCTTCGGGAAAACACAAACGGCCGCTGCGTAATACGCAGCGGCCGTTGTTGTCCTGAGCCGGCTCGTGGCGATCGCCAGAACCGGAATCCCGTATTATCGGGCGGTGATCAGGAGACCACTTGCCCAGTACGAACCGGCTGAGGGACTTGGCTTAGACAATGGATCACCTCCTGTATTTCGGGTTGAACATCGGGCGGATACAAACGCGACACCAGGCAACAACATCTCGACGGGTGACGCCCCTCCGCACACTATACCATTGCTCCGATTCATGCAAGCCTTGGTTTGCCGTGACTTTGCGGAGATTGTTCTCTCGGCTGTGTGCGCGTTCATCCCGCAGTATCTCGCGGTCTCCCAGGGTCTCCCGCGGTCTCCTGCGGTCTCCTGCGGTCTCCCGCGGTCTCCCGCTGTATCATGATTTCCAATGCACCACAGGTTCCTTCCCCGATTCCGGCTGGAGTTTATCATGTCCCGTTCCATCGAGCGCTGCTTGTCCCGCGCCGCGCAGTCGTCGGTGACTGCGCTCTCTGTCGCACTGTTGTCGCTGACTTCGATTGCAGGCTCGGCGGCGTTTACTGCACCCCTCTGGTCGCAGGCCACACCCAAGGCACCGGCTACGCGCTCTGCCTCCTCAACCACCGATGCGCCAACCACGCCGCGCGCCATGGAGCTGCGCGACTGGTATCGCGTGCACACCGTGTCGCAGCCCGCCATGTCACCCGATGGTCAGCGCGTGGCGTTCACCGTGACCACCGTGCGCGAATCGGAGAACAAGCGGCATCAGGAAGTGTGGATGGTGCCCACCGCTGGTGGTGAAGCGCAGCGTTACACCTCGCCCGGCACAGAGAGTTCAAATCCGCGCTGGACAAGCGATGGCAAGTATCTGCAGTTCACGTCGTCGCGCTCGGCGGGTCGCGGCAACACGTGGGTGCTGCAAATGGATGCACCGGGCGGTGAAGCGTTTCAGATGCCTGAGTTGTTGACCGGTTCGCTCCCCACAAGCGGGGCGTTTTCGGTTTTCACACAACCGGCTGAACGTGACACGTCGGGGCGAGCAGAGCGTGCCGCCGATCCGTACGCACGCATGGACGCGGCGGCTCGTCCACCGTTTGAGGCCATCACACGTCCCGCTGATCCGGCACGCTTTGATGGACGGCAATATGTGGAGATGCCGATCAAGCGAAATGGTGCGGGATACATCGCCAACTCGCGTGAAGCGCGTGAGATCCGTCCGTCGCAGCTGTGGCGTCAGAATCGTGGTGATACCGCGCGTATCATGCTCACCAACACCGCGTATTCACATCGCAGCGCGACGGTATCGCCCGACGGACAATGGATTGCGTTTGTAGCCGACGTATCGTTGCGTTCCGATTCAGTGGTGCAGATCGAACAGGACTCCATTGGCAAGCTCCCATACGATCGCGCACGAGCCGAAGAGAACCGTAACGACGCGGACATTTATGTCGTGGCGGTGGCCGGAGGCGCGCCGCGCAAAATCAGCGAATGGATGGGTGGTGAATCGTCGCTCACATGGTCACCCGACAGTCGCCGTGTGGCATTTGTGGGCCGCAGCTCACGCACCGAGTCGTCGCGCGTGTATGTGGTAAACGCAACCGGTGGAACGCCAGTGAATGCGATTGGTGATTTTCAGTTCGAGCCCGAGAGCATGGAATGGTTGCCCAACGGTACACTGCAGTTCACGGCCGCGACTGGTGGACGCACGGCGGTGTACAACGCCGATGTAAGCGGGCAACGCGCGCCCCGCGAAGTGGTGGGTGGTCGTCGTCGCATCAACGATGTGTCGTATGACGCGGCAGGTCGCACGATGGCGTTTGTCGCCACCAGTCTTTCGCGCCCCACGGAACTGTTTATGGCCAACGCTGACGGTACCAATGAACGTCAACTCACCACGCTCAACGAGGCGCTCAACAGGGAAGTGGTGTGGAGCGATGGTGAACGCTTCACATACCCGGGCATTGGTGATGTAGAGATTGAAGGCTGGCTCATGAAACCCTACGGATACGAGGCGGGCCAAAAGTATCCAGTCGTGCTCTACATTCACGGCGGACCGCATTCGGCGTACGGCGAAAACTGGTTTGATGAGTTCCAGAATCTCACGGCTGCGGGCATGTTCGTGTTGTTCACCAATCCGCGTGGCTCATCGGGATACGGCGCCGATTTCACGTACAGCACGCGTGGTCGCTGGTTCGCCGAAGACTACGATGATCTCATGCGCGCTGTGGACATCGTGGCCAAACGCGCCGACGTAGACAGCACGCGCATGGGCGTGTCCGGTGGTTCGTACGGTGGTGTGATGACGGCCTGGATTACGGCCAAGACCAATCGCTTTAAAGCCGCGCAAGCGGACCGTATGATCAGCAACTGGTGGTCGTGGTACGGGTCGTCAGACGCGCAGGGACTCACCGACTTTGAGTTTTATGGTGCGCCGTGGGACAACCCGATCATGTACGACACGTTGTCACCGATTCGCTACATCAAGCAGGTGAAGACGCCCACGCTTATCGTACAATCGGAAGAAGATTTCCGCACGCCAATGACCGATGCGGAGCAGTGGTTT
>JBBRDJ010000114.1:0-9682 GCA_038203945.1 Gemmatimonadales bacterium
GCACACGCCAAAGTCGGTCTTGTTGCGGTCGTAGTCCTTGAACACGGCATACTGCTCATTGCCCGCGCACTTCTTTTCGCCGAGGTTGAATCCGGCTGATCTCAGGATCAGGTTGATATTGCCGCTCCAGGTGGTGGAGCACTGCGTGCCGATGTTGACCGTGCCACACTCGGTCAGGTAGCCGAGCTTGCACGTTGTGCGGACCAACGTGTCGGACGAGGTATCCTGCGCCCGTGCAACGCCGGTGGACGACAGCACGGCAAACATCACGGCGGCCGTAAAACCGCTAATCCAGTTGAGTCGAGTCATGGGGTACTCCTGATTGCTGCAGTGACGAGAGCAGCGGCGCGAATCGCTCGCTGCACCTGACCCCGTCCGCCCGGTCGGCCGGAGGAGGCACCGACAGTATGCAACCGTCCCGTCACTTCAGCGTCACCATTTCATTGCGCGCGACATCAGTAGCGCGCAGGGCGCTCGCCGGCGTCGCGCAGAAGCCGCTGGGCCCCAACGCCGGTGGCCACAGCCACGGCGACTTGGAACGACCAGTGGCGCCCGATACCTTTCCCCGTATGAATACAACCCTTCAGGAACGCATTGCGACCGCCCTCAAGGGCGTGGCGCACCCGCAGCACGGCACCGATGTCCTCAGCGCTGAGGCGGTGCGCGATATCGGTACCACCACAGACGGCAAAGTCCGTCTCACCGTGCTGCTCAGCTCGTCGGACGACGCGACCATCGTGCGCGATGTGCGCGACGCCGTGCAGGCGGTGGAGGGTGTGACGGATGTGCGCGTAGACGTCAAAGACCCCGCGCAGTTTGCGAAATCGGTGGGTCAAAGTGCCGCCACGCCGTCGCCAGCGCCACCCGCCCCGTCCACCTCCAAACGATCCCTGCCGGTCATGGACGCCTCACCGCCAGCCGCGCCGCGGAACGTCGCGCCGGCCCCACAGGTCAGCTATCCGAACCTTGGCCGCATCATTGCGGTCTCGTCCGGCAAGGGCGGCGTGGGCAAAAGCACGATCGCCGTGAACATGGCCATCGCGCTGGCGCAGCGAGGCAACCGTGTGGGCATCATGGACGCCGATGTCTACGGCCCCAATCTGCCGCTCATGCTCGGCGTGGACAGCGCTCCCGCAGTGCGTGACGAGAAGATCATTCCGCTCGAAGCGCATGGCATCAAGATCATGTCCATCGGCTTCCTGATCGAAAAAGAGCAGCCGGCGATCTGGCGAGGTCCGATCGTGATGAAAATCATCACTCAGTTCTTGCGCGATGTGAACTGGGGACAGCTCGACTATTTCCTCGTGGACATGCCGCCCGGTACTGGCGATGCGCAGCTCTCGTTGGTGCAGGCCACATCGGTGCACGGCGCCGTGATTGTCACCACGCCGCAGCAAGTGGCCGTGGGCGACGCGCTCCGCGGAGTGAAAATGTTCGAACGCGTCTCCGTACCAGTACTTGGCATTGTCGAGAACATGTCATGGTTCGAGAATCCCGAGACAGGCAAACCCATCGCGCTGTTCGTCACGGGGGGGGGACAACGTCTGGCCGACGAAACACGATTGCCGTTGCTGGCCCAAGTGCCGGTGGATCCGCGCATTCAGGAAGGCGGCGACACCGGACGCCCGATCATTGTCGCGGAGCCGGAGGCCAAGGCGTCCAAGGCCATCCGGGCATTGGCCGAAGTGGTGGTGGCGCGTATGGATTCCCGCTGGGGCGTTGGCGCGGGTTGATCGGCCGATGACCGCGCGCGTCATCACGTTGCTCACCGACTTCGGTACCGCTGACGGCTACGTCGGTGAAGTCAAAGGTGTGCTCATGACGCTCGCGTCCAACGCGATGATCGTGGACATATCGCATGATGTGCGTCCACAGGATATTGACGGTGCTCGTTTGGCTGTGGCCAGATATTGGCGCCGCTTTCCGGCGGGCACCGTGCACATGGTGGTGGTCGATCCCGGAGTCGGCTCGGGCCGCGCGGCGATTGCCGTTTCGAGTGGTGATCACCTCCTCGTTGGCCCCGACAACGGAGTGCTGTCTCCCGCACTCTTCGCGGTAGACGCGCAAGTGGTGTCTCTCGCCGTGCCACCGTCGGCCGCACCGACCTTTCACGGACGCGACGTGTTCGCTCCGGCCGCGGCGCAGATGGCCAATGGTGTGCCGCTGCATGAACTGGGTGAGCCGTGGCATTCGGCCGTGCGTCGGCGCACACCGGAACCGCACAAGCGTGATGATGGTGCGGTGGAAGGCGAGGTTATTACGATCGACCGCTTTGGCAACGCGGTGACCAATCTCTACGCGCGTGTGGACGGCTGGTTGGAGGTGGCCTCCACAATGCTTCCGGTCGTGCGCACCTACGCCGAAGTGCAAACGGGCACGCGTGTTGGCGTGGTCGGATCAAGCGGCTTGCTGGAGGTCGCGGTTCGCGACGGCAACGCCGCCCGCGACATGCATTTGGTTCCTGGATCAGCGGTGGTTTGGCACCCGTCTCGGCGACCAGCTCCATCGCCATAGGAGTTTCGCTGGCGCAAGCGACCGACTGGGTCGACAAACGTCGTTACTCCGCACGCACCTGCGATACCGGCGTCTCACGCCGCGCCGCCACCACACCTTGAACCGGGGTTGGCGTAGACCAGTCCGGCTGCTTTGCCGGTGCACCAACCGCCGCCCTCCGAACCGGCTCATCGGGCACGCGACTCCCGCCCCGCGACCTGAGCACTGCACCCACGCCAACCGTCGCCACCACCCATGTGGAGGCCAGCGCGACAATACGCACCGTGAGTCCGGCGCCCGGCACCGCCACAAGCAGCGCCGCCAGCATCCACGGCGTCCACAGCAACGCGTAGCCAATGAGCAGCGCACGCAGCAAACGTGCCCGTGATCGAGGCGCGTCGCCCCTGGCACGGGCGCGACCGATCACCGCCGCCACCGCCAGAATGCCAAGCGTGGATACGCCCGCAATGGCCAGTGTGCTGGCCATGAGCACAATCGGAACCATTAGCAGGCCCACGACCGTAAGTGCGAGTGCCAGCAGCACAAGCGCGATGAGCGGCAACGTGATCGCCTGCGCTACCAAACCGCGCCAGAATGCGCCGGACACGTCTGCTTCGACGGTTTTGATCACACCCTCGAGCGGGCCGAGCGCCGTCACAAGCACCAGCAGCGCCAGCACGAGTCCGATAATCGCCACTCCCGATACCTGCAGTACGGCTTCCCCGGTGCGTCGTGCAGGAGACCGTTCTTCGCCGTCTGCTCCGAGGCGTCGCTGCTCGAGCATACCTTCCAGTCGCTCCGCGAGTCCCGGCGCGAGGTTGCGTCCGGACTGCACCACACGATTGAATGCTACACCAGCCCACGCACGCGCCGCATCCGGCACGGCCGGCAGCGCAAGCTCGGCGCCCAGTGTGACCACGCGCGACGGTGCCGCCTGCGCGACCGCTGCCCGAAGCGTGAGCCCTGGCAGCGCGAAGGCGGCCAATGCGCCACAGAACGCCACCCAACGGCGAAGAAGCGAACGCATGTCAGTTGTGGCGTGCCGTGGTGAGGGCGCGCAGGCCAGCCATGCAGAGGCCAGCGGCGAGCAGAAATCCGGCGCCAGCGGTGACCACAACCATTGGCCCCCCAGCCGCCCACGCCTCCAGTCCAACCTCACCCACTGCGGCCAGGATAATGTCTGACATCGCGGCGTCAGCGGCCATACGCGCTTCGTCCATGCCAACGTTGGCGAGCAGCAGGCCCATGTCCGCGCGGTTCACGGCCCAGATGCTGCCCGAGATCACCACGGTGGCCGAAGCCGCCGCTGCCAGCGCGGCCGCAGCCCGGGCCGGTGCCGTGTCGGGCACGAATCGCATCACGCTATTGCGGGCCGCCACGTGCCAGGGCTCAAATACCTGCACCTGCGACATGACGCGACTGGCAAAATCGGACGAGGGCACGAAATGCGGCAGATCTTCGAGCACGAGCAAAAAATCCCGCGCCTGTTCAAGTTCGGCGCGACACGACGCACACTCTCTCACGTGCGCCCGGAGGGGTTGCACGCCAAAGCCCACCTCGGTGTCGAGGAGGAGATCGATTTCGTCGGGTCGCAGGTGTCTGTCTAACAAGAGTAAAGCCTCCATCGGGGCGTACGGCGGGTACTCCGGCACGGTTTCACTGCGTTGAGCCTTATTTTTACACTTTGTGCGAGAGACGGAACAGGTGTGATGCGAGTCACTCCCGGGTTTCCTCCAGCGCCTGCCGCAACTCGTGACGGGCGCGGTGGATGTAGGTCTTGACGGTGCCCAGCGGCAGGTCGAGCGTGGATGCAATGTCCTCATACGCACGCCCCTCCACGTGACGCAGCATGATGCAGGCCCGATACTCCGGGCGCAGCCGGCCGATGGCGGCTTCGATGGCCTCGCCGAGCTCCTTCGCTTCCAGCTCGTCGAGCGCACTCTCCTGGTCTACCGCCACATCGAACGTGGACGCCTCCACCTCGGCGGCGCTCGATGCGTGAGGTGAACCGTCCATGCTGATTGTATCCAGTCGACGTCGCCGCAGGTGATCAATGGCCACGTTGTTCGCAATCTTGAACACCCAACTGGAGAACTTGAATTCCGGGCTGTAGCGATCAATGTGGTTGAGCACTTTGACAAAGGCGTCCTGCGAAAGGTCTTCTGCCAGTTCCCGGTCGCGCACCATGCGGTACACCAGCGAGAACACCGGCCGCTCGTAGCGACGCACCAGTTCACGAAACGCCAGTTCGCGCCCCTCTTGTGCGAGGCGCACGACGTCCGCATCAGGGAGGGGGGAAAGGTCGCGAGGAGTGGGCATCAGGGCGATGGCAAGGTAGTTCCATGCTCGGTGCGGGACCAGACGTGGAGCGGGCGATGGCGCGACCGTGGCGCGAGCGTGACCGATCCGAACCTGCGCCCAACAACCTTCACAATGCGTCGAATCGTCTGCTCAGCCGCTCTCCTTCAGCTTCACAATGAGTCAACTCGCTTGCTCCTACGCTCGCGTACGGCGAGTATTCGTGATGTCTCCCTCGTCGACTGTTGGTCCTCCTGACGCCCCGCACGACACACGCTCGGCCCAATCCGCGCTCGATACGGCGGCGGCAGCCGCCCAAGGTGATGGAAAGCGCGCGTATGTGCAGCGCATGTTCAGTGAAATCGCGCCGCGCTATGATCTGCTCAATCATGTGCTGTCGCTCAACATCGACCGCGCGTGGCGTCGGAAAGCGCTGCGCGCGCTCGACTGGACGCGTCGCCCCAACGGCAACTATCTCGATCTGTGCGCTGGCACCCTTGATGTCGGGGCCATGCTGGTGAAACAGTCGGGCTTCACCGGTCGTGTGATCGGGGCCGATTTTGCCGTGCCCATGTTGCAGCACGGGCAGGGCAAGGCGCCACGCGATCGACTTGCACCAGTGGGTGCCGACGCGCTGGCGCTCCCGTTTGCCGACGCATCGCTGGATGGAGCCATCGTTGCGTTTGGCATCCGTAACGTGGCCGATCTTGACGCGGGACTTCGTGAAGTACGCCGAGTGCTGACACCCGGCGCGCGATTTGTGATTCTCGAGTTCAGTACACCGCCGTCGCGCGTGGTGCGGGCCGGCTACCATGCGTACTTCCATCATGTGCTGCCCGCCGTTGGCAAACTCGTGAGTGGCCACGGCTCCGCGTATACGTACCTGCCCATGTCCGTTACGCATTTCCCCACGGAACAGGCGTTGGCGGATCGCTTACGTGGTGCCGGATTTGATCGCGTGTCGTTTGAGCGAGTCAGCTTCGGGATCGCAGCGATTCACGTGGGCAGTGTGGCTGATACCGATTCTTCTACCTGACGTGTCCTTGGATACTCTGTCTGCATTCATCGCCGAGATCGAAAAGGCCGGCGAACTCGTTCGTATTACGCATCCCGTGCGCGTGCAGCTGGAGATTACCGAGATCGCCGATCGAGTGATGAAGACCCCGGGGGGGGGACCGGCCCTGCTGTTCGAGCATCCCGTGCTGCGCGATGGTTCGCGCGCCGACATGCCGGTGGCAATCAATTTGTTTGGTTCCATGCGGCGGATGTCCATGGCCTTGGGCGTGGATGATATCGATACCATTGGCGATCGCATTACCGATCTGCTTGATCTCAAGGTGCCCGATGGACTGATGGCCAAGCTTGGATTCGCCTCGAAACTGTTCGAAGTGGCCAAGTTTCCGCCGCGCACCGGCAGCAGTGGTACACCGGCGTGTCAGCAGATCGTATGGCGCGGCGATGAAGTGGATCTCGACCGGCTGCCCATCATTACCTGCTGGCCGGAAGACGGCGGACCGTACGTCACGCTCACCATGGTGATCTCCAAAGATCCCGCGCGCGGGATTCGCAATGTGGGCATGTACCGCGTGCAGCAGCTGGGCAAGCGTGATATGGCCATGCATTGGCAGCGCCACAAGTCGGGCGCCGATCATCTGCGTCAGATGGCCGAACGTGGTGAGACCATGCCGGTGTGCCTGGCCGTGGGTGCTGATCCGGCCAGCATGTACAGCGCTTCAGCGCCGCTACCCCCAATGATTGACGAGTTCATTTTTGCGGGCTTCTTGCGCCGTTCACCGGTGAAGCTGGTAAAGGCCCTTACTTGTGATCTCGAAGTGCCGGCCGAAGCGGATCTGGTAATTGAGGGCTACATCGATCCAGCCGAAGCGTTGGTCATGGAAGGTCCGTTCGGCGATCACACCGGTTACTACAGCGAAGCGGATTTGTATCCGCGCATGCATGTGACAGCGGTAACTATGCGCAAGCAGGCCGTGTATGCCACAACGATTGTGGGCAAGCCACCCATGGAAGATTTCTATCTGGGTCACGCCACCGAACGCATTTTTCTGCCGTTGCTCAAGCTGACCTGTCCGGAGATTGTGGACTACCACATGCCGGCCGAAGGCGGCTTTCATAATCTGGTGTTTGTGTCCATCAACAAGCGCTATCCCGGCCATGCGGACAAAGTCATGCACGCGCTGTGGGGACAGGGACTCATGTCACTGGCCAAGGTGCTGGTAGTGGTGGATCACGATGTCAACGTGCGCAACACGATGGAAGCGTGGTGGAGTGCGCTCAACAACATGGATCCCGAGCGCGATGTGCGTTTTACCATGGGACCGGTAGACGTGCTCGATCACGCCAGCCGCGCGTTTACCTACGGCAGCAAGATGGGCATTGATGCCACTCGCAAGCTGCCCGAAGAAGGGAGCACGCGTCCCTGGCCCAAAATGATTGCCATGGATAGCGCGACGAAGGCCAGCGTCGACGCGATGTGGTCCAAGCTTGGATTGCCTGCGGTCACGCGTGGTGCGAGCGTGCGATGAAGCAACCGTTGGGCATGCCACTGCCTCCAGGCGCGCGGGACGGACAAACGTTTGAGGGTGGTTCGCTGCTGGTGCGCCTGGCCAACTTCGTGAAGTTGCCGCACACGGTGTTTGGCTTGCCCTTTGCACTGGTCGGTGTGTGTTTCGCGACGGCCGTGGCACCGCTCACGTGGCCCATGCTCGGCTGGGTGCTGGTAGCGTTTACTGCAGCGCGCTTTGCCGGTATGGGGTTCAATCGCATTGTTGATCGTGATGTGGACGCGCTCAATCCGCGCACCGCAATGCGCGAGATTCCGCGCGGCGCGCTGTCGGTCGCGCAGGCGACAGCGGCTGTGGCCCTGATGAGCGCGCTCTTTATTGTAGCCGCGTGGCAACTCAACCCGGTGTGTCTGGCACTGTCACCCATCGCACTGTTCTGGGTGTTGGGATACAGCTACACCAAGCGCTTTACGCGCTGGTCACACTTATGGCTCGGGCTCGGTTTGGGCATTTCGCCGGTGGGCGGCTATCTCGCGGTCACGGGTGCGTGGAGCGATCCGGTGTGGATGTTGTGTGCGCTCTCGCTGGCCGTGATGACATGGACGGGCGGGTTTGACATTTTGTACGCGCTGCAGGACGCCGAGTTTGACCGTACGCAGGGGTTGCATTCGCTGCCGTCAGCCATTGGTGTGCGCAAGGCGATTGCCGTGGCACGCACACTGCACGTGGTGACCGTGTTGTGTCTGGCGGCTGTGGTTGTATCCGATCCGCTGCAGCTGTCGGCGCAGAGCGGCACCCACGTCGCGCAGGCGCTGCTTTGGATTGGCGTGGCAGTGGCCGCAACGCTGCTGGTGTGGGAGCACCGATTGGTGAAAGTTGATGATCTCTCACGCCTCGATGCTGCGTTTTTCACCATGAACGGCATTATCTCGATGTTGTTTTTCGTCTGTGTGCTGGCAGCCACGATCTTGGGGCATGGTTGGCTCACGGAGGTGTCGGCGTGACGTTGCCCCGCAATGCACCAACAGACGGTGGCGCGAACGAGGCGTCGTCCAACTCCGTGTCCCATGCCGTGCGCCGATATCCCGTGGTACTCGCAATCACCGGTGCCAGCGGTGCACCGTATGCGGTGCGTTTGCTGCATGCGTTGGTTGCAGAGCGCGTCCCCACTTGGCTGATTGTCTCTTCCCACGGTTGGCGCCTGCTGGAAACGGAAACAGGTCTGGCTGACCTGAACGCGTTGCGAACAGAGGTTGGCAGCGACGCGTTTGACGCCTGCGTTCGCGTGTTTGACGACAACGATCGGGGCGCGCTCCCCGCCTCCGGCTCCGCGCGCACCTCGGGGATGATCGTGTGTCCGTGCAGCATGGGTACAGTGAGTGCAATTGCGCATGGCACGTCGCGATCACTGGTGGAACGCGCCGCCGATGTCACGCTCAAGGAGCGTCGGACGCTGTTGCTTGTGCCGCGCGAAACGCCGCTGTCACTGATACACCTTGAGAATCTCACTGCGGTGACTCGAGCCGGCGCGATCGTGCTGCCCGCTGCGCCAGGGTTCTATCACAAGCCGCAATCGATCAGCGACCTCGTGGACTTTGTAGTCGCACGAATTCTTGATCAGTTAGATATTGAGCATTCGGTGGGACGCCGTTGGGGCGACGCGCCGGTATCCGGCGAAGGTCCGGCGAACGCGCAATGAATGTGCGAACATACGTTTTATAAAGACGCGATGAACATTCGACACACGAGGCTTGGAGCATGACACCTGTACCAATGGAAGGGCGGGGCGCGGAACCGATCACCATCGGGCTGATCTCCGACACGCACGGCCTGTTGCGGCCCGAAGTGTTCGCCGCGCTTGAGGGCGTGAGTGAGATTTTGCACGCGGGTGATGTCGGTCCGGCAGACATTCTCACCGAGCTGAACACCATTGCGCCCACGCGCGCCGTTTACGGCAACACCGACGCACCTGGTCGCGCGGATTTGTCGGAGCGTATGGAGCTCATGATCGGCAACATTCGCGTGCTGGTGACTCACGGCCACGAGCTGGGCGCGCCCACGCCGGCGAAACTTGTCGAGGCATATCCCAATGCCGAAGTCATTGTGTACGGGCACACGCACAAACCGTTGGTCACGCGTGTGGGTGACACGCTGGTGGTGAATCCCGGTGCCGCTGGTCCACGACGTTTTGAGCTCATGCCGAGTGTGGCGCGACTGACGATCGCGCGCGGCGGGGCGAATGTGGAGATTGTGCAGTTGTAGCGACGCGCGCCCTCAGCTGCGCCTGTCCCGCCACGCGAGCCAGAGCAGCGAGAGCTCGCCCGTGTGAAATGCGAGAGCCGCCGCACCAATTGACGAGACCTGCCAGA
>JBBRDJ010000115.1:0-9645 GCA_038203945.1 Gemmatimonadales bacterium
GTGGCCGTCGAAGACAAACGCTTTTACGAACACGACGGCGTAGATCTGGTGGGCGTGGCTGCGGCCATCAAGGACGCGGCCACCAGCGGCGACCTGCGCGGCGCCAGCACCATCACGCAGCTGCTCGTGGGCAACATGCACCCGGAGATCATCGATCGACGCGATCGGTCGTTCTCACGCAAACTGCGCGAGCAGCAGGCCGCGCGCGACATGGAAAAGCGTTACTCCAAGGCGCAAATCCTTGAAGCATTCCTCAATGAGATTCCATTCGGCCGCGGTTATCTCGGTGTTGAAATGGCGGCGCGACATTACTTCGGCAAATCCGCCGCTCAGCTCTCAACGGCCGAAGCGGCGTCGCTCGCCGCCATGCCCAAAAGTCCCGTGCAGTACGACCCAGTGCGCAATCCGGCCCGTCATCGTGCGCGCCGCAACCTGGTGCTTTCGCTCATGCGGGACCAAGGCTACCTCACGCCAGCACAGGCCACGGCCGCGCAACGTGAACCCCTGCGCGTAGCTCCCAACCTCGGTGTCGTACACGCGCCATGGGTGGTAGACGTGGTGCGCGTGCAGGCCGAACGCGCCGGTGTGCGTGTCCAGGACGGCGGCTTCGTGGTGCGTACCACGATCGATCCGATTGCCCAGCAGGCAGCCGTGGCGGCGCTCGCCGGTACTCTCGCTGAGGTCGAGTCGCGTCCCGGCTGGAACCACGGGCGTTGTTCGGCTGGCGTCGCAGCATCGGCCTGTCTGCAGGGAGCCGTGGTCGCACTCGACGCGTACACGGGAGACGTTCGCGCCATGGTGGGCGGCCGGGATTACGCGTCGTCCACGTTCAATCGCGCGGTAGACGCCAATCGGCAACCAGGCAGCAGCTTCAAGCCCTTTGTATATGCTGCCGCGGTCGCGCAGGGCATCACGGCCAACTCGCTGGTGGGGGACACGGCGCTCAACCTGCTGCTTCCCGAAGGCCGCTACTACACGCCGTCCAACGCCGATGGCACGTTCCTCGGCGAGATGACGATGCGTGAAGCGCTCGCACGCTCACGCAATCCGGTGGCCGTAGACCTCGGGCAGCGCGCGACCATGGACAGCGTCGCCGTGCTGGCCGAGCGCGCGGGGTTGCGCACGCCGGTCGCGCGATTCCCATCCAGCGCGTTGGGTGCCAGTGTCGTGCAACCGCTCGATTTCGTGGCCGCATATGCAATGTTCGCCAACGGTGGCCAAGGCGTAGAGCCGCGCTTCATTGAGCGTATTGAAGACGCCAGCGGCCAGCTGGTATACGAGACGCGACCGGTGACGCCACGTGCCGCGGTCGATCCGCGCGTGGCGTTTGTCGTGCGCGACATGATGCGGGACGCCGTGGAGCGCGGCACCGGAATAGCGGCCCGCCGCCTCGTACCCTCGTCTATACCGTTGGCCGGAAAAACCGGTACGAGCAACGACAATGCCGACGTCTGGTTTGTGGGTATGACGCCATCACTGGTGGCCGGCGCATGGCTCGGCTTTGATACGCCGCGCACCATTACACCGGGCGCCGCCGGCGGCTCACTGGCAGCACCGATTGTTGGTCAGTTGCTTTCGGCCGTACCGGTTACCCGGAACGCCGATACGTGGGATGCGCCGACTGGATTGGTGGCCGTCTCCCTCGACCGGCTCACCGGACGCAACGCCGATGAACTCACGCCGCCAAATCGACGCTACACCGAATGGTTTCTGGATGGCACGGAGCCCGGCGCCGCGCGTCAATGGCCGTGGTCACTGTTCCGCTTGGGCCCCATCGGACACTGACAGGTCGGCCAAGCGGTCACACGAAAACATACTCGCGTGACCGCCGGCTAGACGAGCCCTGAACGCTACAGATCAACCGGACGACGCGGACGGAACTCGCCATCGATGACTTCCACGCGAAGAAAATCGGCCAGCGGAATGGTGCGAAACTCGTTGCGAAACAACGAAAACACCACTACGGCACCATTCTCAATCGAGTACGGCTCGTAGCTGCGCTCATAGTTCGTTTCCCCGCTTTCAGCGCTGAAACGAATACGCGCCCGCACCTTACGGTGCAATCGCCCCGCATCCCGCAGCGTCGATTCCACAGTGGTGATCGGAATGGACTGTTCACTCATGGTTCCTCCGGCGAAAAGTGAGGGATTGTCAATCTACTCATGGTGTGTCAGCCCAGATAGTGACGTGGCACGGCATCGCGAAAATGTGGCCCGCCTTCACGCCCCCACCAACTCCTCCTCCTCAACCGGCGCCGGCGCACCGCCACCTACAAGCGCGATCTTGAGCACTTCCTTCAGTGTCTCCACCGGGTGGAAGGTGAGCACATCCCGCACTTCCTGCGGCACATCCTCGAGGTCATCGAAGTTGGCCTTGGGAAGAATGATCGTGGTGACACCAGCGCGATGTGCGCCCAGCACCTTTTCCTTGAGCCCGCCAATCGGCAGCACGCGACCGCGTAGCGTAATCTCGCCCGTCATTGCCACATCGCGCCGCACCTTACGATTGGACATCTCCGACACCAGCGCCGTTGCGATCGCAATACCCGCGCTCGGTCCGTCCTTCGGGATGGCTCCCGCCGGAACGTGAATGTGCGCTTCGCTCGCACTTTGCAATCGGTCGGTGGGAATGCCAAGTGCGTCTGCATTATTGGTCGCGTACGTGAGCGCCGCACGCGCACTCTCCTTCATCACATCACCAAGCTGACCGGTGAGAATGAGCGCGATCGGACCTACGCGCACCGTTTCCGCATCGGTTTGGTTTGGTACCCGCATTGTGCCCGTACGCCGGATGGACGCTTCCACGAACATGATGTCGCCACCCATCGGCGTGTAGTACATGCCCGAAGCAATGCCGACTTCATCATGCTCTCCCACGCGCTCAGGATGCACCTTGGGACGGCCCAGCAGTTCGCGCACCTCGGCGGTGTCCACGCGATTGTCCGTAAGCATCGACTCATCACCTGTTGCCACACGACGCGCCACCTTGCGCGCCACGGCGCCCAACTGGCGCTCCAGCTGGCGGACACCCGACTCACGCGTGTACTCGGTGATCACCTTCATCACCGCGTCATCGTCAAACGACAACTTGCGCGATGCCAGCCCCGATTCATCCAGCTGTCGCGGAATGAGATACTTTTTGGCAATCTCCAGCTTCTCGCGCTCGGTGTAGCCACTGAAGTCCACCACTTCCATGCGATCGAGCAGCGGACCGGGAATGTTCTGCACAAAATTGGACGTGGCAATGAACAACACTTCACTCAGATCAAACGGAATGCCGAGGTAATGATCGGTGAACGAATCATTCTGCGCCGGATCGAGCACTTCGAGCAGCGCGCTTGACGGATCGCCCTGAAAGGACGAGCCGAGTTTGTCGATCTCGTCAAGCAGAAACACCGGATTCTTCGTGCCGGCCTGCTTCATGCCCTGCACAATACGACCGGGCATCGCACCAACGTACGTGCGTCGATGTCCGCGAATGTCGGCTTCGTCACGTGCCCCACCGAGCGCCACGCGCACATACTCGCGACCGAGCGCACGCGCGACCGACTTTGCAATGGACGTCTTGCCCACGCCTGGCGGTCCGGTGAAGAGCAAAATCGGGCCTTTGGCCATGACGCGCGCCTTGGCCTCTTTCGCATCCTTGATCGTACGTTCGTCGTGCGCCCGCCCACCCTGCTCCTCGTCACGCAGCTTGGACACGGGAAACTCACCCGTGGTCGCAACCTCTTCAGCAATCTGCTTCGCGCGCAACTGACGCACAGCGAGGAACTCAAGCACGCGATCCTTCACATCTTTGAGACCGTAGTGATCGTCGTCGAGCACAATTTCGGCACGCGCCAAATCCAGCTGATCATCAGAGCGCGTGTTCCACGGCAACTCGGCGATCCACTCCAGATAGGTGCGAATCACCTGCGCTTCCATCGACTCGCGCCCCGTGCGCTCCAAACGCCCAAGCTCGCGCTCCACTTCGCCACGCGCTTCCTTGGGTAACTGCAGGGCGTTCAGCTTTTCGCGTAGCTCTTCGATTTCCTTGGACTGATCGTCGTCGCCCAGCTCTTTCTGAATCGCCTTGAGCTGCTCGCGCAGGAACATCTCGCGCTGGCGTTCGCCGAGTTCTTCCTGCACCTGCGATTTGATGTCTTCCTGTGCTTCGAGCAGACCAATCTGCCGTTGCACATGCACCAACACGCGGCGCAGCCGCTCTTCGACCGACAGCGTCTCCAGCAATCCCTGCTTTTCCGGGACGGTGAGTTCGATATAGCCGGCCACCAGATCGGAAAAACGCCCGGGTTCGGTGACGGAATCCAGTACCTGATGCAGAACCTCCTCGGGTAAGCCGCGCTTCTCGCCCAGCTCGGCGGCCCGCTCGCGCGTCTCTTTGTGCAGCGCCTCGAACGCCGCGTCCTTGGGCTCGAGCGGCAGCATTTCGTCGGCCGCCACCACCACAGCCTGCAGGTGACCGTCCGAATCGGTGTATTGAAGCGCGGTGGCGCGTTGCTCGCCTTGGAGCAGCAGCTGTACGCCACCCAGGCCGCGCTGAATCTGGCCAATTCGGGCAATCACGCCCATTTGATAGAGAATGTCGGATGACGGTTCTTCCGTATTGTCCCGCTGGGCTACCGCGAACACCACGCGATCGCCTTTGAGTGCGGCCTCGATGGCACGCAAGGTGCCCGGCCGGCCCGCCGCGATGGGGGCCGTGATACCGGGGAACATGACCGTCCCGCGAAGGGGCAGGACGGGTAAAGTCTGACGCTCGCCCATAATTTGTCTTCCTGGCTCGGGAGAAAAGGGAATGTGTGGCTAGAGCGCAGGTTTCGCACCGCGGCCGATGTGCCATGGTGGCAGTCTCTGCAACTTTCTGCTGACCATGTGACGTAGTGTGCTCGTACTGTCTGCCGACTCGGCGGACGGCTGTTCTTCAGGATGTTCTTGGTGCTACACTGTTAAGAGCTTTCGGGTCGCCTGCCCGTATTTATCTCCCGGATCCCAACGCGCGTGCCCGACTCCGCCGCTACCAGCGACGCTGAACTACGAGAACACGTCCAACGCACCCTCGCCGCCACGTATGACGTGGAACGCGAGATCGGTCGCGGTGGCATGGGCGTGGTGTATCGGGCCATCGACAAGCGCCTCAAGCGCCCGGTCGCGATCAAGCTGCTGCCGCCTGAGCTCGCCTTCCGGCGCGATGTGCGCTCGCGGTTTCAGCGGGAAGCGGAAACAGCCGCGCAGTTGAGTCATCCCAACATCGTGCCGATTTACTCGGTAGACGAGATCGGGAATCTCGTGTTTTTCGTGATGGCTTGCGTGGAAGGTGACAATCTGGCCACGCAGCTGAGCAAACGCGGCCCGCTGCCCACCGAAGACATCAAGCGCTATCTCACCGAAGTCGCCGACGCGCTGGCCTATGCGCATTCGCGGGGAGTAATTCATCGGGACATCAAGCCGGACAACATTCTCGTCGATGCCAACGATGGACGCGCGATGGTTACCGACTTCGGCATCGCGCGCGCGGCGGAAGGTGGCGACGGCGTTCGACTCACGGCCACTGGTTTGGCGATTGGTACGCCGGCCTACATGTCGCCCGAGCAGGCGTCGGGCGATCGTGATGTGGACGGACGCAGCGATCTCTACGCGCTGGGCGTGTTGGGCTATCAAATGCTCACCGGCGAGCCGCCGTTCTCCGGCAACACCGTTGCGGTGCTACTGGTCAAGCATCTCACCGAGACGCCGGTACCGGTTGAAGAGCGTCGTGCTGACACGCCGCCCATGCTGGCGGCAATGATTATGCGTTTGCTGGAGAAAGATCCTGCGCACCGCTTTCAGAGCGCGTCGGAACTGGCAGACGCGCTGCGGTCGGGCATTGTGCCCACGGCAACGCGTCGTGTTGCGCGACCGGGTGATGTCGGCGCGAACTCGTCGTCTGCACGGCCGACCAGTTCCTCCAGCGGGGGAGGGAATCCCTCGTTCAGGGAGTCGCCAGCCAAACCGATGGGTGAACGACCGGATATCTTGCGACAGTATCAGCCGCTGTCGTCGAGCGGTGGCGCCAGCGGGGATCCTGCACGCGGTGATCACCAAAAGTACGTGCCGACGCCAGGTGAGCTCGTGCGCTGGGAAACGCCGATTGTGCAGAAGTATCGCAAGAAAGTAGTGCCGTTTCTGTTCGTGAATACTTTTCTCATTGTCGGATCGATTTTTTCTGGAAACAATTTTCTGTTCGTTACGGCGATCTGGTCGATCATCATGTCGTACCAGTATGCCAAGCTGTGGTCGGACGGCTATGACTGGCGGGATGTGTTGCGCCAACCGCGTGACCGGATGTTTGGCGATGTCATCTCCGACGTGGGTGAGTCGCTGGAGTCAACCTTCTCGAAAAAGAAGCGCGACGAGCTGCGCTCCACCGGCAAGCGCGGCTTCGAGCTGACTGATGCGCTTTCACCCCGCGCTCCCGTGGCCGCGGTGCCGATGGAGGCGGTCAGTGCGGCATCGCTCCACGTGCACGCGCCAGTAGTACGGGCAGCGCGGGACGCACGGGACGAGATCGCACGCTTGCTGGCTACCATTCCGGCGGGCGATCGCGCACGCATCCCTGACGTCGCACAAACGTCTGCGTCGCTGGCGCAGAAAGTTGAGCAGATCGCGTACTCGCTGGCCGCGACAGAAGACGCGCTGGCCACGCAGCCGCTGGCGCCGATTGACGCCGAGATTGCGCGACTGGAAGCGGCTGCCAATCCGCTCGATGCCGGATCCGACGCGCGGGTACGTCGACTGGCCAGTTTGCGTCGCGAGCGTCGCGCTACGCTCGAACTCACGCGCCGTCGTGACGAACTCGCGCAACGCATGGAATCATGTGTGTTGGCGCTGGAAAATATTCGGCTCGATCTGGTGCGGCTGCGCACCGGTGGCAGCACGCTGCAAAGCGTGACACTGGTGGCCGAACAGGCCATGGCGTTGGCGCGCGAGGTGGATCGCGTGGTGGAAGCGGCGCAGGAAGTGCGCGATCTGACGTCCGGGCGTGGCGTTGTGGCCACCTCCTGACAATGACCGTCACTCCCGTGTTTGACGACCCCATCTCCGGCGCGGCACGCAAGGACGACAGCGAACTGTTGTTGGCGCGAGTACGCGTGGCCGTAGCCGACCGGTACGATGGTCTGCGTGAGATCGGGCGCGGTGGGATGGCCGTGGTGTACGCGGCACGCGATCGGAAACTCAATCGCGACATCGCACTCAAAATACTGCCACCTGATCTGGGGTTTCGCAGTGACATAAAGGAACGATTTGTACGCGAAGCGCAAACGGCTGCACGATTGAATCATCCCGGCATCGTGCCCATTTATGCAGTCGACGAAGCCGACGGCCTCGTGTACTTCGCGATGGCGCTGGTGCAGGGCGAGAGCCTGGCCACCCGACTGGGTCGCGAATCACGCCCGCCGCTGTTGTTCGTGCGCAATGTGCTGGCGCAGGTGGCCGACGCGCTGGCCTACGCGCATCGATCGGGGGTGATTCACCGCGACATCAAGCCCGATAACATCCTGCTCGAACATGCCACGGGTCGTGCGATTGTAACCGACTTCGGCATTGCGCGCGCCGTGCAGAGTGGCGCGCGACTCACGCAAACAGGCATCGCGGTTGGCACGCCCGCGTTCATGAGCCCTGAGCAGGCCATGGGACAGCGTGAGATCGATGGTCGCAGCGATGTGTATGGCTTGGGCGTGGTCGGCTACGTCATGCTCACGGGTCGCCTGCCCTTCGACGCGCAAACAAGTGCCGGCATGCTCGTACAGCACGTACAGGGCACACCGTTTCCCTTGGCCAACTTTCGCCCCGATCTGCCGTTCTCGATTACTGATGCCATCACGCGAGCCATTGCGCGCGAGCCGTCACAGCGCTGGCCCGACGCCGCGGCGTTTGCCGCCGCGTTGCGCGCCGGTAACGATGAAGACCGCGAGGCCAAACGGTTTCACGCGGAAGACCCACGCGCGCGAGAAG
The DNA here is from genome assembly GCA_038203945.1 of Gemmatimonadales bacterium. GTDB lineage: Bacteria > Gemmatimonadota > Gemmatimonadetes > Gemmatimonadales > Gemmatimonadaceae > JAABRT01. Next base: position 7,995 of record JBBRDJ010000115.1, read on the forward strand.
AACGGGTGCGCACGGCACCGGATGACGAGGGCGTCAACCGAAACCGTATTGATCGCGCCTCTGGACACCCTCCAGCTCCTGCACAAGCACTCGAGGCGTCGCTGGCGCGCATGAACGAGTCGCTGGCGTTTGCCGGACAGCAACTGCAGCGCAGCCGTGAGCCGTTGGTGTCGAACAACGCCGGTGACGCGTCAGACTCGCGCGCGGAAAAACCCGACGGTCTCACGCCCACTCGGCGTATCCGGCGCTTTCGCGTGCAGGTGGTACAAGCGTTGCTGATCATGGGCATGCTGCTCTTCATCAACGCCACAGCCGGTGGTCCGCCGTGGTTCGTTTTCCCGTGTATCGGCATCACGCTTGGGCTACTCGGCACGCTCATGAAACTCGGAGATCACGACATTGGTCTTCATGATGTGGTGTTCGGGCATCAGACCGACGTACCAGCCAAACCGCTGCCCGCATCAAGCCGCGCGGAGAGTGCGCGAGGCGTGGTGCGCGATTTCAAACGCCGTGCGAAATGGATTGGCGCGTCACTCGCGATGTCAGTCGGCGGAGTGATTGGCGGCCTCGCGACCGGAGACGATACGTTTCTGATTCCGATCGTTGGTGGTGGTGTACTGGCGCTGATCAATGGTCTGCTGCTCGTACGCCATTCACTGCGACTGCGAGACGTCGGGATGTCCGTGGGCGATGTGTTTCTGGAGCGTTGGCCGGACAAGATCGCCGCGATGGACGACCGGCCGCGCAGTCTGCGGTTGGCACAACACGCTGAGTCGCTCGCTGACGAGGAAGTATTGCGTTCGCCGCACGGGCGCGTACTTCGTGAAGCGGTTGACGATGCCACCACGGTTCATGAAATCTGGTCGCGACTCGATCCGGCCGACCGCGAGCTTGTACCCGATGTCAGTCCCACGGCCAACGCTCTGCTCGAACGCGTGTCGTCGCTGGTGACCAACCTCGCACGCCTGGACGGTGCCATAGAGGGTAGTGCGCTGCCGTCGCTCGAAACGCGTATCGCCGCGTTGGAGGCCGGAAGCGATCGGTCAGCCGAGGCCGATCGTCGTCTCTCGTTGCTCCGGCGCCAACACACATCGCTCACCGAACTGGTGCAACGACAGGATGTGTTGCACCGCCAGCTTGAGAGCGCGTCATTGGCGCTGCGTTCCCTGCGATTGGATGTTGTGAAGCTGCGGGCGCTGGGCGTGGGTGCGGCCATCAATGATGTCACCACAGCCACGCAGGAGGCACGCGCGATTTCTGCAGACATCGGACGCGCATTGGATGTCGCGGATGAGTTGCGGCGGATGTGAGACCGCTGAACACCTGAGGTGAGACCGCTGAACACCTCTGGTATTGAAGTGTTGAAGGCGCCGCAACGCTCGCAAGAGTTGCGGCGCACTGTTGTCGGTCAATCCAGTGTGTCCAGCAACCCTTCAAGATCCGCGACCAGCGAACCGTGGTTGTACCTCGTGGCAGCATCCACACCTCGCGCAATGGCGTCACGCGCCTCGTCCGTACGATCCAGAGCGCGCAGGCATTCAGCGTAGCGTAGCCAGCCATTGCCTTCATCGTCGTGCGACGCGAGATACGTGGCAAAGTGTTCCGACGCTTCTTCGTTCGCACCGGACTTCGTCAGCTCCGTGGCCAACCC
>JBBRDJ010000116.1:0-9631 GCA_038203945.1 Gemmatimonadales bacterium
TCAACTTCGAGCGTCAGATCATGACGCCACGCAGGCGGCTTCACCATGAACGCGGCATCGCCATCGAGCTCAAGTGCACAGCCAATGGACGTGAGCGTGCGCTGAATCGAACCCGCATCAATGACCGCGCCCAGCAGGCGCTCCACACGCGACACACGCAGTCGCACGGCCGACGGTGTGGGTCGCGCCTTGCCCACGTCCAGCACGGCCGTGATGCGTCCGCCAGCGACCGCCGTAATAAGCGATGCCGCATAGCCCGACGCCTTGCCGGTAAAGGCCGCATCAACGCCACGCTCAAAGCGATAGCTCGCATCGGTGCTGAGCTGCAGCGCACGTCGCACCCGACGCACAAACGCCGGGTCGAACCACGCGACCTCAAGCAGAATATCCGTGGTGTTGTCATTTACTTCACTGGCCTCACCACCCATGATGCCAGCCAGCGCCGCCGGGCGCTCGCCGTCACAGATGACGGTGGTACCAGCGGTCAACTCGCGTTGCGTTCCATCAAGCGTCACCAGCGATTCACCTTCGCGCGTGGCACGCACGACAATGCGTTGGCCAGAGAGCATGGACAGATCAAACGCGTGCACCGGTTGACCCAGTCCGTGCAGAATGTAGTTGGTCGCGTCCACCACATTGTTGATAGTGCGCACGCCCAACGACTGCAAACGCTCCACCAACCACAAGGGACTCGGCGCGACCTTCACGCCCCGAATGACCACGCCGATGTAGCGCGGACACGCTTCCGTGTCATTCAGCTGCACCGTCACACCATCGGCGGTGGCTTCGCTGTCTCCAAACACCGACGTACCCACCGACTTACTGTCCGGAAGCGCCGGCAGCTCAGCCGGCATGTTGAGCGGCACACCGGTGAGCGCGCTGATTTCACGCGCCACGCCCAGCTGCGACAACAAATCGGGACGATTGGGAAGCACGTCGAGATCAAGACGCACGTCGCCAATTGGCAGCACGTTCAGGAGCGGTGTGCCAGGTGCGGCGTCGGTGCTCAACGTGTAAATGCCTTCGTGCTCGTGGCCCAAACCAATCTCGCGCGCCGAACACAACATACCGTTGGACACCGCACCGCGAATCTTGCGCTTGGCAATTACCAGTCCGTCGAGCATGACCGTGCCAGTGCGCGCGAACGGATACGATCGGCCCGCCACAACATTGGGTGCACCACACACGACATCGAGCAACTCTCCCGAACCGTCATCAACTTTGGTGATCGAGAGATGATCCGAGTCGGGATGCTTCCCCGCTTCCACCACTCGGCCCACAACAAACGCGGCCAGGTCGGCGCGCAGTGATTCCATCCCATCGAGCGTGACAACGTGACGGCTCAGCAGCTCGCCAAGCTCCATCGCGCTGAGCTTGTGCGGAACGAACGCGCGCAACCATTCATGTGAAACGATCATCGGGCAAACTGCTCCAGAAAGCGGACGTCCGAATCGTACAACAGCCGGATATCGGGAATGTCATGACGCGACATGGCAATGCGCGCGGGGCCCATGCCAAAGGCCCAGCCGGTGTAACGCTCGCTATCAAGTCCGGCCGCTTCGATCACATTGGGATGCACCATGCCGCAGCCGAGAATCTCCACCCAGCGCGTGCCCTTTCCGTCGCCCAGATCCACTTCAACATCCATTTGCGCACCCGGTTCAACGAACGGGAAGTACGACGGTCCAAAGCGCACCCGACGCGCACCGCCATAAAAACGTCGCGCAAACTCACCGAGCGTAGCCTTGAGATCGGCAAACGAAATGCCTTCATCAACGGCCAGCCCCTCGAGCTGCATGAAGCTTGGGGCGTGCGTGGCGTCAAAAAAATCGCGACGATACACGTTGCCCGGCGCCAGCACGCGCACCGGTGGCGCATACTGCTGCAACGTGCGCACCTGCACCGGCGACGTGTGCGTACGTAGCAACGTGTGCTCGCCGAGGTAGAGCGTGTCGTGCAACTCCATGGCCGGATGATCGGGCGGAAAGTTGAGCGCGGCAAAGTTGTAGAACTCCGTCTCCGCTTCCGGGCCCAGTGCAATCGTGAAGCCGAGTTCGCGGAAAATGTCGCAGATCTCATCAATCACGAGAGTGACCGGATGCAGCGATCCCTGCCAGCGTCGCCGTGCCGGCATGGTGAGATCCAGCGTGTCGGTGGTGGCAGATGCGGCGCGCACCGTTGCTTCACGTTCGGCGAGTTGCTGCTCAATGCTCGCCTTCACATCGTTTACGGCTCGACCGGCGTCGCGACGCGCGTCAGCGGGCAGCTCGGGCAGACGCGCCATCAGATCGGCGAGACGTCCCTGCTTGCGGCCCACGAGCTGCGTGCGTGCGTCGGAAAATTGCGCGGGCGATTCCGCCTGCGCGATCACAGAGGGCGCATCATCGGCCAGTTGCCGACACGCGTTGAGGAATTCGTCGAGCGTCAAGGACGATCCGGGGTTAGGACGTGATCAAATCGATAATCGTGCGGCGCTGCGTAAACGTCTCGCGCTCGGCGGTCGCGACGTGACGGACGGGCCGAAGGGTTTGACGGGAAGCACGCGGCAACACGGAGGATATCGAGGCCGCGAACGCAAACGGGCGGCCGCACGCGAATGAACGCGAGGGCCGCCCGTGTTGCGAGCACAAACTCAGGCAGCCTGTTTTTGCAACGCTGCGCGCGACTGCTCGGCCAGAGCGGTAAATGCCTGCGGGTCACGCACGGCGATGTCAGCGAGGATCTTGCGATCGATCTCGATGCCGGCCGTCTGCAAGCCGTTGATGAAGTTGCTGTAGTTCAGGCCATTGAGATGGGCGGCCGCATTGATGCGAACGATCCACAGGCGCCGGAACTCACGCTTGCGATTCTTGCGATCGCGATACGCATAGCGCCAGCCGCGCTCGACGGTTTCCTTGGCGGCCTTCCACAGCTTGCTGCGACCACCGAAGGCGCCGCGGGCGGCCTTCATGATCTGCTTCTTGCGCTTTAAGCGAACAACGTTGGATTTGACGCGTGTCATGGTGTTGGATTCCTCAGGCCTGAATGAGTCGCTTGATACGCTTGATTTCGCCGTTTGTCGTCACGAAGGTGGGACGACGCAGGCCTCGCTTCCGCTTGGGATCCTTCTTCGTAAGGATGTGGCTTTTGTTCGCCTTGAGACGGCGAATCTTGCCCGATCCGGTCACAGTAAAGCGCTTCTTGGCGCCGCTGTGCGTTTTCATTTTAGGCATTGCTGCTCACTCACATGCTTCGGGTGTCCAGCCGGCGCACCGGATGGCGTAGTTGAAGACGAGGACGCCCTTACTTCGGGGCGAGAATCATCGTCAGGGAACGTCCTTCGAACAACGGATTGCTTTCGACCTTGGCCACTTCGGCCAGCTCCTGAGCCACCCGGTCCACCACGGCTCGACCAAGCTCGGGGTGGGTAATCTGTCGCCCGCGAAACATCAGGGTGACTTTGACCTTGTTGCCCTCTTCAATGAACCGTTTGGCGTTGCGCGTCTTCGTGAGGAAGTCGTGCTCGTCGATGCCAGGCCGGTACTTTACTTCTTTGAGATGGATAATGTGCTGCTTTTTCTTGGCCAGCCGTGCCTGCTTGGCTGTCTCAAACTTGAACTTGCCGTAATCCATGATGCGCACAACGGGCGGTCGCGCGGTGGCTGCTACTTCCACGAGGTCGAGCCCGAGCTCAACCGCGCTGGCCAGCGCGGCATCGACTTCCATGATGCCCAGCTGACTGCCATCTGCACCGATCACGCGAACGGGACTGATCCGGATTTGCCGGTTAACCCGTGGCGGACGCTTCGTTGAATCCTGGATACGCCGAGCTCCTCTGAGAGATAAAGAAAACGCGGACCCCAATTACGGAATCCGCGTTGCGACGCAATACACAACGAGCCCCCGTGAGGGGACACGCCAAATGCGCACCGAGGACGCCGTCAGCACATTGGATCGCTGAGCGAGTCCGTGGCCGAAGGGTGAGGACAGCTGGTAGGCTACCCTGCTTTGCAAATTGTGTACGGTACTACAAAACCACTCAACAGCAGAAACCTAGGCAAATCGGCGCCTACGTCAACCCCCAGATGGGTCGACCGGGCTCCGGTCAGCTATTCGCGACCAGCGCATACGCCTTACCGTCATGCGCGATCCGGCCCCACGCATTTGTCGCATCGTGCTCGAACACCAGCAGCCAATCATTCGCGGCGGCTTGGGCCAGCAGATGCCGCTTGGACTCGAGCGTGACCATTGGCTCCACGTCGTAGCCCATGATCCACGGCAGCGGCAGATGCGCGGCAGTGGGCGTGACGTCGGCGAGAAATACGGCCGTCTCGCCACCCGAGGTGAGCTTCACACTCTGATGATGCGGCGTGTGGCCCGGTGTGCGCAGCAGCTGAATCCCGGGGCGAACCTCCGGCTCCCCGTCCACCAGATCAAACCGACCAGCGGCCGCGATCGCGTCCCAGTTCGGGCCAAAGTAGCTGGCCGCCGTACGCTCGTTCGTGTGCGTGGCCCACTCCATCTCGCCGCGCTGCACGATGTAACGCGCATTGGGAAACGACGCTTCGACCGTGCCCGCCGGCGTGCGCCACGTATTGCCGCCGGCGTGATCGAAATGCAAATGCGTGTTGATCACCAACGACACGTCGTCCGGCGTAAATCCCAGCTCACGCAAGCCGTCTTCCAGATGCGTGCGCCCCTCGGCGCCGGCGTTCTCGATTCCGTAAATGGAGTGGAATTTTTCGGTCTCCTTGTTGCCGGAACCAGTGTCGATCAACACCAATCCGTCATCATGCTCCACGAGCAGACAACGCATGCCCATGGGAATCCGGTTTCGTGCGTCGGCCGGAATGCGCTTTTCCCAGAGTGATTTGGGAACGACGCCAAACATGGCGCCGCCGTCGAGTTGCTGGCCGCCCGCCTGAATGGCGTGCATGCGCCAACGGCCGAGCTGTCGTGTGGCCACGAGTGGTTGCGGTGCGCTCACGCGGAGGTGTCCTCGCGTACGGGTGATGGAAGGGCCGACCGCCGAGTGGTGCGGCGCGTTGGACCGGAGAGAAAGCGTTGCAGTTGCGCCCACGTGGTGAGCCCGTCGTCCTGTGCAATGTGCAACATGCGCACCAGACAGTGCGCCGTGGCCAGTGCATCGCCGCCGGCGCGGTGTCGTCCTGCGTTGGCGATACCAAAATGTTCGCACACGCGATCGAGTGACCGACGAGGCAGCGTTGGCAAAAGTCGCCGAGCCAATCGCACGGTACAGAGCGATTGCCCGTCGAGAAAGATGTGCCGCGTACGCAACAACTCGCTGGCCACAAATCGCCGGTCGAACGCGGCGTTGTGCGCCGTGAACATCTGACCGTCGAGGCGCGCGATCACTTCGTCGGCAATTTCGTGAAACATGGGCGCGTGGGCGACCATCGCGTTGGAGATGCCGGTGAGCGATTGAATAAATGGTGGAATGAGCATGCCAGGCTGCACCAGTTGCTCCCATGGCGTGCCAACCTGCAGGCCAGCCACCGGGACAATGGCAATCTCCGTAATGCGATCGGTGCCGCCGGTGTGGGAGCCGGTGGTTTCGACGTCAACCACGGCAAAGCGCATGGACGCGAAGTCCGGTGAGTGATCCGGACGTACCCGCGGGCGATGTGCAGCGGGCGCCGCGGAGGTGGCGATCTCGGGTGGCCCCTGTGCGACTTGACCGTCGCGCAGCAGCGCCCACCGATCGTCGTCCAGCTGCACAAACTCCGGTCGAGCCCCCAGCAACACCTCAGCCATGCGTTCGGCGGCTACCGCCTTGAGCCGGTCCACGCGACACACCTCACGCATGAGCGACAGCGCGTCGGCGGGGCCGGAAGCCAGCACCCGCGCCGCGCGCTCCGAGAGCGACGACGGCTCCGGTACCGCGCGCGTCAGTGAAGGCCGCATGGACTCCACCACTTGGTCGAGCGGTCGTGTGCCGCCCGGTCGGGTGCCGCGCGCGGGCGTCGCGGGATACTCAGGCGGGGAATCGTGGGCGGATGACATGCCGGAAAGTAGCCTGTGGCTGGAATCGCTGTGCGCGGGGGCATAAGTTTGTGAAGAATTTCACAAGCCTTCCCATGACACTGCCTGCCAACAAACGCATCGCCGAGTCGACCGTCCGTCGCCTGTCCATGTACCTTCGCTATATGGAGAGTCTGGACGAGGTCGGACAGCAAACCGCATCCAGCGACGAACTCGCCCAGCTCTGCGGTACGACGCCCGCACAGGTGCGCAAGGATCTCTCGTTCTTTGGATCATTCGGGAAGCGCGGCCTTGGCTACCCGGTGCACGAACTGACCGAGCGCCTTCGGGACATTTTGGGGCTGGGGCACGCCTGGCAGGTGGTAATCGTCGGCGCCGGCAAGATCGGCTCGGCGCTGGCTGAGTATCGCGGGTTTCGCCAGCGCGGCTTTCAGGTGGTGGGTGTGTACGACAAGAACCCCAAGAAAATCGGTCGCGCGTGGGGCGACGCGACAGTGCGCGATATTGATTCGTTGGCCGAAGATGTTGTGGCGCATCATGTGGACATTGCCGTGATTGCGATACCGGCTGATGACGCGCAGGAAGTGGTGGACCGGATCGTGTTGGCCGGCATTCGCGCCATCCTCAGCTTTGCGCCTACGAGCCTGCACGTCCCGCCCCACATTGCCGTGAAAACGGTGAACATGGCGATGGAGCTCGAGGGGCTCTCGTTCGCGCTTACGAACCGCGTAGAGTAACGCCCAGCGCCGCCAGCGCTCGCGTGAGTCGCGCGAAGGCCTCATGCGGAAGTGTTTCGGGGCGCGCCATCGGATCAATGTCGCAGTCGCGCAGCAGCGCCTCGCAGGCGGTGGCGTCGAGCGGTGTGAGGGTGCGCATCACGCGGATCATCTGCTTGCGACGCAAACCAAAGGCACCGATCACGAGTGATCGAAACGGGGCTTCCAGATGCGGCTCCACATGTGCTTCCGCACGCGGCACCACGCGCACAATCGCCGACTCCACCTTGGGGGGGGGAGTAAAGCTGCGTGACCCGACTTCTCGCACGAACGTCACATCGGCGAACGCCTGCAGGTTCACACTCAGCGCGCCGTAGATTTTGCTGCCCGGGGCTGCGCCCATACGGTCGGCTACCTCGCGTTGCACGAGATACACGGCGACATCGGCACGTGGCGGCGTGAGTGCGTGAAAGAGAATGGGTGTGGTGATGTAGTACGGCACGTTGCCCACCAGCACGTACGCACCACCGGCCAGTTCGCCCAGTGACACGTCGAGCACATCGGCTTCAACGATCTGCACGTGCGGATGCAGCGCGTGTTGCACCCGGAGCGACGCCGCGAGATCACGGTCCAGTTCAATGGCGATCACGCGCGCGGCGCGCTCCACCAACCGATCGGTGAGCGAACCACGTCCGGGACCAATCTCAATGACCGTCTTTCCGTCCAGCGGACCAAGCGCCTGCACGATGGCATCGAGCGCGCGCGAATCGTTGAGGAAATGCTGACCCAGTCGCTTGCGCGGCGTATGAAAGCCCGAACGTTGCCGCGGCGGTTGCGCCAGTGGTCGCCCTGCTTTGCCCTTGCGTGTCACGAGCGTTGGGGTTGCACGTCACCAAGCCGGTCCACCACCACCACGGCCACATCATCCATGAGCGGCGTGTCGCCACGAAAGGCGTTCACCGCACTCAGAATGTTCTGCAAGGTAGTGTCCGGTTGCATGTGTTCATCGGCAGTCGTGCGCCGTGCTGCCTGCAATGCTGCCGCTTCACCGAACCGCTCGCCCAAGGCATTGCGTGCATCCGCAACACCATCGGTAAAAAGCAACAGCCGATCGCCTTTGGACCATCGGACTTCAGCACCGTCAATGGCCACGTCGCTCAGTCCGAGCGGTGGAACCTGCGCCGGAAGTCTCAACACGCTCTCGTCGTTTCGCAATACAAAGGCGTGCGGATGTCCGGCGTTGGCAAATCGCACCACGCCCGCACCCTCGTCAATCACGCCACAAAAGAGAGTGATCGACATTTCGGTACTTTCGAGTTCGTCGGCCAGCGATCGGCGTACCGCATCGAGCGCAACACCGGGGTCCATGACCGCTTGCACATGAATGGCGGTCGCACTCATGGCCATCGCCATCACCAGCGCGGCCTGATAGCCGTGTCCGGACACGTCGCCAATAACCACCGCCGTGCGATCCTGCGATAGCCGCGCAAGCAGATAAAAATCGCCACCCACACTTTCCGCGGGAACAACCCGTGCGGCAGCCCGCGCCTCGGGCTCTACGACTGTAGTCGCAGGCAACAGTTTGATCTGCAGATCATGCGCCAGACGCATCTCGCGAGCGAGCTGTTCCTGCTCGAGCGCGGTGCGCACCAAACGCGCGTTGTGCAGTGTGGTGCCCACTTGCGACGCAATGGCGGTTACCAGTTTGCGATCGCCAGCGCTGAACGGTGCATCGCCCGCACGTCCGGCCAGCACGACGGTGCCCAACGCCACGTTGCCGCTCGATGACGTGCGTCGAATTGGCACCGCCAACACCGGTCCGCCATCGGCGGCCAACAACGGTGCGCCGGTTTGCGCCGCCAGGCCTCCGTCTTCTGCGAACGTCTCGCCGGTGTTGAACGCGCGCACCGCCAGCAGTCGTTCTTCACGCACTGACACCACGGTCATCTCAGACGGCGTAATCCCGATCAGCGCAGCCGGTACCAATACCTCGCGCACGGGATCGTGCAACATGAGGGCACCGCGCGGCGCGCCCACGGTCTGCGCGAGTTCCCGCAACACGGTAAACGCTGCCGCTTCTACCGTCGTCCCGCTGCCGAGCAACTCACCGATCGCGTACAGCAGACTGATTTCTTCGTATCGTTCCGCGAGTTCGTGCGTGGCGCCATCGCGTTCCCGCACCAATCGGCGTACGTGCGGCAGCAGCATGGAGAGCAGTACGTCGACCACATCGTTTTGCTCGCTGTTGGATGGCCGCGATTGCGCATCGTGCACATCCGGCAACGGCGCCGTGATCAGCCAGGCCGGCAGCGCGTTCGTTCCAACTGCAAACGCGCGCCATCCGCCGGTGGCAGCCCAGCGTGCAATACCATCCATTGGGCCGGCGGGCGCCGTCTGCGCAGCCGCGCACGACACATCCGAGGCCGCCAACAAGTACGGCGTTTCATTGGCAGCGCGCCACTCCCACAGCGTCGCATTGCGTCCCGAAGCCGCGCGATACGCCAGCAGTACATCGGTTAACGTATTCATGACCGACGCAACACCAAGCGTACAGTATGCCCCGCATCGCACCAGGTTTCCACCTGATCCATGAGCGCGTACATGAGAAACACGCCACGCCCATCTTCGCGTTCGATCCAGTCACCATCATCGGCGAGCGCGCGAACGGCGTCGACATCGAAACCCTGGCCCTCGTCCGTCACTTCAACGCACAATCCGGTATCGTCAATGCGCGCCATCACGCGCACCGATCGGGCGGCATCCCCACCATTACCGCGTTCAATCGCGTTGGCAATCGCTTCAGTGAGCGCTACCGGAATGTTCAGCCGACAAACTTTGCCGGGAAATCCTGCCGCCTCACAAAGCGACGTGACGGCCAGTACAACGCGATCGATCTCGCGAATGTCCGACGCGATCGTCCATTCGTTGAACGG
>JBBRDJ010000117.1:0-9619 GCA_038203945.1 Gemmatimonadales bacterium
TATTCCCGCATCGTACGTTTCGTGCATGACCATTCATCCCACCGCCGGCACTCGGCCCTCGCCCGCTGAGCTCGTAGACCTTTCAGCGCTTGTCACCGCGTACTACACACGCACACCCGACATCACCGATCCCGCACAACGTGTGGCGTTTGGCACTTCGGGACACCGCGGCTCCGCGTTCACCGATTCGTTTAACGAAGCGCACATCCTCGCCATCACACAAGCCATCTGCGAGTATCGTGCCGCGCACGACATTTCCGGTCCGTTGTTTCTCGCGGCCGACACGCACGCGCTCTCCACACCAGCACATGAAACAGCCCTCGAAGTACTGGCGGCCAATGGCGTAACGGTAATGATTGCGCCCGCGGGTGATTTCGTCCCGACACCGGCACTGTCGCACGCCATCATCTGCTTCAATCGCGAGCATTCCGGGCGCGGCGCGGCGGGGATGGCTGACGGCATTGTGATCACGCCTTCGCACAATCCGCCAGCCGACGGGGGATTCAAGTATAATCCGCCGCACGGTGGTCCGGCCGACAGCGACGCCACGCGCGCGATCCAGGCGCGCGCCAACGAGCTGCTGGAAAACGGATTGCGCGATGTACAGCGCGTAAGCGTGCACACCGCACGCACCGCCTCCACTACGCACACACACGACTACCGCACCGCGTACGTGAGGGATCTTTCGCACGTGCTCGACTTTGCGGTGATTCGCGATGCGCCGATCACGATTGCGGCGCACCCACTCGGCGGAGCCGGCGTATACTACTGGCAGCATATTGCGGATCACTATCACCTGCCGCTCACTGTGCTCAACACAACGGTTGACGCCGCGTTTCGCTTCATGACGCGCGACTGGGACGGACAGGTGCGCATGGATCCGTCGTCACCATACGCCATGGCCAGCGTGCTCGACGATGCGAAGCGCTTTACCGTAACCATGGCCGCCGACACCGATCATGATCGTCACGGTATTGTGTCGGGCGCGCACGGATTGCTCGCGCCCAATCACTATCTCGCCGTGTGTATTGACTATCTGCTTGCGCACCGACCCGCGTGGCGTCACGACATTGCGATTGGCAAAACCGTGGTCAGCAGCAGCCTGATTGATCGTGTGTGCGCGGCCCACAACAAGCGCATGTACGAAGTGCCGGTGGGGTTTAAATGGTTTGTGGACGGATTGGTAAACGGCACGCTCGGCTTTGTGGGCGAAGAGAGCGCGGGCTCCACGTTCCTCCGCCACGATGGCCAGGTGTGGACCACCGACAAAGACGGCATCATTGCCGGACTGCTGTCGGCCGAAATCACGGCACGACTCGGACACGATCCGTATGAGCGCTACACACAACTGGCGGCGCAGCTTGGCGAGCCGGTGTATGCTCGTATCGATGCGGCCGCCACGGTTGAGCAGAAGCGCGTGCTGGCATCACTCGGTGCCCGCAACATCACCGCGTCTACACTGGCTGGCGATCCGGTCACCGACATCATCACCCACGCGCCGGGCAACAACGCGGCGATTGGTGGCGTGAAGGTCAGCACCGACCACGGGTGGTTTGCTGCGCGTCCGTCGGGCACCGAAGACGTGTACAAGATTTACGCCGAAAGCTTTCGCGGCGCCGACCATCTCGCTCGTCTGCAGGCCGATGCGCAGGACATCGTGAACCACGCGCTGCAGCAGTCAGACACATCGCACGACTGACTGCAGCGCGTTCCTTTACCGCGGCAACGAATCACTCCATCCGGTCCAACCAGGACCGCGCACGACCTGCCCGGGCGTGGCGCCGGTGTGCGTGCCGTTGTCCACAATCGCCACACCGTTCACGAATACGTGCTGCATGCCCACCGCCAGTTGGTGCGGCGATTCGAACGTGGCCTTGTCGGCTACCGTGGCCGGATCAAACACCACCACGTCGGCGTGATAGCCGCGCTGCAATCGCCCACGTTTGCGCAGCTGCAGATTTTCAGCCGGCAGTGCACTCAGTCGGCGAATGGCGTCTTCAAGCGTGATCAACTGTTCATCACGAACGTAGGTGCCGAGCACCCGCGCGAAGTTGCCGTATGCGCGCGGATGCGGATTGGACTTCAGAAACACGCCCTCAGGCGCCAGCGCACCACCGTCACTGCCAAAGCTCATGTAGGGCAGCTGGATTTGCCGACGCACATTGTCTTCGTTCATGAGAAAGTACACCGTGCCAACGCGCGAGCCGTCACGAATCACCAACTCAATCGCGGCTTCTTCCGGCGAGAGCTGCATTTCTTCAGCCACGGCCGCGAGCGTGCGTCCGGTGTGTCGTTTGAGCGAGTCGGCCTTGAACCCCACCAGCAGCACACGGTCGGGCGATCCGGACAGCAGCATGAGGTTTTCCCATGCGTTGGTGGGTGTGCGCATCTCATCGATCACTTTGCGGCGCACCGCCACGTCGCCGAGCCTGCTGGCCCACGCGTCATAACCACCTTCCTGCACCCACGGCGGCATCGCGGCGTCGAGTCCCGTGGCGCCGGCGGTGTAGGTGTACATGTCAGTGGTAATGCGCACGCCGCTGGCGCGGGCGGCATCAATGCGCGCGATCACCGCATCAAGCTTGGCCCAGTTGTCGGCGCCCGCCTGCTTGAGGTGATAAATCTCCGCTGGCGCTCCCGACTCCCGCGCAATGCGAATGAGTTCGTCAACTGCTTCGAGCAGTTGATTCGCTTCGCTGCGCAGATGACTGATATACATGCCATCGTATTCAGCCGACGCCTTCATCAACGCGATAAGTTCGTCGGTGCTGGCATAAAATGCGGGTGCGTAGATAAGTGATGAGCCCACACCGAGCGCGCCGTCGCGCATGGCCGCGCGCACCAGATCCTGCATGCGCGTGAGTTCCTTGTTGTTGGGCGCGCGATTGTTGTAGCCCAGTTCGTGAATGCGCACCGTGGTCGCTCCGACAAACGACGCGACGTTCACTGACACGCCACGTGCAACGAGGTGCTCGAGGTACTCGCTCAACGTCGTCCATGGTACATCAAAACGAATGTCACCCTGCTCGGCGATCATCTCCGCGCGCATGGCAGGGTTGAGCGGACCCATCGACACGCCTTCGCCGAACACTTCCAGCGTCACGCCCTGCATGACATCAGACAAACCGCGTCCGTCATGCAAGAGCGATTCGACACCCCATGACAGCATGTTGATGAATCCGGGTGCCACGGCCAGTCCCGTCACATCGATTTCACGAGCCCCTTTCAGCGCGCCCACATCGCCGGCGGCAACAATGGTGTCGCCGTTGATCGCAACGTCTCCCACCGCGCCCGGTTGACCACTGCCGTCGTAAATGGTGCCACCACGCAACACGAGATCCACCTCAACCGCTCGCTCACAGCCAGCCAGCGCTATGACGCATACAACAATCTGCAGGGCCAATCGTGGCACTCGCGTGGGCGTACGCATTACTACCTCACTTTGAAAACGGCCACAGTCTGATGCCCGCGCGCAGACCAATCGTTGTGACATCGATGCTTTCCACCGGGACCGCTTGCCCGAAGGTCGACCATTCACTGAAAGTGCCAGGCGCCACGGTGACCGCCGCATCAATCGCGATACGTGAGTTCACGAACAGCTGCGCACCGGCACCCGCCATAACGCCAATAGATGAGCGAGTCACATCACTCGGCTCCACCTCTGCAATCAGCACATTTAGCTGCGTGACTGTGCGGCGCGCAACGCCGAGCTCCACGTATGGTCGCAAGTTCTGCGCCGATCCGAGAAAAACATAGCGTGCGCCAACGTCGAGCTGCGTCACATCGTAATCGATTCGCGCATCCACGACCACGGCGGAGAACCGGGCAAACAGCAGGAGCGGTCGTTCCAGTCCGTAGGCCAGTTCACCGTGGTATCCGATGCCCAACTCAGAGGTATTGGCCGTACCAAAATCGGCTCGCACGGTCATGCTGGATAGCCCCGCCCCAACCGAGAAACCGCGTGTGTCAGAGTTGGTTTGTGCGTGGGCGACCGTAGCGGAAAGGCTGGAAAGAACGAGTGTGGCCGAGAGAGAAAGCGTTCGTGACACAGAGCACATGAAATCGGAGGGGGATGACAGACGGTGGATGGGATTGCCCGCGCGGTGCTTCACATTCAGAGCACAAAATCGTGGTTTGCAGCAGTACTGCGAGGGCGACTGCAAGAAAATACCACGTGCGGCGGAAGCCTGCTTTTGCCGTGGACTGGCGCCGGGCGCCTCAAGGAATTAGTTTATAAGGAGCGATACACACATTTCGATGCGTGGACATGTTCCGAATGAAACGGGCCTGCCAAAGCGAGCGGGTCCTTTTTTGTTTGTATCGCAGTCATCAAGTGATGACGACCGTCGTGAAGGTGATCACGAGCAGGTGTTGGTCGGTATCGTTTTGCATCCGGTGTCAAAGCCGAGCTCCCGACTTACAGCAAGATATCACAGTTTCTCAGGAGTTTTTGTAATGCGTACGACCGGCACAGTAAAGTGGTTCAACGATGCGAAGGGCTTTGGCTTTATCACGCCAGCCGATGGACAGAAGGATTGCTTCGTTCACCACTCGGCCATCCAGAGCGATGGTTTCAAGTCCCTCACCGAAGGTGAGACGGTAGAGTTCGACATCGTGCAGGGCCAGAAGGGTCCAGCCGCTGAGAACGTCTCGCGCTCGGGCCGTTAACCCGCAAGCAGGCCGTCTTCACCTCGTTCACGCCATCGTCATGTGCGATGGGTGTGTGAGTTAGTGGTGCGCCGTGCGGCTGGACATCTGTCCACTGCACGGCGCACTTGCGTTCCACGTTTATCTGGGGAACAGCCGTGATTCAAAATGCACCCGAACAGCCCGCCGCCGATATTCGCGATCCCATGTCGCGGCACGCCTTCCTTTCGTCGCACCGGGCACTTGCCGTATGTACGCGCGAGTTCTCGCGACTGGCTGATGAACTGATTGCCGCCTCGAAGGTGTTCGCTCGCGAGCAGGACTTCGACGTCCCAACCGTTCGCAAGTCGCCCGACCGTTGCATCGTGCAGCTGGGACCGGTCGCACTCACCGTTGCCTGGTTGCGCAATGGAAGTGATTCACCGGCTGCCGGTGAGCTCCTCGCCATTGTGTGGCGTGGAATTATCGCCCCCCGTGGCGACCATCTCCCCGAGCGCCTGAGCGCGCGCCACGTGCCGCCCGTGCCGGTGCAGGTGTGGGAAGAAACCCTTGTTCCGAGCGCTACCAGCGAAGCATCGTGGCATTGGCATCCAGTGGATCTCACGCGGGAAGGCTACGCGTCGCCAGAGCTGGCCACGCGCTGCCTTGATCAGCTCCGTGTTGCGCTCGACGAAATGCCGCGCGTGTCGGACGCCGGGTCAGTCTAGGCCACGAACGCGTGCAGGCGTTCCTTTCGCCATTTGGCCGCCTGCTTCTGATAGCGGCCAGCGCGGTGATCGTGCTGGCCGGCATGCGCGCCGCTGCACCGGTGATTGGGCCAGTGCTCATTGCGCTGCTCATCACCATTGCGTGGAGTCCCGGCTCGCGATGGTTGCGCAAACGCGGCTTACCACCAACGCTGGCCGCGCTCACCGGCATCGTGCTGGGAGTGGCCGCGCTCGCATTGCTGGCATTGCTTGTCTGGTCATCGCTCGCGCAACTGCAGGACAAGCTGCCGGAGTATCAGGCACGGGTAGAAACACTGCGCGACTCCGTTACCAGTCTGCTGGCGAGGCTCCCGTTCGATTCGTCGCGACTGCTCTCGACGGATGCTCTGCAACCCGGCGCGATTGTAGGACGCGCGATGTCGGTTGCCGGCGGCATTACGTCTACCGCCGGCAACTTCGGCATTCTCATCCTCATCATGGCCTTCATGATGATCGAAGCCGTGCGGTATCCGCAAAAGCTTTACAATGCGACGCAGTTACAGCCCGAGCGGAGAAAGGCTGACGACAGCAACACAGCAAACAACACAGCAAACAACGTCTCAGACGAAGATGAAACCGAGCCCGTCTCCGGCCTCGACGGTTTTGTCGCGAGCATGCGGAGTTACGTCGTCATTACCAGCATTTTCGGTCTGGTGGCCGGCGTAGCCAATACGCTGCTGTTGTACGCGCTTGGCGTTGACTTCGCGATTCTCTGGGGCGTGCTGTCGTTTCTGCTCAGTTTCCTGCCGAACATCGGCTTTGTGCTCGCGCTGGTGCCGCCCACGTTGCTTGCCCTGCTGCAGTTTGGAGTGGGTCGCGCCGCAATGGTGGTGGTTGGCTTCACGATTATCAACGCCGTGCTTGACAATGTCGTCAAGCCGAGATTCATGGGTGAGTCGCTCGACCTTTCGCCTGCGGTGATCGTGCTCTCGCTGGTGTTCTGGAGCTGGCTCCTCGGACCCGTGGGCGCTTTGATGGCGGTGCCGCTGTCCATCGCCGTGAAATATCTCTTTGAATCGTACGACGATGTGCGGTGGTTGGCGCTCCTGATGAGTGACACAGAAGAGAGCGCCGACTCCAGTGGCGCTCAATCTGGTCGTTCACGATAAGCCCGTTCTGCGGTAGAGTGGATCAGTGCGTGGTGGCTGCTTTACGTGATTGACCGAACATTTTTTTGCCCCCGGTCACCACTCCAAGCACGATGCCACCTATGATCACGCCAACAATGGCCTCGAGCAGCATCTTCACCACCGTGGCCCCAATGCCACCACTGGCTACCATTGCGGTAAGGCTTATCACCTGCTCGTCGAGCGCGTGAATGCCATGCACGATAATGCTCCCGCCCACGCTGAACATGGCGGCCGTGCCGACGATCGAGAGCGTTTTCATGAGATATGGCGCCGTCACCAGAATGCCTCGCCCCAGGCCCTGCTTCCACCCATCATCACCAGCGTCGCCGCCGGCTTTGGTCAGTCGTAGACCGACATCATCAAGTTTGACGATGCCGGCCACCAAGCCGTACACGAATATTGTCACGCCCACTGCGATCGCGCTCAAGGCCACAATCTGTCGGCTCATCGCGGCCGTTGCCATCGTCCCGAGGGAAATGACAATGATTTCCGCCGACAGAATAAAGTCTGTGCGGATGGCGCCCTTTATGCGCGTTTTTTCCAACGCGACCAGGTCTACCTTGGGATCGGCCAACGCTTCTACGCGTCGCTGGCGAAGCTCCGTTTCATCGTCTGTTCGTTCGGCAAACTTGTGTGCAACTTTTTCAAAGCCTTCGTACACGAGAAACACACCACCAATCATGAGCAGCGGCAAAATGGCTGGCGGGTAGAACGCGCTGATCATCAGTGCCGCCGGCACCAGAATCAGCTTGTTCAAAAACGATCCCTTCGCCACCGCCCACACCACCGGCAACTCGCGCTCGGCCCGTAAGCCGGTGACCTGCTCCGCGTTGAGCGCGAGGTCATCACCAATGACGCCCGTGGTTTTGGTGGCCGCAACTTTACTTAGGGCTGCCACGTCGTCGAGCAGGGTGGTGATGTCGTCGAGCAGGGCCAGCAGACTGGAAGCCATAAGCGAATGATTGCAGGTGGAGGAAGGCGTTCCTGAACGCTACCGCACGTCAGCGTGCGGGCAAGTGGTGGACAACAGAACCGGCGAGCAGTTGACGCCGCGCGTCGTAGTGCGAAGCTTTGTTTTAACGCACGCGTCAACCGACTGGCTCGGCGCTGCCACCCGGATCGTTTGTTGCTCTCCTCCCGCCTCCAGACTCCTGTGCCTGCTCCCGACGAAATGCTCGATCAGCTCGAGGCTGATCTCTCCCGCACCGAACATGACGACGCTGCAACGGGCGTAGATCGTCGCCAGTTCATGTTCTACTCGCTCGTTGCGGCGGCGGCCACAACCTTTGGCGCGCAGGCCGCTCAGGCACAGCGCGCCTTTGCCAGCGACGCCCCACGTTCACTGCAACGTGATGTGCTGCGCGCTCTGCGTTCGCAACAAGTGCTCGATCCGCTGGGCAACGGCGAGCCCCCTGCGCTGCAGTTCCAGCCCTGGCCGGGTGGTACGGGCGCAATCATGCTAAAACTAGTGCGCGAGCGCGGGCGAGAAGCGTTTGAACGTAGTGAGTTCGTGGTAGAGCCATTTCGCGGCAGCGTACCGTCCACCGACGAAGACATTGCCTATCTGCCCGCACACCGACTCTCGACGCTCATCAAGGAACGGAAAATCACCTCGCGTCGCCTCACCGACATCTACCTCGCGAGGCTTGAGCGTCTCGACCCCACGTTGCTATTCGCCGTGACCATTCTGCCGCAGCAGGCGCGCGCCGAAGCCGATCGCGCCGACGCCGAAATCGCCGCCGGCAACTATCGCGGTCCGCTGCATGGTATTCCGTACGGTCTCAAGGATCTGTTCAATACCAAGGGAGTGCCCACCACCTGGGGCGCTCCCGATTTCAAGGACCGCATTATCGATGAAGACGCCGAAATCGTGGTGCGACTGCGCGACGCCGGTGCGGTGCTCGTGGCCAAGCTGTCCACGGGTCTCTTCGCTCAGAATGACCAGTGGTTTCGTGGACGCACCAACAATCCGTGGAATCTCACACTCGGGGCGAGCGGGTCGTCGGCGGGTCCGGGATCGGCCACTGCGGCAGCGTGCGTGGCGTTCAGTATTGGCACCGAAACGCAGGGCTCCATCGTGTCGCCCGCCATCCGTAACGGCATCAGCGCCCTGCGTCCCACGTTCGGACGTGTGAGCCGGAGCGGTGGCATGGTGTTGGCGTGGAGTATGGACCGCGTTGGGCCGATGTGTCGCACGATTGAAGACTGCGCGATGGTGTTCAACGCGATTCACGGCGTCGACGAGAAAGACCCGTCCACGATCACCACGCCATTTGCGTTTGACCGCAACCTGAGCCTCACGTCGCTGCGCATTGGTGTGGACCCCAACGCACCCGCCGAGTTGGTAAGCGGGCTACGCGCACTCGGTGCCATGCCGCGTGAGGTCGGTCCGCGGCCCACCGTACCCGGTTCAGGCAGCGGGCTGAACGTGGAATATGCGGCAGCGTTTGATGCCTACGTGCAGCGCAAGGCCAAGGAAATCGGGCTGGACCTCAACAATCTGCCAACGGGCGAGGAGACGAGAGCGGTAGCCGCTGCAGCGCCGGCGACACCGACTGATCCAATGGCCCCAGCCGATTGGAATCCCCGGTTTGTGCGCGGCCGTACAATAACCGGCTATGAGTTTCTGCAGCAGCAACGTCGACGCTACATGCTGGTGGCGCAGTGGGGCGAGTTCATGCGCGAACTCGACATGTTCGTAGGCTCGCCAACGGCCGACATCGGGCCCAACGCGCAAACGGGACATCCGTGCGCCGTGCTGCCGTACAAGTTCGACGTACCGGGCGGGTCACGCCCGGGCGCGGCGGCCGACAGCGCGCCCAAGCTCAATCCGCAGCCGATTTGCGGTGTAATTACCGGTGCGCTGTACAATGACGACCAGCTACTGTCGGTGGCCCATCAGTTCCAGATCAGCACCGAGGCGCACACCAAGCGGCCAATGCTGTAGGTCGCGTGACGTCTCTGATGCGGTGGGTCGCCACTGGTGCGGTTTGCGTTCCTCCTTTTTCTTCGTGTATGCGACCAATCGTTTCTTTGCTTCGCGCGCTTCCGTTTGCTGCACTGCTGCTGAGTGTAGCCGCACTTTCTCCACGCCAA
>JBBRDJ010000118.1:0-9492 GCA_038203945.1 Gemmatimonadales bacterium
GAGACCAGATACAGTTCGGTGGCCTGCTCGATCCCGCGTGCCGAGGCCGCAATGGCCGCCATATCCACCGGTCGAGTGATGGCGTCGAACACGAAGGCTTTGCTTTCGGCATCCAGCCCGAACTTCTCGACTTGCTCGAACAGCGATGTCTGCTCCGCCGCATCGATATGACCGTCTGCCTTGGCGGCCCCGATCATGGCCAGGATCAGCGCCAGCTGGAACGGCTGCCCATCAGCGGCGGGATTGGTCTCAGGCAAAAAATTGCGGTCCACTTGGCTGAAATCGGCTGGAGTCGCTACCGGAGCCGTAGCTGGCGCCTTGCTTTGCTGCCAGTTCTGATACGCTTTGAAGGCCAACGCGCCCGCCGCCGCCGCACCCCCATATCCCACCACCCCTTTGGTCATTTTTCTCATCTTTTTGCTGCCCAACATCAGGCCCAGCAGGCCACCCACCACGGCGCCGCCGCCAAAGCCACCCATACCCGTGCTGTTCAGTTTCTGCTTGGCCGAGCCGCTTGCCTGGCGCATGGAGTCGGCGGCATTGGGGCCGAGGAACTGGTTCAGAAGATTCTTGGCGTCGATCATGGGAAAGTGGATCAGTGTCTGAGGAGCGCAATGCGTGGAATGTACCGGACTCGGCGTACACTCGGAACGTGCGATAGTCCCGGTAGGACAATGACGTGCGGGTTTGCAAGAATGTGTTGTCGACGCCTCGGCGCTTCCGGCGACACGTCGCAAGTCATTTGACGGTGGGCAGACTACACGTATGTTCTCTCATCGACCCGACGAGATCACGGTACGAAATCCAGGAGTTTCGACAGGATGTTCGATCACGGCAACGACATCTCGGCAGGAAGCCACGCGCCTGTCCATAGTGAAGGTATGGATCGCCGAACGACTCGAGCGCATCGTGTTGTAGTGGCTGCAAGCTCTGACGCGGGCTACGCTGACTCGAATCAGGCCTGCACCGCTACCGCACGACGGCCTGGTATGACACGGCTCGTTTATCGACGTGGTGGTAAAGGCGTGACGATTCGATGGGCGGCCGCCGACACACCGCTCGGTAGGCTCGTGATCGGTGCCACGGAAGTGGGCCTGTGCTGGGTCTCGCTGGCGGCTGGCGAGGACGTTCTCGTGGAGGAGCTGCGACACGAGTTCCCGCGCGCGACAATTGTGGCGGATGCCGACGGCGCGATGGGGTCGATGCTCCGCGCCGTCACCGCACGCCTCGAGGGTGAGCGCCACGCGCCGGATGTCGCCATCGACCTTCCGGCCACGGCGTTCCAGCAGCGCGTGCTGGACGCGCTCAACGCCATCCCGTGCGGCGAAACGCGCAGCTACGCGCAGATCGCTGCGGCCATTGGCAATCCCGGTGCGGCGCGCGCCGTCGCCAACGTCTGCGCGACGAATCGTGTAGCGGTTGTGATCCCCTGTCATCGCGTCATTCACGCCGATGGATCGATGAGTGGGTATCGGTGGGGCAATGCGATCAAGAAGGCGCTGCTGCAGGTGGAAGGTGCGGCCTTGCCGCGTGGCGATGGCGTGGTGCCGGCAGCGGTGCGACGACGAATGTGAGCCCAATCCGCACCGTGCTCGCCATGCGCCATGGATGTCTCTGTTCATGCCCCTGCTCGACACCGTGACGACTGAACAGATCCGCACCTCATGAGCCTCCGGCCCGCCTGGTCCCGCCGCGTCCGCATCGCACTACCAGCGGATGTAGACGTCCGCTGGACGCTGCGCTACCTGGTGGTGCGCACCGTGGATTCGCTCGAGCGCGTGCAGGGCCATCGCTACCTGCGCAGTGTGCGCCTGCACGTTACCGGTGAGCACATGCTGCTCGACCTCGAATACGATGCCAATGCGCACGTACTCACTGCGCGCACGAGACCGGCATTGCCGTCGTCTCAGGTTGTCGCGCTGGTGCGGCGTAGCTTTGACCTCGACACCGACCTCACGCCGTTCCGCGCACTGGCCAAACGCGACGCATTGCTGAAGCCCCTGATCGCCGCCCGTCCATACCTTCGGCTTCCGCAGCTGCTCGATCCATTCGAAGGACTGATTCGCGCGGTGCTCGGTCAGCAGGTGAGCGTGGTGGGGGCGAGCACCATGACCGATCGCCTCGTTCGTATGTTCGGCGCACCGCTCGCCGACGTGCAAGGAGAGCCGCCGCTCTTCGGCTTTCCCTCGCCGCAACGTCTCGCCGATGCCGGTGCCGACACGCTGCGTACCATCGGACTTACCAACGCCAAGGCGGCCACGCTGCACACCGTATCGCAGGCCGTCGCCACGGGACGCGTGGATCTTGAGGCACTGCGCGGCGTTCCCACCGAACAAGCCGAGGCCACGCTGGTGGCGCTACCGGGTATCGGGCCGTGGACGGCGCAGTACGTGCGCATGCGCGCTCTCGGTGATCGTGATGCCTTTCCGGCCGCAGACCTTGGCGTTCTCAAGGCGATGGCCGCCGCCCAAGTGCCCCGTCGTGACATCTTGGCGCGGGCCGAGTCGTGGCGTCCGTGGCGCGCTTACGCCACGCTCCATCTCTGGGAATCGTTGGCTCAAGCGTGAAGATGTGGACGGAGCTGGATCCCGCGTACGAGGCCGCTGGCGACAAACTTCTTTCTGGAAGACGCGGGCTTCGTGTGGGTCGCGACGCGCCGTGGTGCGTGTACGGACGAGCGGCCGTTCGATGTGTTCAATCCGACCGGATCATTCCTTGGAAGCGTAGTCGCACCGTTCCGACCGCTTCTCTCTCCGCAACCGTTCGTTCGAGACGGTGTGTTGTACGGCGTGGTCAGCGACTCACTCGACGTGCCGTACCTGGTGCGCGCGAGAATTCGCAAGCCGTAGCGCCAACCGGGCAGCGCGGATTCTTTTCGTCTGCGGCCTGATCAAAGCGGTCGTCGCGGAAATGGGGATTCGACTCGAAGCCCCTTGATTTGCGAACGAATACGGCTGAAATCCTTGTCTCGGGTGATGACGCGCCACCCTCGCTCACGCGCGGTGTGTGCCAGCAATAGATCATTCTGCCACAGCGCGGCGGTCGAATTCTCGGCGGCACCCTCCGCCGCGATGCGATCCAGCGCCTCAAACACCTCGGTCCGAAAGACGACCAGATCGAGGGCGAGATCAATCGTCGCCGTCTCGGTAGACGCACCGAGGGTGATTTTGGCCGCGTCCAGTTTGCGTTGATCGACCAGAATGCTCTTGCGCTTGCGGACCGCAAGCCCGCGCGAATCGGAGCTGTGTTTCGCCATTTTTGACTCCCGTCCCGCCCTGCATCGACGCACGCCCGTCAACCGGATAACTTGTCTGTCAATCACACCTGACACTTTTCCCGCTCGCATGACTCACGTAGTCCGGATTGGAACTCGCTCGTCGGCACTGGCCATGGCGCAGGCGCATGAGGTGGCGGCGCTGCTGGCGACGCATGGCGTGGACTCCACGCTCACCGAATACACCACCATTGGTGACCGCATTCTTGATCGGCCGCTTTCGGCGATTGGTGAAAAAGGGCTGTTTACCGCCGAGTTGGAGGCGGATTTACGTGCCCATCGCACTGATTGTGCCGTGCACTCGCTCAAGGACCTGCCTACGGCCGATCCTGAGGGGCTCACGGTGGTCGCGCTGCTGGAGCGTGAAGACCCGCGTGACGCGCTGGTGGTGACGCAAGGCTCCACGGTGCGGTCGCTGGCCGATCTGCCGCACGGTGCACGCATTGGGACATCGAGCTTGCGACGGCGCGCCCAACTCCTGGCGCTCCGTCCCGATCTCGATGTGCAGGAGCTGCGTGGCAACGTGGGCACCCGACTGCGCAAAATCGACGAAGGCCAGGTAGACGCCGCACTGCTGGCCGCAGCTGGACTCAAACGGCTGGGATTGGGGGAGCGCATCGTGAGTCTGCTCAATCCGCCGGAGTGGCTGAGCGCACCGGGGCAGGGGGCGATTGCCATTCAGTCGCGTACCGACGACGAGCCCATGCGCGCGCTGCTGGAACAGCTGGACCACGCACCAACTCGACACGCGATCACGGCCGAACGTGCGCTGCTGGCCACGCTCGAAGGGGGATGCCAGGTGCCGATTGGCGCGGCGGTGGTGCGGGATAGTGATGGCGGCCTCACGTTGCATGCGTGTATCGCGGATCTGAGCGGACGCACCGTGCTGCGCGGGTCGAGGGCGGTTGATGATCAATCACCGGAAGAAACGGGACGCGCGCTGGCTGAAGAGCTATTGGCCGAGGGCGCTGGCGAGATTCTGGATCAGTTGCGGGCGACGGGCGGTGGTCACGCATGAGCAGCGGCACTGATCCGTTTCTGCGCGCCACGCAGCACGACACCGAGCTCTCGGCGCTGGGGACATTCCCTCGCGTGCGCCCGCGTCGGCTTCGTCGCACCGCCGCTATTCGCCAGCTCGTGCGCGAGACACACCTGCAGGCCTCGCAGTTTATCCTGCCGCTCTTTGTGCGAAACGGCGAGGGCTTGCGCACCCCGATTGGCTCCATGCCCGGTGTATCGCAAACGTCTGTTGACGAGATGCTGCGTGATGCCGAAGCCGCAGCTAAAGCCGGCCTTGGCGGCGTGCTGTTGTTCGGCATTCCCGACACCAAAGACGCCACCGGCTCCAGCGGCTGGCACGAACACGGTCCGGTGCAGGAAGCGGTGCGCGCGATCAAGCGCGAGTATCCCGGGTTGCTGGTGATCACCGATGTGTGCATGTGCGAGTACACCGATCACGGACACTGCGGTGTGCTCACGGAACACGGCGAAGTAGATAACGACGCCACCCTTGAACTGCTCTCGCGCGAAGCGTTGTCACATGCCCAGGCCGGCGCCGACATTGTCGCACCCAGCGACATGATGGACGGCCGCATTGCGCACATGCGCGACACGCTCGACTCGGCGGGTTACACGCAAACGCCGATCATGAGTTACGCCGTCAAGTATGCGTCGGCGTTTTACGGACCGTTCCGTGAAGCGGCCGAAAGCACGCCCACGTTTGGCGATCGTCGCAGCTATCAGATGGATCCGGCCAACATTCTTGAAGGACTCAAGGAAGCGCGCCTTGATCTGGCCGAAGGTGCCGACATTCTCATGGTCAAGCCTGCCGGTGCGTATCTTGACGTGATTCAGGCCGTAAAACGTGACACCGGCGTGCCATTGTGTGCCTATCAGGTGAGCGGTGAGTTCGCGATGATTCGGGCGGCCGCCGAACGCGGCTGGATTGATGGGGAACGGGCGATGATGGAATCGCTGCTGGCGATCCGGCGCGCTGGGGCGGATATGGTGATTACTTATTTTGCGATTGAGGCGGCGGAAGTGCTTCGGCGGGGGATCTGAGACTGCGAACAGCCGTTTGACGGCGTTGACGGTCTGAGTAGACGGTAAACGGTTGAGGTTTACTCAAACTGTCAACGGTCAACCGTCACTGTGAACGCTGTCAAACGGCTGTTGCCCTTACCAGTGCGCCCCCGCTCCCCGAGTGATGTCGCGGTTCTGTTGCACAATCGCGCAGCGATTCGCGTTGCGTATTTCTCTCTGATTGAGCTTCTGCATGTCCAACCTCTGGCACGATATTCCACCTGGTCCGCAGCCGCCGGAACAGGTCACCGCAGTGATCGAGATTCCGTCAGGCAGTCGCAACAAGTACGAGCTCGACAAGGTCACCGGTCTGCTCAAACTTGATCGCGTGCTGTATTCAGCCGTGCAGTACCCGGGCGACTATGGCTTCATTCCCGGCACGCTGGCCGAAGACAGCGACCCGCTCGACGTGCTGGTGTTGATCAACGAGCCCACGTTTCCGGGTTGCCTCATTACCGTGCGTCCGGTTGGTGTACTGCTCATGAAGGACCGTGGTGAGCCGGATGAAAAAATCCTCGCCGTGCCAAGCGAGGATCCGTATCATCAGGAATACTTTGACATTGCCGACCTGCCGCAACATTACCTCAAGGAAGTGGAGCACTTTTTCCACGTGTACAAAGACCTCGAGGGCAAGCGCGTGGAGATCGAAGGCTGGCGTCAAAGCACAGTGGCGATGACGGTCATTCAGCAGTGCATTCAGCGCTACGAAGACAAGTATCCGCGCTGAGCTGTCAAAGTGTGCGTGACGGTGCGCACCATCGTTCATCCGATCGTGCGCACCGTCCATCGCGGCAACCGTCCCTCACACCCGCTTGAATACCAGCGCCGCGTTGATGCCACCAAAGCCAAACGAGTTGCTGAGCACGACATCAGCCGCCACGTCCCGACCGGTGTTCGGCACGTGGTCGAGGTCGCACGCTGGATCGGGGTTCTCCAGATTCACCGTGGGCGGAATCCATTGGCGGTCAAGTGCCAGCGCGCTTATTGCGGCCTCAATGGCCCCTGAGGCGCCGAGTGCGTGACCGTAGTAGCCTTTGGTGCTCGACACGGGAATCTTGTGCGCGTGTGAGCCGAGCGCACGCTTGATCGCCACTGTCTCGGTGGGATCATTGAGCGGTGTCGAGCTGCCGTGCGCGTTCACGTAACTCACGTCGGTGGCTGTCAGATCGGCATCGGCCAGTGCCAGCGAGATGCAGCGCGCCGCCTGTGTGCCATCGGGTAGCGGCGCCGTCATGTGGTGCGCATCGTTGGTGGTACCGTAACCGGCCAACTCGGCGTAAATGTGCGCGCCGCGTGCCACCGCGTGGTCCCACGACTCGAGCACCAACACCGACGCGCCTTCACCCATCACAAACCCATCGCGATCGCGATCAAACGGACGCGACGCGTGCGCGGGATCCTCGTTGCGCGTGCTCATGGCGCGAATAAGAGCGAACGCACCAAAACAGAGCGTTGCCAACGGTGCTTCCGCGCCGCCACCGAGCATCACATCCACTTCGCCGTCTCGCACCCGACGAAACGCTTCACCAATGGCAATCGTCCCCGATGCGCAGCTCATGGCATTGGTGGAGTTCGGCCCCGTGATGCCAAACTCAATGGCAATGTTGCAGCTTGACGCACCACCAAACACGGCCAGCGCCAGCGTGGCGTCCACAGCACGCAATCCACCCTGCATGAACCGAGCGGCCTGTTCTTCGGCGTAGCCCACACCGCCCAGCGCCGTGCCCATCATGGTGCCCACGCGGTCCCGGTCGATCGTTGCGAGGTCCAACTGCGCATCCTTGAGCGCCAGCATTGCCGACACGACGCTCAGTGCACCAAACCGATCGAGCCGTTTGGCGCGACGTTCGTCCATGTACGTGAGCGGATCGAAATCTGCGACAGCCGCGTTGCACTTGCTTCGAAAGATCGAGGCGTCAAACCGGGAAATGGATGTGACAACGCTCTTTTCCGCGCGCAGACCATTCCAGAGTGCCTCAACCCCCGTACCAATCGGCGTGACGCAGCCGATGCCCGTTATCGCAACACGACGATACTCGCGCCTCACGCAGTGCGTCCGGAGTGATCAGGCGTGGTGACGCGTGTGTTGTCGGCCGGTGCGATGTCATGGCGCATATGGACCAATGTATCACCACGTTCTGCGGCTTTGGCCAAACCCGCCAGTGTGCGCGACGCAATGCCGTGCACAAACACCGGACCAATCACGGCCGTGGCTGCGAACCCGCCAATGATCGGCCAGTGAGGACCTTCCCACGTATGCACAATGCGAACACGTGTGCCGTTGTCAACCGGAACGAACTCCCACGCCACGTCCATGCGTGTGGTGATACCGCCAACGTGCTTGAAGCGAACGAGCGGCGTGTCGTGATCTACCGACATTTCCGACAGCCACCAGGTAGGCCAACCCACCGGACCAAACGGGCGATTGGCCGACATCTCCACCAGTCCGCCGCCGTCTGTGGCACGGGAACGGAAGCGCACAAACCGGTAATGCGACAAGTACGCCGGCCAGTGCTCAACTCGCCACGCGATTTCGAAAATGCGCGCCATCGGAGCGCGCACGACCTGTTCATCAATGGTGACCAGTCGGCGTGCCATGGGCACCGGGCCCAATTCGTACGGTTTGTTCAGCGGTGGCTCTTTCGACGACGCGCTCGGTGCTGGTCTCGACATGGATGCGGGGTTTGACATGAAGGAAGCTAGCGAGCGGACCAGCGGGCCGTGATGCGCCATCCTGCACGATGCTGCACAGCAGGCGTCCCGCCGAGCGCCAAACGCACAACGGACTCGAGCTCTGGAGCGGTGTACCCGCGCAGAATGGACACGATCCCATCGTGTCGACTGACGGCATGAAAGCCGAGTGGAAACGAAACCAGCCACAGCAGTGCGGCGGCTGTCCAGCTGCGACGCAGGTCGCTCACGATTACCGCACGTCGAGACACCCGGGCCATTTCGCTCAGCAGGATGCCGGCTTCTTCGGCCTCAAAATGATGCAGCACCTGAGAGCAGGTGACCACGTCGACACTGTTGCTGGCAAAGGGCAGCGCGAGGGCATTCCCGCAAATCGCGTGCTGTGCGCCAGCGAGTGCGCCGTGCGCCAACGAGGGGGTGAGCTCCAATCCTACGGTGGTAAGTGACAGCTTACGCTGACCCGCCAAGCGGTGCGCGGCGTGGGGAATATCGCCCAAGCCGGTCCCGACATCGAGCAGCACCAGCTTGCTGTTGGACGGAACATGGCCGAACACCACGTCGAGTTCGCGCATTACGGCGCGCCGTCCTCCAAACCATCGATTGGAACGTGCGATGTCTCTGAGCGAACGCGCGGCCAGTGCCGGGTCGATAGACGGATCGTCGAGCAGTTCAATGCCACGACGTCGGGCAGGTGTCAGCACAGGCCGCACCCACCGAGGGGCTGCATCAGCGCGTGAGCCGCGCGTAACCACCGCAGAAATACAGCAGCGGATCGCCTTGTTCAGCACAGGCCTGTTCAACCTCGCCCACCACAATCGTGTGATCGCCGGCCAAATGGCGCGCCGTGATGCGGCACTCGAGCAGCGCGAGCACGCCCGTGAGTTGCACGACGCCGTTGGTGCCACGCGAGTGCGACACATCAACGAATCGATCGGCGCGATCACTCGCAAATCGTCGCGAAATCGCCTCCTGCGCAGCGCCCAAAACGTGCACGTTGAAGTGTGTTGCTTCGGGCAACACATCATGCCACGCGGCCGAACGATCAATGCACACGAGCACCAGTGGAGGCTCGAGGCTGAGTGAGCTGAAGGCACTGACGGTCATGCCGTAGTCCTGCCCATTGGCGTCGCGCGATGTGACCACCGTAACGCCGGAGGCAAACCTACTGAGTACCGTACGAAAGAGCGCCGGGTCGACGGCGGGAAATGAGAGATTCGTCATGAGCGAGCGGGTGGTACGAGCATGCGCCACAGCACGCCTGGGCGCAGCACTTCACGTGCCGGAACGAAATCGCCGGTCACACCGATAAGCAAGTCTGCAATGTCGGTGCGGCGCGAAAGCACGCGTGCGGCGTGGTTCATCAGCGCGGGAAATGCTACGGCAGTTCCGATGAGCTGCTCAATGCGCCACTTGCCGACAAAGGCCTTCTTGCGTTCGGCGTCGTA
>JBBRDJ010000119.1:0-9466 GCA_038203945.1 Gemmatimonadales bacterium
TGGGGCGGCCAGTCGCGCCGTGCCGCCGGTATCGGTAACGGTTGCGCAGTCGGTGATGGCACCGGGCGAACGCACGTTGGTGGAGGTGCTGTGGCGTGAAGCGCTCACCGGGGTCGCGGCGATGGACAGCGCGTCGGTTACCGCGATGCTCGAAATAGCTGACGGCGACAGCGTTCGCCGACTACCTGTGCGTCTCTTTTCCTCGGCTGACCCCGGTGTTTTGCGGGGCGTGCTACGAGCGCCGGAATGGAGCGGAATGGCGCAGCTGGTTGTGCGCGCCAACGACTATCGGACGGCGGTGCCGGTGGTGGTAGACAGTGCCCGTCCGCGGAGCGCTGCGGGTGGCGTGGCGGCGCTGGCTGATTGGGCCGTGGCGCGTGGCGGCTGGGCGATTTCGGACGCGCAAGTACGGCAGTTGGGCGATAGTCTCAAGCGGGCGCTTGAGGTTGAGGCGCGGGGTGTACGGTGGCACCCCATGCGGTCAATGTGGTGGTTGGTGCCGTTTGTGCTGGCGCTGTGTGGCGAGTGGTGGGTCAGGCGCAGGAGTGGGCTGGCGTAGGGCGCTGCCGGGGGAAAGAATTGAGCTGTAGCCCTTGGACCGGTGCTCGGTTTGTCGTACGAAATAAAGTTGGCCCCTTACACGCAAGGCCTCTGGCCTGATGGCCGTAACACGGAATCAGAGCTGCCAGAAACGCTCAACGAAATCATGGTCTTGTGCGCATCACTTGTGTACCTGGCGTGCGTACGACGCATGCGTTCCCATATCCCCCCACGCTCATCCGCCGCATGTACACTCGCGAGGAAGTCAAAGCCATCGTCGACAAGGTCATCAACATGGCCGACGCCGATACCGACGCCGTTGAAGTGAACCTCAGCGGCGGTGAGCGATCCGGCACCCGATGGGCCAACTCGTCCATCACCACCAACCTGGTGCAGTACGATCGCAACATCAGCGTGACTGTACGCATCGGACAAAAGGCTGCCAGCGCAAATACGCGCGACTTCAGCGACGACGGGTTGCGCGAGATGGTGAACGAAGCGATCGCATCCGCGCGCAAAGCCAACGACAATCGCAATCTTCGTGAGCTGATCGGCGCGCAGGAGTACATCCCGATGGATGCCGCGTTGCCCAGTCTCACCGGCTTTGGTCCGCTGGAACGGGCGCGTATGGTAAAAGACAGTCTGGACATGGCCGAATCCATGGGCGTGCTGGGTGCGGGCTACATCCCCAAAGTGGATCGTGCCACGTGCGGCGCCAACTCCAAGGGATTGTTTGCGTATCATCGCAGCGCCGAAACCAACTTCACGCTCACGTGTCGCATGCCCGACGGCAGCGGGTCTGGCTGGTCCGGACTCATGGGCATCAAGGATCTGTCCATGATTGACGCAGCCGAACTCACGCGCGTGGCGGCCGATAAGGCACTCAGGAGCCGCAATGCGAAGGCGTTGGAGCCGGGTCGATATACGGTGATTCTTGAGCCCCGCGCCAACGCGCGAATGCTGTCACTGATGACGGGAATATTTAACGGTGGTCCGTCACCACGTGGTGAGGCGGGGGGGGGACAAGCAGGCGGTGAAGTTGCTGCGCCGCGAGCTGCGGTGGCGGATAGTGCTCGCTCTGCCACGACTCCTCCAGGTGGTGCCGCGGGTGCCGCGGGTGCTGCGGGTGTGGGTGCTGCTGCTGCGGGTGCCGCTGCTGACGCCGGTGATGGTGGAGACGCTGACGGTGGACCGCCCAGAGGTGGTGGCGGCGGCGGTAGCAACTCGTTCATGGCCGGGAAGGTGGCTGGCGACAAAATATTCAGTGAGCAGTTTTCACTGCGCAGCGATGTCGGCAATCCGATCCTGCGTCAAAGCACCATTCTCAACGACAACCGCCCTGCGGCTCCGGTTACGTGGGTGGAAAATGGTGTGCTGCGCAACTTCACGCGTGGCCAGCCGGCCACCGTAGGTACCAGCATGGTGATGGACGGATCTGATCTGTCCATTGAAGACATGATCCGTCAGACACGTCGCGGCTTGCTGGTGACGGCGCTGTGGTACATTCGCGGTGTTCCCTCGCAAGGTCAGCCGCTGCTCAACACCGGTATGACGCGCGACGGGTTGTTTCTCATAGAGAACGGCGAAATTGCGGCGCCGATTCAGAACTTTCGCTGGAACATGTCGCCGCTCGTTGCTTACAACAATCTCACGCTCGTTGGCCAGCCAGTGCCCATGGGGCTGGGCGAGTCGTACGACATCAGTACGTCTGCATTGATTCCCGCTGCACGCATCGAAGAGTTTGCGATGACGTCTGTCTCTCCCGCCGTTTAATCCGGAAGCACCAGTTATGAGTCCGACGCGTCGTGAAGTCGTCAAGGGGCTGGCCGCAACAGCCGCACTGTCGCTGTACGCCAATGACCTGATGGCCGACATCATTGCCACCTCTCCCCGGGGGCGTGTGCAGGAATCGAAGTTCAAGGGGCTGGCCGATGTTGCGCTCGGTGAGGCAAAGATTTCAGGCTGCAGTTACGCCGACATCCGATTTACCATGACCGCGAACATTCCGGGCGGCACGGCAGTCTACCGCGCGGGCGGCGGCGGCGGCGGCGGTGGTGGCGGCGGCGGGGGGCGTGGTGGTGAACCAGGCGGACAGGAGGGCGGCATTCCCAGTGCTGCAGACCGCAAGGCGGCCGGCTTTGGTGTGCGTGTGGTACACAGCGGCGTGTGGGGATTTGCCAGCAGCCCGATTGTGACCGAGGACGAAATCCGTCGCGTCACGCGCGTGGCCACAGAAGTTGCACGCGCCAGCGCGATCGCCAAGCGTGCTGACCTCAAACTCGCACCGGTGCCGGCCTACGTGGCCAACTACATCACGCCCATGGAGAAACATCCCACGTCGGTGTCGGAAACCGACAAGCAGAAGTGGGCGCAGGCGATTGTTGATGCGGCCAGTTCAGTGAAGGGAGTGACCGCAGTGAACGCCCGCGCCTCACACAGCTATGAGTGGCGCTACTTCGCCTCCAGCGAAGGTTCGTACATTGAGCAGGAGAACTTCTCCACTTCGCCCTCGCTCACCGTGACCGCACGCGTTGGTGATGTCACGCGCACGCGTAACTATCCGGGCGTCGCTGAATGCGGCGGTTGGGAAGTGGCCGAACGTTCAGACCTGCTGGCCAGCGCCGAACGTGTGGCCAACGAAGCCGTTGAAATGTGCACCGCCAAGCCGCTCGGTTCGGCGGGCTTGCGTGACCTGCTGCTGTCGCCGTCGCACGCCATGCTCACCATTCACGAGATTGTGGCCCACGCCACCGAGCTCGATCGCATTGTTGGGTACGAAGCCAACTATGCGGGCACGAGCTTTGTGAAGCTCAGCGATGTAGGCTCGCTCAAGTATGGTTCCAAGCTGCTCAACGTGACCTGTTCCAAGACTGACAGCGGCCTCGGTTCCACGGGCTACGACGATGACGGCGTGAAAACCATGGAATGGCCGCTCATTCGCGAAGGCGTGCTGGTGGGACTGCAAACCAATCGCGAAACAGCTCACCTCATGGGCGAAGATTTCAGTCGCGGATGCACCTATGGTAGCTCGTGGCGCGACTATCCGTTTCTGCGCATGCCCAATGTGAACGTGGAGCCAGGCCCGGATGATTCACCAACGCGTGATGAACTCATTGCCGACATCAAGGACGGCGTGATGATTGACGGACGCGGCAGCTACTCCATTGATCAGCAGCGTTACAACGGACAGTTCGGCGGACATGCGTTCTGGGAAATCAAGAACGGCAAGATCACGCGCATGTGTACCGATGTGACCTACAACGCCATCACCACCGACTTCTGGGCCAACCTCGATGGTGTCACCGGACCCGACGAGTATCAGATGTTTGGTACGGGTGGCGACGCCAAGGGACAGCCCACGCAGACGAACTCAATTTCACACGGGTCGCCGTGGTTGCTGATCCGCAAGATGATGGTGGGCGCGGCGTTCGACTAGAGGGTTCGTCACTGGACAACGCGGTGCAGAAACAGTTGCTGCAGTCCCGTTTCTTCGTCCTCTATGAACAGCAACGCCAAACCGTTGGCGAGCGATAGCAGTTTCGCATGTCGGGACATGCTCAGGCGCGAGATGGCACGGCCCGTCGCATCAAAACTTACCCACTGCTGGATTGTGTCAGCATGACTCGGCGCGATGCGCACCCACACCAGCGAGTCGCGCTCCAACAACAGCCGATCGAGCGCCGGGTACTCGGCTCGCCCACCCGTCTGCGTCAGGGCGCTGCGCACCCGTGACTTGTCCTTGTCGGCGGTGCGTGCCACGATCGAATCGTACACCGCCTCCACGTCGCTCGCAGAGACCGGGCGGGCCGGAACGGCGTATCTGTGCGTGACAGTGGAGGACGTCACTGGTGTCCACACGTCAAAGCCGAAAACCTTTCCAGACAGCGAGAATACGTGGCGAGCGCCGAGTGCAATGACAGGGCTTGGATTGAATGGAAGGATGTGCGTGGCGCCAAAGGAAAAGGTGCCGTTGGGTCCGGTCTGTCGGTCGAGTACCAGACGCGGTGGCGCAACGCTTAACAGCGTTGAATCTGAAGGAAGACTGTTTGCGGCGTCACTCCATGGCGAAACCCGCATAGACGCACGAGCTGCCTCGCCCTTGCGGCCGTCGCTCACGGACATGCGCTCCAGATACCAACCCATTGGGGAACAGCACACCGCGCTGCCCCCTGTAGGCACGCTTCGCACGAACGTGCGTTCAGGGGAGAACACACTGATCCGGCGCAACATAAAGTCGAGCACGGCGAGTTTCCTTCGCGCAGCCGCCGCGACCGAAGTCCATCCCCCGTGAGGCGTTGCGTACTCCGCGACACCTCACGTCATCGCATACACCGCCAGGTTCACCACAAAGCGCGTGTTGTCCTTGGTGCGAAAGCGCTTGTTCTGCCAGCTGTAGTCCCACTCGCAGCCGTAGTCCTGATTCGCGTACAGCACACCCAACCGACTGTTGCGCTCAACGCCGCGCAGGTAGTTGTGCACGATGTTGTCGCCCCAGCCATTCAGTTCGTGACTTGTTAGCGGTGGGCCGTCAAACTGAAAGAAGGAGCGATACACCGCGTGATTGTTGGGCAGCTTGGGCAACTGATCCGTGCCACCAAACGCCTTGTGCATCTCACTCTCGAACGAGCGCGCATACAGACCGTTGATGTCGTGATTGCAGTCGTCGGAAAAGAGCAATCCGCCGTTGTCGACATACCGCACGAGTCCCCGCCGTTCCTTGTCGCTAAAGCGCACGAGCTTGTGCCCGGTCATAAAGACAAACGGATACGCCGAGAGCTCAGCGGAGTCGGCGGTGACGATGACTTCCTGCTGGCGCACCGGTATGGTGGTGTATTGCAGAATCGTGTCGAGCACGTTTGCACACACCTTGGGGTTGTAGTCCCAGTCGCCGGAGTCGTAGCGCAGGCGCGCGAAGACGAACTCATTGGTTGCACGTTCAGCGCGGGCATGCAGTGGCACTGGCGCCAGCAGGCCGGCGGCTTTACCGGCAGCGAGCAGGGCGGAGCGCTGAAGGAAAGTGCGGCGAGAGGGCATGGACGGCGCGGGCAAGGGTAATCAGTTGCATCCTACCGGGTCAAGCCAGTGAAGGCAAGCTCGGACGGCGGGGTTCCAGTTCATCGGCTATCGGCAACGTCAAACTGGACTCGCGGGCTGGGGCGCGTTCGCAATCGAAAACTACTTCCACGAAATTCGTCTGGACGCTACGAGACGCCGATAAGTTGAAGTGGTTGTTCGCAACCACCTCGATTCTGCCCAAACACTTCTGACGATGGACGAGCGAAACGCATTGCTTCTGCCTCGTCGCTCGAAGTTACGCGCGATGTTTCGCACCGATAGGGAGCGAGCAAAGCTTGATCGCAATGTTCTGGTCTGTTGCCGACACCGCTGACCTACGAATGGGTAGCGTGGGCAGGCGCGGGCCGGGGCCGTGGGAGTTCTTGACGATGGCATCCGCGTGCCGGACGCGCGGTGACACGATTGTCGCTTTTGATGCGGGTACCAGGCGACTCTCTGTGCTTGCGGCGGACGGAAGGCCGTCACACATGACGGATGTAGCGGCGCTTGGAATAGTACCGATGTACGCCTGCCTTGGTGGCGGTGGGGGCATCACAGTGACCCCAACAGCTGATCGCGACAACACTTCGATGTTAGCTTCTCTCCGCACTGTGCAGACCGACGGAACGCCGCAGGACTCACTTGGTCGTGTTCCCTTTATGGCAGAGGGTACCGGGTTTCGATGGAGCATTGTGGCTGCGCACGTTCAGCGCCGACGAGGAATCGGTTGCCGAATGGGTGGGGATCGCTCCAGATGGTACGTTGTCAGGTCGATTGACACTGCAGCGGGCCTAACGCATTGAATGTCATGATTCCGCATGAATGTTGACATCCATCAACATGGTCGTAATGTTGACGAACATCCACACGTCTACTATGTTGATGATAGTCAACATTTCCTATGATCATACTCTTCAACTCCGCCGCCGTCGGGACGCTGATACGTGAAACTCGCGTCGCCGCCGGCCTGACGCAATCACAGCTCGCTGAGCGGATCGGTGCCAGCCGCTTCTGGGTAGCCCAGTTTGAAAAGGGCAAGCCTGGTGCGGAGCTCGGCTTGGCAATCAGGGCGATCAACGCCCTTGGACTCTCGCTGCACGTCGCGCCCACGATTCAGGAAAACTCGCTTCAGCGTGATACGAGTCAGGCGTCTGGTTCTCCTGACGTGTTGGACACCACGCTTGACGACGTGCTGCGCCGCACCACGCTTGCCCATGCGCCAATCTCGTTGGTTGCGGAGTGGCCATCTGGCGCCGACCGTGACCAACCATCGGCGGCGAATTGTCGCGAGATTCCATGACTGTCGTTCAGAATGCCTGAGCGAAGTCGACTCACGCGATCATCGCGACCGGTGCTAGCGGTACTCGTACTCGGCGCTCTTGCCGGATACGTGTATCGCTCAGCGAACCGCCGGCTCATCTTTCAATACGATCACGCATGGCGCACCTGCGCTGATGCGTTTCCTCTTTCGTTGTCGATGCCCCTGCGCAAGGAAGAGCACGCACACCAGGTCACGTCGGCGTTCTTGTGGGGCCTCCTGCCTGACGACCCGCGTGTGATCGAGTTCTGGGCCCGTCGACAGAAAATCTCGCGCACCGATGTCACCGCGTTACTGGCACACGTTGGTGAAGACTGTGCCGGTGCGGTGCAAATCGTCGCGCCCGAACGTTTGCCTGAAGTGCTTGGTGCGTCCACTCAAGCCGACCAGCAACGATTCGTTCAGTGGCTCTCACCTGACGAGATTGCCGAACTGCTCACCGCGCTCAGGCGAAACCCCGCCGCGGGGCGCTCCAATAGCGAGCAAGGTCAGTTCAGTCTGGCGGGCGCTCAGCCAAAGACGACGCTCTACTTCGAGGACGGTAAATGGGGCGTTCCGAGGGGGCGCGTCCCAAGTACCCACATCCTCAAGCCGCCGGTGCTCGATTCGGCCGATCTGGCGTACAACGAGCACGCGTGCTTGCAGCTGGCGCGTGAACTGGGGTTTCCGGCCGCACATTCAACGGTGCAGCGCTTTGGCGGAGAAATCGCGATTGTGGTCGAACGCTACGACCGAGTGCGTGATGCAGGTGTGGTGACGCGCGTGCATCAGGAAGACATGTGTCAGGCACTCGGCCTCCAGCCTACCCGGAAGTACGAAACAGACGGAGGTCCCGGCTTAACCGAGGTGATGGCATTGCTGGCCCGCCATTCACATGAGCCGCGCCTCGACATCGCGCGTTTCATCGAGTCCAATGTTCTCAACTGGTTTCTTGCAGCGCCGGACGCGCATGCCAAAAACTATTCCCTGCTGCACGCGCCGGGACCCACGCACCGTCTGTCGCCTCTCTACGACGTGATTACCGCGCTGCCATACCCATGGATGTCTGCTGCGGGAGTGACGCTCGCGATGGCGATAGGCGGCGAGCGCCGGGTGGCATTCGTAACGGGCAAGCATTGGCGGGCCGTTGCAGATGCTGCTGAACTACCCCCGCACGCCCTGCTTGATCGCATCGTTGAGATGGGAGAAAGCACGCCTGCCGCCATCGATCGCGTGGTCGCGCACGCGGCGGGCGATACGGAGACGCAAGAGATTGTCGGGCGACTCTTGGAGACGATTGCAGTGCACGTGGCGCGGTGTCTCAAACAGCTGTAGGAGAGCGTTCCGGACGCCCTTACCATGCACACGCGCGTGGCCTGCGCGATGCGCCCAGTCGAGCCGCAATGCAGCGGGCGCGCTCCATCTGACTCGAAGCCGCCTACCCCTGCTCCACAATCCGATCAATCAGGAACCGCGACTGCTCCAGCGCCTCACCGGTAAAGTCACCGAAGTAGCCACGCACTTCCTCGAACACGGCATCAAACTGCGCCTGATCACCAGCGGCGAGAATCGCCGACAAATCGCGCGTGGCACTCGTAAACGCCGCCGTTACTTCTGCCGTACGCGGGTTGCGCATCTCGATCGGTCCATACAACGCCGACGATTGTGCGAAGTGTCGCGCGGCCACGTACAACTCCAGCAAGTAGGCGGGTGACGTGTACGGACGGGTTTCCGCAATCGGAATGCCAAGTCGTGCGAGGGTGAGACCCAGCACCTGCGTTTGAAAGTGCGTGAGCACCTGGACCACCGACATGGCCGTGTCATGCTGCTCGGCGGTGGCGTGCGCCACGGTGAGCCCGCGCGAAGCAAACGCATTGCGTACCCACTCGTACCACGCATCGCCGCGGCCTTTGCACAACACCACGCGCTGTCCCTGAAACGTGTGCACACCGGGGCCGAACATGGGATGTGTGCCTACCACACTCGCGCGCGTATGCGCGAGCATGGCCGACACCGGCGCACCTTTGATGCTGGTCACATCCATGAGCAGTGCGTCGTCGCGCACATGTGGACCCACTTCGGCGATCACACGCTCGGTCACTTCAATGGGTACGCAAATCACGGTGACATCGGCCATGGCCGCCGCTTCCACTGGTGTGAGCACGGTGTCGGTGTCCACGGCGAGCACGTGATGCCCCAAATCGCCGAACAGGCGCACCAGCATGTGTCCAAACGCACCGCGTGCACCAATCACGGCAACTGTTCGCGCCAGCTGATCAACCGGTACTTCGGTTCGCAACGCGGCCTGATGATCACGACTGGCGCGCAGCAATACACGGAAAATCGATTCAATCTCTTCGGCCGGCAAACCGAGTTTGTGTGCGCGTTCGGCGCGGTCGGCGAGCAGGGACTGTTCGCGTGACGCATCGCGCACCTTGATGCCGTGTGCGCGCTTGTACGCGGCCACCTCGCTCACGAGTGTCATACGGCGACTGAGCAGTTGCAGCAGCTCGCGATCGAGCGCGTCAATCATGGCGCGCACCACCGGTAGCGGGCGCGGTGGGGTGGGCTCGT
>JBBRDJ010000120.1:0-9397 GCA_038203945.1 Gemmatimonadales bacterium
GCGCTCAACCTTGACGGCGTTTTCTATGGGTGCCAGCAAGCGGCCAGGCAGCTCGCCCCTGGTGGTCGCATCGTACTGGTCACCAGCACGGCCGGTCAACGCGGCGAAGCTGGTCATGCCGATTATGCAGCCACCAAGGGCGCGCTCATCGCGTTTGTCAAATCGCTCGCGGTGGAGCTGGCCCCGCGCGACATCACCGTCAACTCGGTCGCGCCCGGTTGGGTGGACACCGACGCCGTGACGCGCCCGTTCGCTGGCGGAGGACGCGCCCGTATTGAAGCGGCCGTTCCGCTGGGCCGAGTGGCGTCGCCGGAGGATATTGCCGGCCCGATTGTCTTTTTGTGCAGTGCGCTGGCGCGTCATATCACCGGAGAGATTCTCAACGTCAACGGCGGGAGCGTGCTCTGCGGGTAGACCAAATCGCTGCACTGGCGCCGCCGCCGCCCGTGCTCGAAATCGCTCGTACGCTCACCAACGCTGGTTTTGAAACGTGGTGCGTGGGCGGTGCGGTGCGCGACGCCCTGCTCGGCATTGTGCATCTCGATTGGGACCTCGCCACCTCCGCGCGTCCGCCTGAGGTGCAGCGGCTGTTCAAGCGCACGATCCCGGTGGGCATACGGTTTGGCACCGTTGGCGTGGTGGATCGTACCGGACGCATGCACGAGGTCACCACCTTCCGACGGGACTTCAACGCCGACGGTCGGCACGCCGAGGTCGAGTTTGGCGTCTCGCTGTATGACGACCTCGCGCGACGCGATTTCACCATCAACGCCATGGCCTGGGACCCGATCGGGCACCGTCTTGAAGATCCGTTCGGCGGACGCGAGGATCTCCAGAACCGCCTGGTGCGTGCGGTCGGCGATCCGGACGCGCGATTTCATGAAGATCGGCTGCGTGCGCTTCGCGCCATCCGGTTCGCGTCGCGCTTTGGCTTCGATATTGACGCCGCCACCTGGTCCGCGATCCAACGCTCCGCGCCGCACTTCGGCCGATTGTCGGCGGAACGCGTGAAGCAGGAGCTCGACAAAACGATGGAGCAGGTGCGCCGCCCGTCCGAAGCACTGGCGCGGTGGCAGTCGAGCGGGGCCTTTGCCACGCTCGTTCCCTCGCTGGCGGAGTTGCCGGAGCGGTATCGGTTGGCCTGTGACGCCTTGGCGCTGCCCGGTCCGGCGTCGCGCCCGTTGCGTCGCACGCTGCGATTTTCGGCGCTGTTTGCTGGCCTCAACGCGCACGCGTTGCAGCAGACGCTCAAGGCACTGAAGTTCTCCAATCTGGAAATCGCTTCAATCAAAGCACTGACCGGAAGCTGGAACGCGGTTGGTGAGCTGATCGGACTGCGTTTGCGCGACGAGGGCCCACACATGGTCGACTACGAGCTGCGGAAATGGGTGGCGAGTATCGGTCGCACGCGGGTAGCGGCCTTTGGGCGTCTGGCCGCAGCCATCTGGTGGGCCGACCGCTCGTTGGGTCAGCCGGCACCAAGCGCTGCACAGGCGCGGCAGCTGCACCGCCGGTTGCTCACCATTGCCTTTCGCGACCCGATCGAGATCGGCGATTTGGCGCTCGACGGCGACGATTTGCGGCGGCTCGGTGTACCACCCGGACCGATGCTGGGCCAGCTGTTGCAGCAGCTCATGGAGTTCGTGCTGGACGATCCGGCGCGCAATGCGGTGGATACGCTCTCCGAGGCGGTGCAGCGGCTTGTCGCCAAGTCGGACGAGGGCAGGGAGACCTAAACCATGTCCAGTCTGTTTTCTGCGCAGGTCAGCGAACCGCTCGCCTCGCGACTCCGACCGCGCTCGTTGGATGAGTTTGTCGGACAGCCCCAGCTCATCGGCCCCGGCGCACCGTTGCGCTCGGCCATTGAGCGACGGGCCATTGACTCCATGATTCTGTGGGGGCCCCCCGGCGTTGGCAAAACCACCCTCGCTCGCTTGCTGGCACGGGCCACCGACGCGGAGTTCGTTTCGTTTTCGGCGGTGAGCGACGGCGTGGCGCGAGTGCGAGAGATTGTGGCAGACGCACAAAAGTTGCGAGCATTTGGGCGCGGTACATTGCTGTTTGTCGACGAAATACATCGCTTCAATCGCGCGCAGCAGGACGCGTTTTTGCCGCACGTGGAAGCGGGCACCGTAGTGCTCGTTGGCGCCACCACAGAAAACCCGTCATTTGCCCTCACCGGTGCGCTGCTCTCCCGCGCCCGCGTGCTTGTGCTTGAGCCGCTCACCCACAGCGATCTCGCGGCGTTGGCGGAGCGGGCGCTCTCTGATCGCGACCGTGGTCTGGGCGTTCGGCAGCTGTCTCTGCATGTCGATGCCATGGCGCAGCTGGTGACCGTTGCCGACGGCGATGCGCGTCGCATGCTGGGCGTGCTCGAGGCCGCTGCATCGATCGCAGCCGACGGCGAGGAGCTCACTGCAGAGACAATCGCGCAGGCGGCGCAACGTCGCATGCCACGCTACGACAACGCCGGCGAAGAGCACTTCAACCTGGTCTCTGCGCTGCACAAATCGTTGCGCGGCAGTGATCCTCAGGGTGCGCTCTATTGGCTGGCGCGCATGATCGAGGGTGGGGAAGACCCGCGCTACATTGCACGTCGTCTCATTCGCATGTCCACCGAAGACATTGGCCTCGCCGATCCGCACGCACTCACGATCGCGATCGCGGCGGCCGAAACGTGGGAGCGACTCGGTTCGCCCGAAGGTGATCTTGCGCTGGCGGAGGCCACGGTGTATCTGGCCACCGCGCCCAAGTCCAACCGTGTCTATTTAGCGTGGAAAGCGGCGCTCGATGCGGCGCGTGAGTCACCGACCGCCCCGGTGCCGCACCACCTTCGGAACGCGCCCACAGGGCTCATGAAGGAACTCGGGTATGGTGCCGGGTACCAGTACGCATTCGATGCACCGGAGGCCTTCATTCCTCAGGACTACCTTCCCACAGCAGTCGGCCAGCGTACGTTCTATGAAGCCGGTGGTTTTGGATTCGAACGTGATATCGCCAAACGCATGGCGTGGTGGAAGTCACTGCGCGCGCGGCTCGACGATGCGACATCTCAACCTCACCCCGATGGTCAAGGACCCCGTGATACACAATCTGAAGCGTGATGTGACACGCCTTTCCGTAGCACCTTGTACGCCGGGCAGTCGGCGCGCACTGTGGCGTGGCGCGTGGGCGTTGGGCGCGGTGGCATTGGTGGCCGGCTGCGCGTCAATCGGACGCGCGACGTTTGCCGAACCAACGGTGCAGCTGCGCGATGTGCGTGTAGTCGGGCTGGGGCTTGAAGGCGGCAACGTGGACGTCGTGCTGTCGGTGTACAACCCCAACCGGTTTTCGCTTGACGCGACGCGCATGACTTATCGCGTTGATGTGGATTCGGTGCAACTGGGCAACGGCGCGCTGGACTCGCGATTCGTGGTGCCCAGTGGCGATACATCGATGGTGCGTCTGCCGATTCGTTTCACGTACCGCGGATTGGGTGAAGCCGGTCGACAGATTCTGTCTACTGGTAGTGTGAACTATCGCGTACGCGGTGACTTTACCGTGGTCACACCGCTTGGCAACTTCACGCGTCCCTATGATCAGACGGGACGATTCAACACTGTATCCGGCGCCGGTCGTTAACCGCGACGCGCCAGGAGCTGCACGATTTCCAGAGATCTGATTTCGCTCGCACCGCCGCTTGAGAAAGCCATCCTTGTTGGTGCGCCGCGGAAGCGAGGACACGACCGGCACTTCATGGAGGAGCACCTCACAGAGTTGGCGCGCCTGGTGGACACGGCCGGTGCAGAGGTGGTGGGCACGCTCACACAAATTATTGACCGTCCGCATCCGGGTACGTATCTCGGCAGCGGCAAACTCGACGAACTTACACTCAGAGTAAGTGAGCTCGGTGCATCGCTGATCGTTTTTGACGATGAGCTCTCACCAGCGCAAGCGCGCAACATTGAAGCTGCAACCAACACGCGCGTGATGGATCGCGCAGAACTCATTCTCGACATTTTCGCCACGCGAGCGCGATCCGCCGAGGCGCGATTGCAGGTGGAGTTGGCACAGCTCGAATACACCTTGCCGCGCCTCACGCGCATGTGGACCCACCTTGATACCATGAAAGGTGGTATCGGTATGCGCGGTCCCGGTGAAACGCAGCTGGAAACCGACCGTCGTCTCATTCAGCATCGCATCAAGGTGATCAAAGAGCGCCTGATCGATGTAGAGCGCGCGCGCGAAGTGCAGCGGCAACAGCGCAAGTCGCAGTTCAAGGTGGCATTGGTGGGTTACACCAACGCCGGCAAATCATCGGTGCTGCGTTCGCTGGCCAACGACGCGGCCGTATTCGTGGAAGACCGGCTGTTCGCCACACTCGACCCGCTTACGCGTGAGATCGATATTGGCGAAGGCTACACCGTGCTGCTCACCGATACCGTGGGGTTCATTCGCAAGCTGCCTCACCATTTGGTGGCATCGTTTCGCGCCACACTGGCCGAAGCCCGTGAAGCCGATTTGCTGCTGCACGTGGTCGATGTGAGCCACTCGGCGTGGGAAGAACATCGTGACGTTGTGGACGATGTGCTGGCCGAGTTG
Source organism: Gemmatimonadales bacterium (assembly GCA_038203945.1). Taxonomy (GTDB): domain Bacteria; phylum Gemmatimonadota; class Gemmatimonadetes; order Gemmatimonadales; family Gemmatimonadaceae; genus JAABRT01. The sequence continues at coordinate 4,582 of JBBRDJ010000120.1, forward strand.
GGGCTGCAGTCGAGTCCGGTGCGATTGGTATGCAACAAGATGGACTTGCTCTCGCCGGAAGAGCGCGCCGGCGTGGAAGAGCGGGTGCACAATCTGGTGCCGAACGCGCTGTTTGTGTCGGCGCACGAAGAGGGCGGATTGGAAACGCTGCGTGCGGAGTTGGTGCAGTGCATCCGTCGCTTGCGTCCGCTGGTGGAGGTACGGATTGGCGCTCATCAGGGTGCAGTGCTTGCGTCCTTGCACCGCGACGGCGAAGTGCTCGATCAGAAGTCCGACGGGTCGGACCTGTTGGTAACCGTTCGCGTGGACGAAATTCTGGCGGGTCGTTTGCGGCAGGCGGGGGTGGATGTGACGAGTGCGGGGGTGTAGTGTCGATGTTGGGCACCGGAGAGTGCATTCGTAGTGGCGTGACGCAGACAGTCGCAGGGAATCGAGCTTGCGCGAGTAATGGGCGAGGGCCTGCCTCCCGCTGAAATACTGAAGCGAGAGTGTAATGCCGATGCGATGGCTGGCATGTGTGGCCAGTGTGGCTGGTGTGAGCGCGCCGGTCGGTTGCGAGAGCGCGAGTCGCGACAGCCGCGACGGGTCCAATCAAACGCCACCGATTCCGGCGTAAACGATCCAGCCGCAGCCGATACTCGAAATCGGGTTGGATGCGGAGGTGCCTGGCCACGATCTGTCTGGGGTAGTGGACGTCGCGCTGCGGCGCGACGGCTCGGTGTTGGTCGGCGACGCAGGCAGCCAAGAGGTCCGGCATTTCAGTGAGAACGGCAAACTGATCGGTCGTGCTGGTTCTGCAACGCGTGATGGCCGCGCCCGATGAGAGTGGTACCCTGCTGCAGGACGCGTCGGGGGTGGATGCGAAGTGTGAGCAAGTCACGTGGCTGACCAGTGGTCGCGTCCCGTTGGACTCGCTCGGCAGGCTGCGGCAAACGAACACTTTGAAGTGGACGAGTGCGCGAGACACCGTGGAAGTGCTCCGCTTCAGAGGAGTCAAGCTTTATCGTACCGAGTGGGAAGGCCTGCCAGCGATGGCCGCCACTCCCTGGATGCCAGCGGCCTCGTGGCGGCAGTTCGCATGCCGCCATCGATTCGCGTGCTGGCCATCGGTCGGGATCGGATCGCCGGTGTTCGCGAGGCGGACGACGGGGCGGAGATTGTGGTCGTGTATCGTCTCGACCGCCGCTGAGTGCGTGTTAGAACGCCTGGATGTCAGACCACCACATGTACGCTCTTCGCCGAAGTTTTACGCCAAGCGCGCAAATAAAAAAGCGCGGACAAATAGCCAAAGCCATTGCCCGCGCTCGTACCAACCGTTCAACCACAAATGCCACCTCAACCACAAGTGCCAATGGGCGTGCAGGGACTCGAACCCCGGACCTCTGCTGTGTGAAAGCAGCGCTCTAACCAGCTGAGCTACACGCCCCAGTGCCGAGCAAGCCCGACAGAAGAAGTAGAGTAAACGCGGCGCGGATTGCGCGCCAGTGGCTGTTCGCGCTTCAGCCCTCAGGGATTCTGACGCATTGCTTCCAATCGTTCCAGAACGCCGCCAAGTGCGCGCAGTTCCTCGCCGTAACGCGTCCAGTCGCCCTCGCGCTGCGCGTCTACCGCCGCCTGATAGCGCCGACGTGCTTCGGCGATCAGGGTGCCCATCTCGGCGCCCACTTCAACCGGTAGCGTGCCCACTGCCGCTGCGGGAATATCGAGCGGCGTGTTGGCGCCGATGTCCACTGTTGTGGCCACTGGAGCATCCCCCGACGCGCCAAACAATGCGGCCAGTGCGGCGTCCAGCGTTTCGCGCATCACCACCTGATTCTGATACGCAATCACCACACGTTTCAGCTCCGGAATCCGTCCGCCTTCCGCCTGCAGATAAATCGGCTGTACATACAGCAACGCCGACTCGATGGGGATGACAAGCAAATCGCCCCTGATGACCTCTGAACCACGCTGATCCCACAACGAAATCTGCCGCGAGATTTCGGTGTCCTGACTGATGCGGTTTTCGATCTGCCGAGGCCCGAACACCAGACTTTGCCGCGGGAACTGGTACACGCGCAGCTTGCCGTAATGCTCGCCATCGTTTCGGGCCACCATCCATGCGGCCAGGTTGTCCTTACCGCGCGGCGTAAAGGGCACCATGTAAATGAACTCGGCCGTCGGTTCGTCCGGCAGACGCATGATGATATGTCGCATAAACGGCACCGACCCATCGGCGCGGTCAATAACCGGAATCTGCCACTGGTCCTCACGGTTGTAGAACTCCGCCGGCGTGGCCATGTGATACGTGGTGTACAAGAACGTTTGCGTACGGAACAGATCATCGGGGTAGCGAATGTGCGACACCAGATCGGCTGGCATGTCGGACAGCGGCTTTAACAGCCCCGGGTATACCCCCCCCCAGGCCTTGATGATCGGATCGTTTGGCTCGGCAAGATAGGCTTTGATCGAACCGTTGTACGCATCAATGACAATCTTCACGCTGTTCCGCATGTAGCTCGTACCGTCCGGCAGACGGTAGGAATACGGATAACGCGAGGTGGATGTGAATGCATCCTGAATCCAGTGCAGCGTACCATCATCGGCGATCACCATGTACGGGTCGCGATCGAGCGTGAGAAAGGGCAGCGCCTTTTCCACACGTTCTACAATGCGTCGATTGTAGATCACGCGCGATTCACTGCTGATGTCGCCGGAGAGCAAAATCTTGCTCGACCCGAAGTGCAACGCCAGCAGCGAGCGTCGCACAATCCCGCCTACCGCAATACCACCGCTTCCGGTGTACGCGCGAAACACATTGGCTTCGCCCGCTGGAAAGTCGAACTCCTGTTGCGCCGTGTTCACGAACACGTACGAATCGGTGAGTTCACCAAAATAGATCTGCGGCTGCGTGACCTTGAGCGAACCGGTGGTGAGCGGGGGCAAGTCCTTCACGAAGAGTACAGGCAAGCCTTCTGTTGTCACTTCGTTGACAGGGCTCATGGTGAGCCCCATTCCGTGGGTGAACGTGAGGTGCTCGTTGATGAACGTCCGTGTCGGCAGCGACGCGGTATTCAACTCACGCGGTGAGAGCAACACCTGACGGTATTTGCCGTCAATCCAGTAGCGATCGTCGTCGACAGCCACAAAGTCGTAGTACGTGCGAATTTCCTGCAGCTGCTTGAACGTGCGCAGCAGGGGCGCGCGGTCCCACAGTCGCACGTTGTCAATGGTGGGGCCGTTGTTGCGGATGTCGTTGACGGTGAGGCGCGCTTCACCCTCCAGGTCGCGCGCTTCCACGCTGTCGATTCCCCACGCACGCCTGGTGGCGTCAATGTGATACGCGAGGTACGGCGTCTCACGTGTCAACTCCGTTGGGGCAACGATGAACTTCTGCACCAGACTCGGCGCAACACCGCGGCCCAGCACCCCCACCACGGCATAACTCGCCACGCCGAGAAACGCGTACCAGCCGAGCTGTGCACGCATCGCGCCGATCACAGCCAGCACAGCTGCCACCAGCGCCACCACGGCCGAGATGCGAAGCGCCGGCAGCGACGCATTGATATCGGTATAACTCGCTCCAATAAGCGGTCCCGTGCCTGAGTACAGCAGGTTGGCCGGATCGACAAACCACAACTTCGCGGCGCCCAGCACAAACCAGACGGCCAGCAGCGTGCCGAGATGACGACCAGCGGTAGGCTCAATGCGCAAGCCTCGCGGAAGCAGCACTACATCGCCACGCAGGTAGTACAGCGGGAGAAGCAGAAACAGGCTCAACGTCATCAGACTGCTCAGCACACCCAGTACCGCACTGAGCGCCGGCAGCGAGAACACGTACCATCCAATGTCACGCGAGAACACCGGGTCCACCGTGCCAAACGAGGCCCGGTTAAAGTAAAGCAGCACCGTCTCCCACATCGCCATCGCGCCGAGCGCAATCATGAGGCTCAGCACAATGATCACCGGGCGCGTAAACCGGCGGAGCACTCCCGACAGATCCACCGTCTGCGTGGCGTCGCCGATCTTGACCAGTACGGGTTCAGGGAGCGCACCGCGCTGCGCGAACCATAGATTCCCGCCAAGCACCGCAGCGGCGAGCACACCGGCACCCACAAAGAGCGCCAATTTGGTCACCAGCGTTTTCGTGAACACCACTTCGTAGCCAATTTCCTGAAACCACCACCAGTCAGTGAGCAGACCGCTCAACGTTGGCAACAGGAACAACGCGAGCGGAATCGCCAGCAGGAGCAGAATACGGGGGAACTTGGACTGCGACACAATGAACCTCGGATAGGAAACGGAGCGATTCGAACGCTGGATCGCTCGCCCAACACTGTTACCCATAGGAACTTAGCCTGATGCGCTCGCTCATGACTCCAGTCTTCGCGCTGCTACTGTTCACTGTCTCACCAAAGCTAGCCGCTCAAGCGCAGCCGGGACCACTGTACATCGTAGGTGGCGGGCCTCAAACAGCGGCCATGGTTCAGGAGTTTGTGACCCTGGCCGGCGGATCGGAGGCGCGCATTGTGGTGATGGCCATGGCGTCGGCTGGCGGAGAGCGCAGTGGTGAGACCAAGGCCAACGATTTCCGCGCGTTGGGTGCAACGGCGCTCAACGTGTGGGTCACGCACGAACAGGCCGATCTTGACAGCGTGGCGCAACTGCTCGCGGGTGCCACGGGCATCTGGTTTGGCGGTGGGTCTCAGACCCGTTTGGCCGATGTGCTGCGTGGCACGGCGCTGGAGCGCGCGATCAAGGAACGACATGCCGCCGGCGCAGCGGTGGGTGGCACCAGCGCCGGTGCTGCGGTGTTATCGCAGCGCATGATTACCGG
>JBBRDJ010000121.1:0-9392 GCA_038203945.1 Gemmatimonadales bacterium
CCTCAACTCACTTCCTGGGCGATGTCCTGAGTGCTTTATCATTTGCTGCGGCCGTTTGCCGGTGAGTTTCAGCTGTTCAATCTGCTCAACTACATCACCTTCCGGTCGGCGGCGGCGTTTGTGTCGTCGCTGTTGGTCACGTTTCTCATTGGTCCCATGATTCTGCGGCGTTTGCAGAGTCTGTCGCTGCATCAGGTGGTACGCGCTGGCACGCCCGATTCGCACCTGCAGAAGGGCTCCACGCCTACAATGGGCGGCCTGATCATCATTCCGGCGGCGCTCATTCCGGCGCTGCTCTGGGCTCGGCTCGACAATCGCTATGTATTGCTGGCCATGGCCGTGACCGTCTGGATGGGTGGCATTGGCTTTCTGGATGACTATCTCAAGCTCAAACAGAAGCGTGAAGGCAAGAAGAACGAAGGGCTAGTGGAGCGCTACAAGCTGGCCGGGCAGATCACGTGCGGTTTGGCGCTCGGACTCTACGTGTGGCTGCAGCCGCTGTCTGCGCTGCCCGGTGCATCGACCACGGTTCCGTTTTTCAAGTACCTGCTCATTGTGCCCGTCGCATCGTGGGCGGCGTGGCTGTATGTCCCGTTTGTCACGTTCATTGTGGCGGGGACGAGCAACGCCGTGAACTTTACTGACGGGCTTGACGGATTGGCCACCGGACTTGTGGCGATCGCGCTCATCACGTTTGGCATCTTCGCGTACGTGCTGGGTCGCGTAGATACGAGCGCGTATCTGCAGCTGTTTTATTTGCGCGGTGCGGGCGAACTCACGGTGTACTGCGCCGCGCTGGTTGGTGCGTGCATTGGATTCTTGTGGTACAACGCACACCCGGCGCAGGTGTTCATGGGCGACACCGGATCGCTGGCGCTGGGCGGCGCGCTGGGTGCGATTCCGATCTTGCTCAAGTCGGAGTTTTTGCTCCCGATCGTTGGTGCGGTGTTCGTCGCCGAAACGGTGTCGGTAATCTTGCAGCGATCGGTGTTCAAATATCGACGCAATAAATATGGGCTCGAGTATGCGCAGCAACATCGCGTCTTCCGACGTGCACCGCTGCACCATCACTTTGAGATGCTGGGCTGGCCGGAAACACAGGTCGTCATCCGCTTCTGGATTATCGGTATCCTGTGTGCGATCGTTGCGCTCAGCACACTCAAGCTGCGCTGATGCCTGTGGCTCAGTCATCGTCTGATGGGTCCGGCCGCTCGACCGGCCACGCAACCGGCCACGCAACCGGCCACGCGACCGGCCACGCGACCGGCCACGCGACGGGCCACGCGACGGGCCGCACGACCGGCCACGCGACGGGCCACGCGACGGGCCGCACGACGGGCCACGTACTCGCCCACGCCACGCAATCGCCCGCTCACCCATCGCCCGCTCACCCATTACCCGCGCTGTACGCACTCGACGTCACGCGTTCGCGCGAAATGGCCGCTACCGTGGCGCGATTATTGTCTCGCCGAGTGGGCGAGGTGGCCGTAATCGGCCTGGCATCCAGTGGCCTGTCTGCCGCGCGCTTGCTGCGCCATATCGGATTCGACGTGTACGCGTCTGATCGCACCGACAATGCAACCACGCGTGCCGCCGCTGATGCAGTGCGCGCGCTCGGCGCAGCGGCAGACATCGGACAGCACGACATCGCACGCATCGCGCGCGCAGCGTTTGTGGTAGTCAGTCCTGGAGTGCCGCCGGAAATCCCACCGCTTGAAGCAGCCCGTGCCGCTGGCGTACCGGTGGTGAGCGAGGTGGAAATCGCGTTGCGCCTCATGCCGGCCACGCGCGCCATCGCCGTGACCGGAACCAACGGCAAAACCACCACCACTGCGCTCATCGGCCATTTGCTGCGTGCACTGGGTCACGAGGCATCGGACGCGGGCAACATCGGCGTGCCGTTGTGTGATATCGCGATTCGCGAATCACGCCCGGAGTGGCTGGCGCTTGAGCTGAGTTCGTATCAGCTGCACGATACCCCCGGCCTCAATCCTACGGTTGGCGTGCTCACCACGCTCAGCGCGGATCATCTGGATCGCTATCCATCGGTGGCAGCATACTACGCTGACAAGCAACGCCTTTTTGCCAACGCCCAGCCGTCGTCTCGTTGGGTAGTGTGCGCTGATTCGCCGGCCATTGCAACCATGATCACCGGCGTGGTCGGCAGTGTGTCGCTCTTCTCCGTGCGCGCCGAGGCCGACGGCTGGTATAACCGCACCAATGATCAGCTCATGGTAGACGGCGTGGCGTTTATGTCGCGTCGCGATGTACCGCTGCTGGGCGATCACAACGTGGCCAATGTGCTGGCCGCCGTGCTGGCGGTGTTGCGAGCAGACGCATCGCACAACACACCGCATGCGCGCGCTCACATGGCGCACGCAGTTGCACAGTTCGCCGCACTCGCACACCGCCTCGAGCCGGTAGCGCTGCATAACGACGTGCTGTGGATCAATGATTCCAAGGCCACCAACGTAGACTCCACCCTCGTGGCGCTGCAAGGCATGACGCGGCCCACCATTCATCTGCTTGGTGGACGACACAAGGGTGAGCCCTACAGCGCGCTGGCCGCACCGCTGGCCGCGCACGGCAAGGCGGTGCTCTGTTACGGTGAGGCCGGCGAACAGGCGGCGCGCGAGTTGCGCAAGGCGCTCGGCGATCGCGCCGAGATGGTGCAGGATATGCGAGACGCCACGTTTGATGAGGTGGTCAGAGCGGCGCGAGCATTGGCCACAACCGGAGACGCGGTGTTGTTGTCGCCCGCGTGCTCAAGTTTTGACATGTTCAACAACTACGCCGAACGCGGCGTACGGTTTGCGAAACTCGCGCGGATGCACGCATGACCAGTCCGGTGTTTGATGCGTTCGGTGGGTCGGTGTCGGAAGCGCCGGAGTCGGCGCGCCCCGAACGTGGTGCGAACAGCGTACCCGGAGTGCGCGAACGCTGGCGCATGAGCGTCGACGCCCGTGCGTTGACCGCCGTCATGGTGGTGTTGTTGTCGTTGGGACTCGTGGTGTTGTACAGCGCCAGCGCGTTATCAGCGGCTGATCTGGATGTGCCGGCGCACCACTTCCTGCTGCTCCAAGCACAGGGTGCACTTGTCGGCCTGCTGTTGTTTGCCGTGATCGCGAAGATCGATGCCGAACGATGGCGGGCGTGGGCGTGGCCGATCATGATCGTGACCATGCTGGCCATGCTGGTGACCATTCTCCCGTTTACCGAGGGGATTGCCCCGGTACATAATGGCTCGCGTCGTTTTCTGTACGGCAAGTCGCTGCAGCCCGCTGAGTTTGCCAAGCTGGCGGTCATTCTCTGGACGCCCATGCTGCTGCTGAAAAAGGGGTCGGCCATGCGACGGCTCGGCAAGGGACTGGCGCCGTTTCTCGTGGTGATTGGTTTGCTGTCATTGATTGCCATGGCACAGCCCGATGTTTCCATGGCCATGACATTCTGCCTGCTCATGGCCGTGATTCTGTTCGCGGGTGGTACACGTATCGCGCACTTCGTGTTTCTCGGGCTGTTGGCCATTCCGCTCGTGGCGCAGCGCCTGGCCGACAAGGACTATTTCCTGCAACGCCTCCTGAGCTTTCTGGCAGGCTTTGGCACGTCCACGCCCGACGCCAGTGGTCTCGCGTATCAGCAAGTCCAGTCGCTCATTGCCGTAGGTAGCGGACAGTTGGTGGGTGTGGGCTTTGGTGAGGGCAATCAGCAACGTGGCTGGACACCACTGGCTCACAATGATTTCATTGCCAGTGTGGTAGGCGAAGAGTTCGGCTTTATTGGTGTCACCGTTCTGGTGTTGCTCTTCGCGGCGTATGCGTGGCTTGGCTTTCGCATTGCCCGCACCGCGCGCACGCCGTACCAGTCATTGGTCGCCATTGGTCTGACGTACATCACCGTGATCACGGCGTTTGTGCACGTTGGTGTGACCATCAACCTGCTGCCCAACACGGGTCTCACACTGCCGTTTATTTCGTTCGGGCGTTCCAACCTGGTGCTCACCATGATCACCACCGGTATGCTGGTAAACATCGGCAGTGTACGTGAGCGACGGTTTGGCGCGGGTGCGACTGATCCGTTCGCCGTGAGCGGTACGTAAAGCACATGCGTGTGTTCTTTTCCGGTGGTGGCACCGGCGGGCATTTGTATCCGGGGTTGGCGATAGCACGAGCGCTGGTGGCCCGCGCTTCCAACGTGCGTCCACACTTTATTGGTGCCTTGCGTGGAATCGAGCGCGAAGTGCTACCGGGCACGGAGTTTCCGCACACGCTGCTCGATCTGCATCCACTGTATCGCCAGAATCCGCTGCGCAACTGGCGAACCGTCTCGGGTGGCATTGGTGCGTTACGAACGATTGCGGCACTTGCGGACCAAGAGAGACCGGCCTGTGTGGTAGGCACGGGCGGCTACGCGGCGGCGGCCGCGCTGGGCTGGGGGCGGCTGGCCAAGGTGCCGCTCGTATTGCATGAGTGCGACAGTTTTCCCGGCAAGGTCACGCGACTCTTTGCACCCTACGCCCAACTCATCTCACTGGGATTCCCCGAGGCAGAAGCGCGACTCAAACCCGGACGCACTACCGGCGTGGCCGCGTTTGGCAATCCGATTGTCGCTCCCGATGCCTCGGCGGAACGACGCCTGCGTGCACGTAAACAATGGTCGCTCGTGCCTGATGTGTTTACGGTGCTTATCGTGGGCGGTAGCCAGGGTTCGGCGGCACTCAACGCAGCGGTTTCGGAGTGGTGTGATGTGGGAGTTCCCGACGGCTGCGCCGTAATCTGGTCAACCGGCCGCGCGCACTTCGACCGACACGCGCATCTGGCCTCAGGTCGGGTGCGGGTGGTTCCGTACCTCTCACCCATTGCCGACGCGTACGCGGCCGCCGATCTCGCGATTACGCGGGCCGGCGCCATGACCATCGCCGAACTGTGTGCGTGGGGGCTGCCGTCGGTACTGGTGCCGCTGCCCACTGCGGCGCAGGATCATCAATCACACAACGCTCGCACGCTGGCCGCCGCCGGTGCGGCAGTGCATTTACCGCAGTCCGCGCTTACTGGCGCATCGCTCGATGCCACAGTGCGTGAGCTGCAGCGTGACATCGTGGCGAGACAGCGCATGACCGATGCCGCACGTCTGCGTGGCCGACCCGACGCCGCCGCGCGCATTGCCGAAGCGATTGCCACGCTCGTTCTTCCTCAACACTGAAGCGCGCATGACTTCATTGCCGACAACGCCGCACCAACCGTTTCGCACATCGCTGCTCGATCTCACTGATCCCCGCCCGATTCACTTTACCGGCATTGCCGGTGCCGGCATGAGCGGACTGGCGGAGCTATTGGTGCGACGCGGCGCTGCAGTGCAGGGCACCGATGCCAACCCGGATGGCGCGCCCGACCTGGTGAAGCTTGGTGTACCGGTGTTTGCACACGATGCGTCGTTGGTCGCGCGCGCGCGCGCAGTTGTCTTCACCTCCGCCGTGCCCGCATCGCATCCGGAGTTGGTAGCCGCACGCGCGCTTCGGCTACCGGTGATTCGTCGGGCCGAAGCGCTGGGTGAAGCGGTCCGCGGCGGAACGGTGATTGCGGTATCCGGGACGCATGGCAAAACCACCACCACCGTAATGACTACCGAAGCGCTCGCCGCCGCCGGTCAAGATCCCACCGGCATTGCTGGCGGTCGGGTGGATGCGTGGGGCAGCAATTTGCGCGCTGGTCGCACCGATCTCTACGTCGTGGAAGCCGACGAATACGATCGCTCGTTTCTTGCACTCACGCCCACCGTTGCCGTGATTCTCAACATCGAGGCCGATCACCTCGATATCTATACCGATCTCAACGACATCAACAATACGTTCCGCGTTTTCATGCAGCCGGCACGTTCAGTGGTGCTCTGTGCCGACGACGCCGGAGCTGCGTCGCTGCCACAGGATGCTACACGCGAGATCGTGAGGTATTCGGCACGAGCGGCGTTGGCAGAGCCCAATGCATTGGTGGGCGCAGCCGAGCAATCTGCAAGCAACTCTGCATTGACTGCACCGCTCCACGCCATCATGAGCTCCAACGCACGCCTCATCGCACACAACGTGCAGTTTTTCGCGCACGGGTCTACCTCGCAGCTCACCTACGACGGCAAGCCGAGCGGTGAACTTGTGCTGCGCGTACCCGGTCTGCACAACGTGCGCAACGCGCTCGCGGCGCTGGGAGCTGGAATCATGGTGGGCGCGCGCATTGCCGCCATGTTGCCGGGCCTGGAACGCTTTGGCGGTGTGGAGCGCCGGTTTCAGCGCTTGGGTGAAGTCAACGGTGCGCTGCTCATTGACGACTACGCGCATCATCCCACGGAAGTTGCCGCAACCATATTCGCGGCACGCGCCGCGTATCCGGAACGCCGATTGGTAATTGCGTTTCAACCACACCTGTACTCGCGCACGCGTGATTTTGCACCGGCCTTTGGCGATGCACTGGCCGCCGCCGATGTCTGTTTGCTTTGTGACATTTATCCGGCGCGCGAGCAGCCGATGGCAGGCGTGACCTCGTCACTCATTGCCGATGTCATGCAAACGCACGGTCGCGCGCCCGCGTGGCGTGGACCGCGCGCAGCATGCGCGGCGGCGTTGCGCCCGATGCTGCGCGATGGTGATGTGGTCATCACAATGGGCGCCGGCGATATCACGCGCGTTGGCTACGAACTGCTCGGCGAACTCAAAACGTGAACCGCGAAGTTGTGCAACGTTGGCTGCGGCGCAGCGCGATCGCGATGGCTGCCGTGACGCTGGTGGCCACACCATGGTGGGGACCTCGCCTGTTGTCGACGTTCGATTTCTTTCATGTGCGTCGCGTTGAGTTTATCGGATTGCGCTACACCGATCCGTCGGAACTCGTGGCACAGCTCAACACCGACACCATGTCGTCCGTGTGGATGGATCTTGATCCGCTCGAAGTACGGCTGATCGAACACCCGATGATCGCCGAGGCGCTGGTGCAGCGCCGACTACCCGCCACGCTTCAGATCACCGTTCGCGAACGGGTACCGGTCGCGCTGGTGCCGGGCGAACGTCACCTGCAGCCGGTCGATTCGGCAGGGCAGCCGCTCCCCATCGATCCATCGCGTACGCCGGTAGACGTACCAATTGTGGCGGTGTCGGACACGGCCGTGCTGCATTTGTTGGCGAGAATCCGGGCGGGCGCACCTGAACTGTGGGCACGTCTCTCCACCGCGAGTCGGGAAAATGACACCGATCTCCGGTTTCAGATTGGTGAAATCACACTTCTCACACGTGATGACGTGACCTTGGCCCGTCTTTCGGACATATTACCTGTCGAAGCGGATCTTGCGCGGCGCCGCCTGCAGGCGGTTGAACTGGACCTGCGCTTCCGAGACCAGGTGATTGCCAGACTCCCATGATAAACGAATCCATCATTGCGTCACTCGATATTGGTACTGCCTATACCACCGCCCTCGTGGCGGCGGTTGGCGGTGAGCTGCCGCGGGCACCAATGCTGCGCGTGCTCGGCGTCGGGCAGGCGCGCACGCAAGGCATGCGACGCGGTGTTGTGTCCGACATTGAAGAAGCCACGCACTCCATTCGGAAAGCGCTCGACGAAGCCACGCGTCTTGCTGGTGTGAGTGCCGACTCGTTGTACATCGGCATTGCCGGTGAACATGTGCGCGCCATGTGCAGCACCGGTGTGGTGGCCATCAACAACGACGAAATCGTTCGCTCCGATGTGGAGCGCGTCAATGAAGTCGCGCGAGCACTGGCCATTCCGCAGGACCGCGAGCTGCTGCACGCGATTCCTCAGGAGTATCGCGTAGACAACGCACTCGGCATTCGCGATCCTGTTGGCATGGCGGGCACGCGTCTGGAAACCGAAATGTATCTCGTGACAATTGGCAGCGCGCCCGCCATGAACTTGCGACGCAGCGTAGAGAAGGCCGGCTTCAAGGTCAAGGAGTTGGTGCTCGAGCCGCTGGCCAGTGCGCTGGCCGTGCTGTCGGAAGAAGAAAAAGAAATGGGCGTCGCGCTCGTTGAACTCGGCGCAGGCACCACCGATGTCGCCATTTTTCACGAAGGCAAGATTCGTCATATTGGCTCGTTGGCGTACGGTGGCCAGAATGTCACCGCTGACATTGTGCATGGACTCGGCGTTACGCAGCACGACGCCGAACAGCTCAAGGAAGCGTACGGCTGCGCGTATGAGCCCATGATCACCGCCGATGAACTGATAGCGGTACCGGCCACATCATCGCAGCCCGAGCGTCGTCTGTCGCGCGAGCTCATGTCGCACATCATCCATCAGCGTATGGATGAGATTTTTGATCTCGTGCAACGCGAAATCACCACGGCCGGTTATGCGGGCAAGCTCAACGCCGGTCTCGTGCTCACCGGTGGCGGTGCGGCGCTGGAGGGTGTCGCCGAGCTGGCCGCCGATGTGTTCAGCGTGAACGTGCGCGTGGGTGTGCCGAGTGGCCGTTTGAGTGGGCTGCGCGAGCTGGTGGACGAACCACGTTTTGCTACCGTGACCGGTCTGGCACTGTACGGGGCGCATCGTGTCGCGCTGGGTGGTGCAGTGGTGCGACGTGCCGGGTTGTCGGGTACGGGTGTCGACAAGTTGGCGCAGCGGGTGAGGGATTGGTTGCAGGATTTTTTCTAGAGCGCCTTCTTAGCACACCAATCGCACCGTGGGGCCATAGATCGGAAGCACGCGATCAGCGGTGAGCAGCGTCATGCGTTCACTCATCGCTTGCGCGACGAGCAGACGATCGAACGGATCACGATGGTCCGCCTGCACGGGCAACGCGTCACACGCGAGCGCGTGATCCGGCGTGATTGCCAACCACTCAAATCCTGCAGCCGAAATCTCACGTTCGAAGCGCGCAATATCGAGACGCAGCTTGCCGGCACTTCGCTTCACGACCAGTTCCCACAGCGAAACGTGACTCACCATCATGCGTTCGCCACCGTCGATAATCAGCGTGCGCAGCGCAGGCGTGATGCGATCGGGCTCTATCATCCACCAGTACGCGATATGTGTGTCGAGCAGGCACGTCACCGTCGGTTGCCACGGTTGCCACGGTTGCCACTGTCGCCTCGCGATCCGCGAGAGCCGGGCAGGCGGCCAGGCTTGACAGATTTTGGCGCCGGTGATTGATCGCGCAGCGCGTCAAACAGCTCATCCACCGGCACATCAAAATCGTCGGCGATCCAGCCCTGACCAGCCATGGCTCCCGGCGGAGCAATAGGCTGGCGCGCTGCGACGAAGCGGGAGAGCACAGCGATCGGCTTGCCGGCCCGGGCGATCACGACCTCTTCACCGGACTGAACAAGTTCGATGAGTCGTGAGAGTTGCGTCTTCGCTTCGTGGGTATTGACGGTGACCATGGCATGGGCGCGTTGG
>JBBRDJ010000122.1:0-9318 GCA_038203945.1 Gemmatimonadales bacterium
CGGACTTGGAGTTATCACAGATTTTCAGATGGTGCTGCAAGTGGACTGTCGTACGTTAATAGCGAGATCGTGAGCCAACGCGCCATGTATCCATCCGTCCTGGTGCATTTCCTCGTGCGCGATCAGGCCAGCGATGTCTCCACGAAGTCCACTTCGCCAGGACCGCGCCCGCTCGGCATCATCACACGAACAAAGACGCCGTCCGCTGTAAACTCACGGACATCCCGGTGACGCGCATCGACCACCAGCATGCGACCGTCGGGCAGCAAAGTAACCAGACGAATGCTGGTAAAGGCGTTCTGCGCGTTGTCGCCATCGATACGCAGCACGGGTGCGGTATCAATCGTCCACGTGGGTAGCGCGGCGATATGCTCCGCTGTCTGCTCCACGATGGCAACGCCCGCGCTGTCGCGGACCACGAGCGCAGTGACACTCGGGTCCGGTGTGCCGCCGCACGCGGCCAACGGCAGTGCCAACAGCAGTACCAACGCGGGAAGTGACGAGATGCGTCTCATCACCATATCCTAATCAAACCACCCCTGCACAAACCACGCCCCCCCTTCCTGATACAACAGCAAATCTCCCTCACCCGCCGCCACACACCGCCAGTAGTCGCGCGCAAACGCGTCCGCACGCCACCAGTCGCCCGTCAACCGCTCGGGACCACTGGCGTGCGACACGGCCACACGACGCTGCTGCCACTCAAGCGCACTCGGTACACCATGCGCACACTCCACCGTCACGGGATCGGGCGTCTCAAGTAGTCGCAACGCGGCGATATCGAGGGCGGGGGGGGGAATCTGCGTGGGATCGTGCGTGTGAGTTTGCGCGTGGGTTTGCGCGTGAGCTTGCGCGTGAGCTTGCGCGTGAGTTTTTCCGTGAGTTTTTCCGTGAGTTTGTCCATGATTGTTCACCTGCTCATGCCGCGCACGCTCCGCCAACGCCCATGCATCCGCACGCACCCACACACCGGCCCGATCATACCGGTGCGCGTCACTCGCCTGCGGATGCACCACCACATCGCCGCGTCCCTCCGGATCAAGCGCCGCCGACAGTCGCGCCAACGCCGCTTCCACGCTCGCCGCTGCATCACGCCACGACGGTTCAAGTAAATCACCCTGATCGGCCGACAACGGCGCGGTGGCGGGAATGTGCACCGTCACACCGGTTACTGCGGCGGGTAACGTCCACCGCTCGAGCAACGCACGACACTGCTCCACCAACGGCTCCACACGCGCCAACGGACGCGCCGGACGCACTTCACGCGTGATGCTGCGCGTGGCCCGGTCCCAACCGTCCAGTCGCTGCGCATCGCCGCCCACCAGCGCTTCGAGATGCGCTTCGGTGTTGTGACGCGCCACATCGAGTTCGAGCGTGATCGCCACCGACGCCGCCGACCGTCCGTCGCGCACCAGATCCTGCACCAACCGTTCCAGCGCCGCACGCACCAGAAAACCCACCGGCGTGACCGTCTGCGCCGGTGTCGCCAACTCGGCGTGCACCGCGCGTGGTGCGTCTACACGCACCAATCCGGGACGACGCGGATCCACACCGCGCGCCAGTCGCCAACTGGCCAGTCCGTTGGCACCCCATCGCGCTTCCACGTCTCCTGATTCAAGCGCAGCAAACGCACCAAGCGTGCGAATACCCAGCGCGCTGAGCGCGGTGCGCAGGTCACGGTCCATGGGAATGAGACCGAGCGGCGCCGGCGCGAGATACGCAGCGCATCCACCACGCGGCACAATCGTGATGGGCGGACCCTTGGGCGGATTCCACGTGGCCGCACGGGCTGATACACACGAATCGGCCAGCGCCACGCGCGCTTCGGGATGCCAGCGCTGTGCAATGCTCAGCAACGTGTCGAGCAGCGCGGCTTCACCACCGGGACGCTCGGCGAAGCCATTCGCGCCAATCCACCACGTGCCCGCCGCACCGGCCGCCGGCGTGACCTGCGGGCTGGCCACCAGAAACGACGCTGTGGTTTGCGTGATGGCGCGTGTGATTACGTCGTGGTCCCACGGACGCACATCGAGCGCCGCACAACGCGCCTGTGCCTCGGGCAACCGCATGGCCGCCGTCACGCCCGCCCGTGCGGCCGCCGCGGAGACGGCCTTGAGCCGCTGGCCGTCGCTCAGGGCGCGCGGGACGCTGTCCCAATGCTCACCCTTGGGCGCCTTGAGATCGGGCTTGGGCGCGGCCTCCATGGCCAGCGCGAGGGTGAGTTGCACCGGTGGCGCGGGTGCACTGCGCCACATCGCGCCGAGCGGGAAGCGCGGGATGCGGACGCAGGCGATGCGCCAAGGGGCGGGGGCGGGGGCGGGGGCGGGGGAGGGGGCGGGGGGCAGTTGTGGCATGGCGATTCGGTACGAATACCGAATAAATACCGAAACTACCAGAACCCGTCCAGTGCGCGATCTGGAAAAGTCCGCGCACCAAGCCGCCAGGATCCATCGCGAGCCGCCAGGAACCATCGCGAGCCGTCAGGAACCGCCGCAAGCCGCCAGAAACCGCCGTGAGCCGCCAGGAACTGTCGAGAACCACGGCGAACCACCACGAACCGCCGCGAACCGCCGCGAACCGCCGCGAACCGCCGGGAACCATCCGTGAGCAATCAGACTACGCGTTGCCAGGGGCACTTCTGAAGAGTCCAGCCGTCCATCACATCATGAAGATCACTCTCCGCCTACTCATCGCGTGCGTGCTTGGAGCCCGCCTCCTCTCCGCACAATCCGTCGACCACAGCGCATTCACCACGCTGCTGCAACAACACGTTCGCGACGGAATGGTGAACTACGACGCCTTTGCAAACGCACCGGGCTTCAAAACGTATTTGCGTACGCTGGCGACGACTGATCCCGCGCGTCTACCGCGTCAGGAGCAGTTGGCATTCTGGATCAATGCGTACAACGCCTACACCATCGCGCAAATCAACGCGCACGGGGAGCGGCAGTCGATCAAGAACATCAATAAGGCATTCGGCTTCCTGAAGACTGGCGGCCCGTGGCGCGAAAAAATGGCGACCATTGGCAACACGACGTACACGCTCGACGAAATCGAGCACGAACGCATTCGACCCGTGTTCAACGAACCACGCGTACACTTTGCGTTGGTGTGTGCGGCCATCGGTTGCCCACCGCTTCGCAATGAAGCGTATACAGCCGCGCGTCTCGACGCGCAGCTGGATGATCAGGCACGGGAGTTTCTGCTGCGTTCACCACAAAAAAATCGTGTTGATGTGGCTGGTCAACGTGTGTACCTCAGCCACATTTTCGACTGGTATGGCAAGGATTTCGCACCCGACCAGGCAGGGTTGTTGCGATCATTGGGCCGTTACTGGCCCGCTGGTCCTGAACGCGATGTCTTGACGCAAGGTCGCGCACGTGTGACCTGGACGGACTACGACTGGAGTCTGAATGTGTGGTCGAAACGATGAATAGTCGAACTTTTCAGGTACGTAAACGCGCGCTGACTACCGGGCTGTTGCTGTCCTTCGCACTCGCCGCCTGTGCCGACGATCCGGGTCGGGACGTGCTCCGCATGGCTGTGCCGGGAACGGATGCGGCGACCACCACCACTACAGACACGACCATCCTGCCGCTCGACGAAGTACGAAAGAGTCAGGCAGCATCAGTCTCACAGCGCGTAGCCAACACGGACATTGCCGTGACGTACAGTCGTCCGGTCGCGCGCGGCCGCGAGATCTTTGGTGGCATTGTTCCCTTCGGCGACGTGTGGAATCCGGGAGCCGATCAGGCAAGCGCGATCACGTTCAGTCGCAATGTGCGTATCAACGACAATCCGTTGCCGGCCGGTACGTACAGCATCTGGGGCATTCCGGGCCCTTCGCAGTGGACGCTGATTCTGAGTAAAGCCGGCGAGGTGTACCACACGCCCTATCCAGGCGAGTCTGCTGATGCGTTGCGCATTCAGGTACCGACAGAGGAGAGCGCGAACACCGAAGTACTTACGTTCGATTTTCCTCTGGTCGAAGGGAAGCAGACCGTGCTGCGGCTGCGATGGGCGACAACAGCGGTTTCACTTCGAGTTGACGTTCCGTAACCAAGGTAAATACGGCAGCCGCAGCGTGAGTTCAGCACGAGCGGGCATTATGGGGATCCCGCTCGTGCCTGGTTCGCAATGGTCACCGAGACGTCACCCGCTGGCACCCACTCCACAACCACCAGTTCCGCGCCACGCAGCCATTCATCATCGATTGAGAACAAAACCGCTTCGCTTCCCTGCATAGTATTGCGGACCGGCGCAAGCAGCCACCTGGACGCGAGCAGGTGATCGGGTACGAACATTTGGCTCAATGAAAGGCTCCGACGCTCGCTGAAGTGTTCAGTCATGCGCACGGCTTCACGACGGGACGCGTTCACCAGTGCGAACGACATCTCGAGCCGTTCTGGATGATCGCTGCTGCGTAACTCAACTCGCAGTATCGAACCGTCGGGATACGATTGCCCACAATGTGGGGCAAGCTGGGGTTGTGCACAGATAAGTTCGCCGCCGCCTCGATCGAGCAAGCGGAACTGGTATTTGTCCGTGTTCTCGCGTGCTCCGGTCGACAGCGGCACTCGCGCAACGACTACGGGTTCGCTGAACTGCACCCTGTTGTACAGCGGAAACTCCACACCATTGGCACTCGGCAGGTCCGCCTGCACGAGCCACTCGCCATCCAACGGCGATCCGAAAAGTGATGTGCTGGCATTCGTGGCGCCGAGCCAGCGTGGTGATGGTGTGATTGGGAGCGCCGGTTCGTATAGCGTTGTCCACCGTTCCGAAAAGCGGTCATTGGGGCGGCTCGCCGAGACGATGCTCACTCCCGGTGTGGAAACGCGCACCGACCCGGAAACCCATTGTGCGCGAAGGGAGGTGGGCCCGCCTGTCATGTAAAGTCGCACTTGGCGAGCCACGGGCGGTGACGAAACAGTTCGCGTGAACTCCTGTACGGCGGTATCGACCTGCGCGAGAACCTGCACATCAGCCAGCCGTTCTGACCGCGAGCTCACCTTCACAACGTTTGAGTTGTAGCGTATGTCGGCGTATCCTGACCCCGGTTCTGCGATGGCGCCAAAAAAAAGTAGCACCGCACCCAGCGAAACACTCACGCGAACTTCGCGAGACACAGTGCGCGACTGATACAACCACAAACTCGCCACCATGGCCAGCACGCAGCCTGCAAATAGTCCGTACGTGCTGGTTAGTACGTAAACAATGCCGGTGATGTCGAGCACTCCAGTGGACGCAAGCAGCAGAGTGAGCAAGGCCACAAGCGTACTTGCCAGCGGAAGCGCAAGCAGGAGAAGCGAAACGGTGCGCAGTTCACTCGCCAACGAGGCCACAAGAGCGGCCGCGACAATCGCGGCAAACAGCGATCCGGCCTTCCGTGTCACGAATTGCCACTTTGCCTCAACCGGAAGCGGCAAATCATGCACGGCCAGCGTGACCGCAACAACAGCGCACACAAGTAGCACCACAAGCAAGCTCCACTTGGCCGCCCATACAGCGGAGCGATCGTAGGGTAACGTGTTCCAGTGTGCCACTGGAGCTGCTGGAGACTGTCGGTGCACGAGCAGCGCCGCCAACAGCATTGCGCCGCCGTAGAACAGCAGCGGACCGGCGTTGGGCTCCCTGGCGCCCAACATGCCACGCGCCTGTAGCGCACCGTAGCTGAGCACACCCACGTAAAGCAAAATAAATGGCCACATACCGCAGATATCCTGTCGCAGCACATGCACCACCTGACGTGACCATGGCATCATCGTTGCCTCTCCAGTGGTGTGATCGCTTCGTCTTCAGCGCGAGTTTGCTCGGCGCCTGACAGAACATCTGCTTCGATCACCGCCACCAGTTTCCACTCAAACACGAGAAGCTCGGTGCCCCGCAACCAGTCGTCGAACGCCGCTTCGCTCGAAAAACGCAACTGCTGCCACCACTCGTTAGGCGAATCTGCGAGGCGCGTCTGCGGCCCGGAGACATCTGGTAGTGGTCGGAGATCCACGACCGCCTGCGATAGAGGTCCGCGACGTGCAAACGATCCGCGGTTTGTCGGCTGCAGCTGAACGGCTTCGCGTAACACCGGATGCAGCAGAACATAGGACAGCGGTCGGCGTTCTGCAGAAGTCTCCCGATGTGCGGGAAAGCTTGATAGCTCGCCCGCTGTGACCAAACCGCGCGCTTGTTGTTTGGACAGGCTTGCGTCTTCTTCGCCATTCACCCCGAGCAGTACGGTTCGATAACCATCTCTGGTCAGTGATGCACCCAGCGTGAGCGGCACGCTTCCCAACAAACGTGGCTCGCGCAGGTGCAGCTCGGCGCGCGGGGCGAGCGCACAGTCGGCCGGCACCTGGGGGTACGGTCCGAATGTGCGCGTATACAAAGTATCGCGGCTGTAGGTGACGTTGGGTGCGGCACCGCGCCAGCTTACCGCATTTCCCGGAATAGGAAGTGCAGGAGAATGCAACACGCTGAATGGTTCGCCCCGCGTGATGACCGCGCGACAGTTTCCGCCGCCGGTGAGCTGAATGCTTGGCAGGTACATGGCGGCTTGCACTTGCGTTGCAAGTGCTTTGAGTTGAACACGCGTGGAAAAGCCGCTTAAACGCTCAACGCCGCCAATCACTTTGCGCACGTTGATTTCCAGCTTCGCTTGTTCCACCCCCGGATACGATTGATCGTCTGTGGGGCGCGTGGTGGCAGTTGCTACGCTGACCTGCAGCAGCAGCAAAGCTGGAGCGAGCAGTAGCACGGCAGCCGACCAATACCGCGTTTGCCGTCGTTTCTGGTACACACGCGATGTCGCCAGCAGCATCACCGCGACGATCAATACCATGGCGAGCAGATATGCAGCGGGCGTGATACGCACGTTCGATTGCAGCAGTCGGCCACTCACCTGCAGCAAGACCTCCAGAGAAAAAAACAGCGCACCCAGCAGCAGTACCGCTACGAGCACAAACGCACGTAGATCTTTCTGAAGTGCGGCAACTGCAATAACTACGGTTAATGTCAGCACGATCCATCGCACGCCCACCAGCGACAGCACAATCGATTGGGCCGTCGGCACGTCGAGCGAGCGGTGCAGAAATACCATGGCCGTGATGAGCACCAAGGGCATAATGCCGAGCACAAACAGCAGCTTGGCCGTAAACACGGCCTGGCGACTGAGCGCCAACGTTGGCCACCATGCACAAGCCGACGTAGGGGCATCGTCGAGTATCACCATTGCTGCCAGCATTGCCGCCGTTATCGGAAGCGAAAAGATGAGCAGCAGTAAGCTGATAGAGTCAATCGGGGAGTAGAGAGTCATGGTCGCAGCCAGCGTGCCCACAAACGCATGCACGGTAAACAGCAACAACATCCACCGCTGGCGCTGTACATCCTTGGCGAATACATGCCACACCTGCCGCAACCACGGCATGCTCTGACTCATCGTACTGCTCCGGCGCGTGTTGATTGCGTCATCTGATCTGACGCACTCGCCGAGGCTCGCTCTGCATGACCCTGCCGGGTAAGCGCCACAAACACATCCCGCAACGAAGCATCGTGTAGCTCCACCCGCTGCGCATCAGGAAACCACTCACGCGCACGCTGCTGCAGCAGCTGCTCGTTTGGCTCGGCAAGCAGCACACGCACCCGCGGGCCGGCACTCTCCGACCACACCCACTCGGCGGGTCGCACACGCGGCAGCATTACTTCACGCGACGAAACAATCACTTCCAACCAGCGATAGCGCGCCCGCACGTTCTCCATCGGCTCATGCAACTGCAACGTGCCGTTGTGCAGAAACCCCACCCAGTCGGCCAGCAACTCCAACTCCGCGAGGTCATGCGATGCAATCACCACGGTCCATCCTTCACGACCGGACATCTCCAGCACCCCGCGCACGAGATCGTCTTTCACCACGGCGTCCATGCCAGTGAACGGCTCGTCCATGATCAACAACTCCGGACGCGGCGCCAGTGCGCACAGCATCGCGGCCTTCATGTGTTCGCCGCGCGAGAGTGTGCGAATGCGTCGTGATGGATCGAGCTGAAATCGATCACGCAACGAGTTCGCCAGCGCGACGTCCCACGTGGGATAAAGCGGTGCCACGTAGCGCTCGAGTTGTGCCAGCGTCATTGATGGCGGGAGCTGCACACCCTCGGCGACATATCCCATGCGCGCCCGATGCGCCGATGTGAGCGAATCCACCAGAGTGTCCAGCACACGCGCCGTGCCCGAAGTCGGTGGCAGCAATCCCATCAGGATCTGCAGCAATGTTGTCTTCCCCGATCCGTTGGGACCAAGCAGCGCGTACACCGATCCCGCCGGAATGCTCAGCGACACATCGCGTAATGCGACGTGCTGACCGTACCGATGTGTGAGATGGGAAACCTTGATGATCGACATCAGATGTGCTCCGGTGGGCATTGGGAGGGGACAACAGATGCTGGGGGGGGGAACAGCGCCTCCCATTGCATGTTGACCGCGTCGGTAACGTTGTGCAGGCTGAGGCCGAGTCGGCGCGCATCCACCAGCAGTCGCTCGATCTCGTCAGACAGGAGTTGTTCGCGCTCTTCGTCGCTGGCCCGCCATTCGGTCGATATCACCGTGCCGACACCGGGCCGGACCTCGATCAAACCAATGCGCACCAACTCGGCCACCACCTTGTGCGCCGTGTTGGGGTTGATCTTGAGCTCCTGGCTCAGCTCCCGAACCGAGGGAAAGGGCAGGCCGGCCGACATCTCGCCGGATACGACCGCGCGAGTGGCGGCGTACACGATCTGGCGGAAGGGCGAGTCGCCGGTGCTGATCGAAATCCGGAACGGAAGCATGGTGTACTATGTGTACTAGTACACCTGCTGTCAAGCGCTTCGGGAGTCGGCGAACTTCCTGGCCGTGGTTAGTCAGCCCGTGCTATACATCCGCCTTCTTCTCGTGCCGCTGCCCCAGCCACACACCAACGCCCGCCCACGTGAGCGCCGCACCGGCACCCAGCAGCGCCACCGTGGCCCCGGTCACCCCACTCGCGCGGACAACGTTCTGCAACTGTGCCACCAGCGCGTCTGCACCGCGGTATACCGGGACGTCAATGAGATTTTTGGCCTTGTACTTGGATTCGGTGTCGAGCTTGCTGAACAGCATCTCCCGGCCCGGGCGAATAAAGGCGTACTCACCCCAGCGACGAACCACCAACACCACGGCCAGTACCGCGAATGTGCCGGTGACTGAAATCGCGAGAAAGCCCACCATCACGATCAGCGGTACGACGACAAGCAGCGCGGTCACACCCAGTCGCGCAGCAATGCGACCAGTCAGGAAGAACTGCGAAAGAAT
>JBBRDJ010000123.1:0-9270 GCA_038203945.1 Gemmatimonadales bacterium
TCACGGCGATCGTGGCCACTGAGCGCCAGCAGCGCGACCGACCGCAGCGCTGGAGGCAAGTCACGCAAAGCCGGGTGATTTCGCCATGGAACGGGTACTTTCGCGGGGCGCGAATCACTGATCGAAGCATGCGACGCCGCAGTGGGGCTTACGCGTGCCAGCAGCGCCTGATCGTCCGTCCACTCAGATTCTCGCAGTCTGCGACGCACCACCGAACGCGCTGTCATTACCCCGAGATTCCGCAACGTACCCACCAGCCAGCGGTAGTTCACGGCTTGTGTCAGATCGGCACGACCAACACGCACCGCTTCGAGCAGCGCATCCTGCAACAGATCATCCGCCTCGTGCGGCACTCGGCTGTGCCGACGCGCTACCGCACGCAACGACTCCAGCACCGACGCGAGTGCTGCGTGGGAAGACAAACCACGTGCTGCCGAGTGATTGCGTGCGGAGGTGGTGTTGGCCATGGCGTCGCTGAGCGGAAAACAGAAGTGCAAAACTTACGCCCGCCTTGCCGTAACCCGCCATGGCGCGTCATACTGGCCACATGTCTGAACTCCCGTCCGCCACACTTCGCGATCAGCGCCCCCAAGGTACCTCTCGATCGACAATCCCGTGGTGGTCGTGGGTGCTGGCGCTTGTGGGAGTCGTGCTATTGCTCTCGCGCATCGTGCTTGACCGTACGCCCGCAAGCGACACTGCCACCACGCCAACACCGCAACTGTTTCTGGCAGTGGATGGATTGAGCTGGGACGCGTTTACCTACGCGCAGTCACAAGGGCTGTTCCGCCAGTTCAACCACGCGGCGCCCATGATCGCGCCGTATCCGTCCATGAGCCATCCGGCGTGGGCGGAAATCATGCAAACGCGTGCCGTATTCGGATCGCGCAGCAACGTGCGCACCATCGAAGCACGATGGTTTGATTTGGAGCAAATGCGCGTGGCCGACGATCCTCGGCAGGTGATCGAGCGACAGGCCAGTCCGTTCAACTACATGCGCGCGTTTGACACGTATTTTAATCCGCTCATTGAGCCACTCATGTATTTTCCCGGTCGTCGCTTGTTCAACGACGAAGTGGCGCAAACGGAACGCGATATTCTG
Organism: Gemmatimonadales bacterium; assembly: GCA_038203945.1. Taxonomy (GTDB): domain Bacteria; phylum Gemmatimonadota; class Gemmatimonadetes; order Gemmatimonadales; family Gemmatimonadaceae; genus JAABRT01. Next base: position 1,103 of record JBBRDJ010000123.1, read on the forward strand.
GACGGTTTCACGGGATCGCGGTACAACGTGTACTTCAGTGGTACCGACGCCACGGCGCACACGCACCTGAATGCGTTGCATCCGTTTCTGACACAGATCGACAGCATGCTCACCCGCGTGCTGGTCACGCTCAAGGCGCGTGGCGTGGAACCGGAGCTGTGGTTGGTGTCGGATCATGGCAACGCTGGTGCGTTTGTCGAAGGGGCCAGCGAGTCGTATCTCACTTGGGTCTCACTCGACGCGGCCATTGCGCGCGCGGGGCTTGTGCGACGCGATACCGGAACGGTTACGGCACCCAATGAAGTCGCAGTGGTCACCATCGCGCTGGCGTCCATGATCAACCTGTATTTCCCCGATCTCTCGCACAGACGACGTGTAGCCACCGAAGCATTGCGTGAGAACGGCGTGTCACTGGCCACCTGGCTTGAGGTTGGCACTACCGATCGCCATATCGTGATTCTGGGCCCCGACAACACCGAAGCGCAACTGCGCTGGCAGAATGCAGGCACGCACTACGCCTACACGCCGCTGCGAGGAAATCCGCTCAACATTTCGCAGGTCTTGAGCTCAACGCCGAACACACCAAGTTGGATTCCGGACAGCGTGATGCGCGCTGCCACCGAGTGGAGCGCGTACGCCGACGCACCGCATCGGCTAGTGGAGAGCGCCCGGAAACAGGTAGAGAACGCGCCTGACCTGATCATCAACCTGCACGATGGGTTTGCGCACGCCGGCGAGTTTGCGCGCGTGGTACGCATGGTGCGCACACACGGTTCGCTGTCGTCACGCGCGTCGCTCGGTGTGGTGGCCACTAACACGGCCACGCTGCCCGCAACCGTACGCGCCAATGAAGTGATGGGGCTCATCGGCAACGATCCGCACACGCTGTATCCGCAGGCCGCACACATGCACCCGGCCAGCCCGGTCACACGTGCGCGCGAGCAGCAGCACACTGCGCAAGCCATCGTAACCGGACGTGCCGATCATTCACTCGATGCGGAGTTCCTGCGACGTGCGCACATTGTGGTGCAGTCCATGTCGTACTATCCATTGCACACGCTGCGTGATCTGTTCCGCGCTGCATCGAGCGACAATCAGGCCTCGCAGTCTCGGCTGCGCGAAACACGCGAGTTGCTCAGCAATGTTGATGTACTGGGCGGACTCACGTTTGGCGTTGACTCGCTCATCACACTCACCGATTCGCTCAACGATTTGTTTGACAGCGACGCGCTGACACAACGGCTCGATGTCGCAGAACAACGTTTGCGTGCAACTCCCGGCCTGGCACCACTGGCGTCGTTGCGCGAGCTGTGGGCAACACAGGACATCAGCAGCGGCGGCGGAGCGCTGTTGCGTCGCGCCATGATGACCGCGTGGACCACACCATATTTTCTCAACGCGGCGCTACACACGCCCGAGATGGACAGCACGCCCGATACCAGAAATGCGGCGTTTGCCGTGCGCTGGCATTCCGCGGAACGTCAGCGCGTTCGCGAAAATCCTGAGCGACTCTACAAGCAACCCAAACTGGCCGCTACGCTCTTGCGCGAAATCTTTGCCGAACGAAAGCTGTGGCGCGATATCGAGCCAGCGGTGCCGCCGCTGTTCTATGCACCGGCGCTGTCCGACATTGCCGTGGTACTTATTCCCGGCATTTACGGTGAGCTGTTTGACGGTGAGCTGTGGCAGCGTGGACTCAAGGCCGTGCGCGATCGGCTGGGGGTGCGCACGGTCACCGTGCCCGTGGATGGTCGGTGCAGTGCGCAGTACAATGCGCCCGCCATCAGCGCTGCGTTGCGTCGCGATATTGCACGCCGACGGGAGCGCGGGTATGCACCATCGCGATATTTGCTTGTTGGCTACTCCAAAGGCGGCGTGGATGCCACGCACATGTTGCTCGCCGATTCTGCGCTGGCGGCAGATCACGTGGCCGCGCTGGTCACGCTGGCCACGCCCCATCTGGGATCGCCGGTGGCCGAACGTGCCTCGCTACCCGCAGCGATTCTGGAATGGGCTGTGCCGTCGCCCATGCCCTTGGCGTGCGACAGTGCATCGGCCAGCGCTTCACTCTGGCCCGCCACGCGCGCGGCCTTTTGGGCGGAGCACGAAGCGGCTGTCGCGACGCGCACGAACTATTTCTCGGTGTCGTTTACGGCATCAATGCAAGACGCGCATCCGTTCATGAAACTCACCAAACGCGTGGGGCAGTTCACCGAAGCCAACGACGGTGTGGTGGCACTACGGTCATCGCGCTTTCCAAACGGTGTGCCGTCTGTAGACCTGGGTCAGATCAACGCCGATCACATTGCCGGCATCACCGCATCGTCGTTTCCGCAGGAAGCCTTTATGGAAGCGCTCGTGCTCACACTCGGTGAGCTGGGCGCACTCGATCCGTCGCGCGCCGGTGCATGGAAGCGCGTGCGCGAAGCTCGGCGTGATGCAAACACCGCATCAAACACGTCGATGTCACGCGTTCCTTCGTTCGGCCAATCACTACGCCGCGCCGCGCCGCTCCCCGGTGGGTCAACAGGCTGGACGCCGTCCGCCACGTTTCGCATGGGTGCGGCATCGTCGTTTGGTGATGTGGCGGTCAAACCTATGGACCGCATACGCTTTCCAGACGGCGTGTCGTTCCGCTGCGATCAGGCCAACATGCTGGGCTTTCGTCGAGAGTATGAGTTCTTGTATGACGCGGGCAACGGCGGCCGCGAGAACCACGCGCATGATGGATTCGCGTTGGTCGCACAGGCAGGATCCGCATCCGGTCGTGCCTGTCAGCTGGCCACGCGCGGTAGTGCCATTAAAATGACCACGGTCGCTCACCGCTTCACACTCACCGATTTCCCGTCACTCACCGTGCGACTGCAGGTGGCCAACAATGTGCGCGCCGTCGATCCAGGTCGTGCGCGTCGTGGTGCCAACGATGCCGCATTCAAACTGTGGTTTGTGCTGCGCGACACCCGCGACGGTGCAGCCAACACCACGCGATTGTTTGGCTACACCTGGAGTGCACCCAACGCCGATGGGCGTGAGCCCAGCGATGGAACGCTCATTGAGTCAGTGTCGTCACAACGCAATCTTGTCGTGACCACGCTGCCCGAGGCGTGGTTGGTGAACATTGGTGGTGCGCGCCTAGACGGCGCGTGGCAGACGATTGCCCGCAATCTGGCCACCGATGTGAAGCAAGCGTTTCCCATGGTCCCGGTAAACGCACACGAGGTGGTGGGTATCACGCTGCAATCCGACTCGGATGAATCGCGCGGATCGAGTCGTGTCTTTCTGGATTACATCACGATCAAACCGCAGTAGGCACGTCGCAACACGTCGCAACACGTGGCAACACGTGGCAACACGTCGCACCTCGCCGCAACACGTCGCCACACGTCGCAACTCGCCGCCCTCACGCGCACCGTCGCACTACTCCGGCGACTTCCGCCGATACCGAGCCAGCCACTCCGTGCTCCACGAGTCAAACGTGCCGTGCTCCATGGCATCGCGCGCCGAGTTCATGAGGCCGATCACAAACGCGGTATTGTGCAGCGCCAGCAATCGCTGTCCCAACGGTTCATTGGCATTGAACAGGTGTCGCAAGTACGCACGGTCGTACTCGGTGCACGCCTCGCACAAACAGTCGGCTACTAGCGGACGCCGGTCGGTGCGATAGGCCGCTTGCAGCATCTGCATCTTGCCGTCGTGCGTAAACGCGGTGCCATCGCGTCCCATGCGATTGGGCGCGACGCAATCGAACAGATCAATACCACGTCGCACCGCTTCCACCAGATCATCGGGGAATCCCACGCCCATGAGATAGCGCGGTTTGTGGCGCGGCAGCAACGGTTCGCACACATCGATGGTGCGATACATATCAGGCTTGGATTCGCCCACTGACAAGCCGCCTACGGCTACGCCAACCCAGTCGCCGAGTTCGAGTAACCCACGTACCGAGGCACGTCGCAGGTCATCGTGCACACCGCCCTGCACAATGGGAAACAGTGCCTGCGCCGGCGCCCGTCGTTCGTCGTCGGGATGCGGTTCGACTCGGCCCGCTACCGTTGGCAGAGTCAGTCCGTCACTGCGTCCGTCCCGTTCCAGTCGCGCAAACTCTGTGGCACAACGCTCCAGCCAGCGCAGGCTGCGCTCCATGGCCGATCGCGAGCTCTCGACATCACCACCGCCGGCAATGAGTTCATCGAGCTGCATGATCACATCAGCGCCCAGATTGCGCTCAATCTGCATCACGCGCTCCGGGGTGTATTCGTGCATCGAACCATCCAGATGGCTGCGAAACTCCACACCATGCTCGGTGACCTTGCGATACTTCGCCAGTGAAAACACCTGAAATCCACCGGAATCGGTGAGCATCGGGCCCGACCAGCGCGTGAACGCATGCAGACCACCCAAGGCGCGCACCATATCATCACCGGGTCGCAAGTACAGGTGATACGCATTGGACAACATCATCTGTCCACCAGCGCGCCGAACATCGTGCACCGACAGTCCGCGCACCGCACCGTGTGTGCCCACCGGCATGAAGGCCGGTGTCTGCACGGTGCCGTGCGGTGTCACAAACTCGCCCCGTCGCGCTGCTCCGGCGGTGTGCGAAATGGTGAACTCGAAGTGCGGATTGGGCGAAGTCATGCCACAACGTAACAACTGCGTCTGGCGCGACGGGTGGCTGCTCGGCGCTTGAACTGTCATCTTTCCGACATGTCATCGAACTCTTTCCGCCGCCCACGCGCGTCTTCCGTGAAACTCGTCGCGCTTTGCAGCCTCACGGCCTCGCTGTTGCTCCTCGCGACCCTGCATGCGGCGTCGGCTCGCACCGTTGATCATCGCCACTCACCTGCGGCGCTGGACCCGGGCCTCACGACCACGAGTCGTGCGGGCTGGACGCCATTCGCATTGGACACGGTGCGCGGCGTGGTGTTTGACAGCCTCGCCAACGTGCCACTGGTGGACGCGTTTGTCACCGCCGAACCCGGCGGAGCGACGACCACCACCGACTCGCTCGGCCGGTTCGTCATTGTGAGCGACGAGCGCATTGCGCAGCTGTCGGCATTTCATCAGTCGCTCGATGACACCGGCATCAGTGGCCTGGTGGCGCAGCGGCCAGCCGACGCCACCCGCTGGTTGGACGCGCAGCTCACCACGCCCAGCATGCTCACGGTCTGGACCGGTGTGTGTGCCGCCGAATACGAGAGTGAAGCGTTTCAGGGCGTCGTGGTAGGCACCGTCTCATTGCCCGACGGTCGTACCCGTATCGCCGACGCGCGGGTTCGTGTGCAGTATCAGGTGATTTTGCCCACCACCGGAATGGCCCAGATTCAGGAGCGTGAAGCGCGCACCGATTCACTGGGCAACTTTGCCGTGTGCGGGACGCCGAGCGCCGGAGAACTGGCGATCCTGGGCACCACCGAGACGGCTGAGTCAGCGCCGATACTGGTGCAGCTGGTTGAACGGCCCGTGCGGCGCATCGATCTGGTGCTCGCACCGGTAGACGGCCCCATGAACCGCTGGCCGACGCTTTCCGGCCAGGTGGTGAGCGAAGACGGGACGCCCATTCCCAACGCGCTCCTGAGCGTGGCCGGCAAGGACAGCGTGGTAGTCACCGACAGCAGCGGAAAATTTGCCGTCCCTGAAGTGCGTCCCGGCTCGCGCATGCTCAGCGTGCGGGCCAACGGCCACATTCCCGTCTCCTCGCCGGTGAACGTGCTGTACGACAAGACGCCGGAACTCACGATTGGCATGTCGCGGGCCTTCAACATTCCCGGCCTGGAAGGCATCGCCATCACGGAGCGTACGTCCATCCGGGCGGCCCGACGGGCGTATGAAGAACGTCGCAAGGCGGGAGTGGCGGTGTACCTCGATTCCACCACGGTGATGGAGGCCGGTTCACTGCGTGAGGCGCTCTCGCAGGTGCCGTTTTTGGCGGTGCAGCGAGCCTTGGCGGCCGATGATTCCACCAAGTTTGAGGTTTTTGGCCGCGGATTTGGACTGGGCGTGCAAAACTGCCCGGCGTTTGTGTTCCTCGATGGTCTGCTGGTGGAAGGCACGGTGGTTAACGATGTGACGACGGAAGCGGTCGCGGCCATTGAGCTGTATCGGGGCTCCACGCAGGTTCCGCCGCCCTTTGCCGAGTTTGTGGACCGCGACTGTTCGGCCGTGCTGTTGTGGTCGCGATACGGGCTTCGACCGTAGGCAGTACGCAGCAAGGGCCGGATTGATTATCTTTCGAAGATGTCCAATTCCGCCCCGCACCTTGACGAGACCTCGGCTTCGGCCGACTCCAAATCTGTACACATCATCGACCAATCCGGCTTCGCGTCGCTTGGTCTTGACCCTCGCTTGCTCGATTCGCTGCTCAAGCTCGGATACGAAGAGCCAACACCCATTCAGCGCGCGGCCATTCCGCCGCTTTTAGCAGGACGTGACGTACTGGCCATGGCGGCCACCGGCACCGGAAAGACGGCCGCCTTTGCGCTGCCCATGTTGCACTTTCTCAATCCCGACGCACGGGCGGCGGAACGCATCGCCGGTTTGGTGTTGGTGCCCACGCGCGAGTTGGCCATGCAGGTGGCCGAGGCCGTGCACCGCTATGGGAAGGCGCTAGGCGTGCAGGCGCTGCCCATTTACGGCGGCGCGCCGATGGAGCCGCAGCTCAAGGCCCTCAAGCGCGGCGTGGACGTAGTCATTGCCACGCCCGGACGCGCCCTCGATCACTTGCGTCGCAAATCACTGTCGCTGGCACATGTGAAAGTGGTCGTGCTCGACGAAGCCGACGAAATGCTCGACATGGGTTTTGCCGAGGATCTTGAAGCGATTCTCGAAAGCACGCCCAAAGACCGACAGACCGCGCTGTTTTCGGCCACGCTGCCGCCGCGCATCAACTCCATTGCCAACGGTCATCTCCGGGATCCCGTGCGCGTGCGCATCGATCGCGAGGTGGTGGCGGCCGGTGAAACGGCGCGTGTGCGTCAGGTGGCGTACGTTGTGGCGCGCAATCATAAAATGGCCGCGCTTGGACGAGTGCTCGACGTGGAAAGCCCGACGGCGGCGATTGTTTTTTGTCGGACACGTACCGAAGTAGACGAACTCAATGAAACGCTCACCGCGCGTGGTTTGCGCGCCGAAGCGTTGCACGGTGGGTTGTCACAGGATCAGCGCGACCGCGTGATGAAGCGTTTTCGCGCCAAGAAGACGGACCTGCTCATTGCCACTGACGTGGCGGCACGCGGTCTCGATGTGGACCACGTCTCGCACGTGGTGAACTATGATGTGCCATCCGACGCCGAAGCCTACGTGCACCGCATTGGTCGTACCGGTCGCGCCGGACGCACGGGTGTGGCCATCACGTTGGCCGAACCGCGTGAGCATCGCTTGCTGCGCAACATCGAGCGTCTCACCGGTCAGCCGATTGCGGTGGAAGCGGTGCCCACGGTGAGTGATTTGCGCGCGCGCCGTCTTGAGCTTACACGAGCCACGTTGCGCGATGCGATTATCGAAGCGGCGGAGAACGGCGGCACCGAAGCGGGTCACGAGGTGATCGCGTCGCTGGCCGAAGAGTTCGACATTTTTGATATCGCCGCGGCGGCGGTTCGGTTGCTGGACGCCGGTCGGCAGGGCACCGAAGAGCCGGAGATTCCGGTGGCCAGTGTGCGTCCTGAGCGTGCGTCGTACGGCTCATCGGGCGGCAGCAGTTCCGGGCGTAGTTCGCGCGGAGATCGTGGTGAGCGCAGCGATCGTGGGGATCGTGGTGAGCGCGGGGATCGTGGCATTGTGGGCAGCCGGAGCGAGCGTCCCAGTGGCGCGGCCGGTCGTGTGGGCACCGTGTCGTCGGCGGGTAAGAAGTCGGAGGCCAAGTCGGCGTCGGCCAAACCGCGGGCTGCGTCGAGCTCCATGACGCGCTTGTTTGTGGGCGGCGGACGGAAGGCCAAGATCCGTCCGGGCGACCTGGTGGGCGCGATCGTCAATGAATCCGGCGTGGCTGCGGCGGACATCGGCGCGATTGTGATCAGTGATCGTCACTCCACGGTGGAAGTGCCCTCGGGTAAGGCTGATCAGATTTTGGACGCGCTGAGCGCGGCGCACATCAAGGGTCGCAAGGTGCCGGTGCGACGCGACCGAGTGGGGTAGCAGAAGTGCGGTGACAGCGAGTCACCGGCACGCTG
>JBBRDJ010000124.1:0-9228 GCA_038203945.1 Gemmatimonadales bacterium
GATCGGAACGCCCACTCTGAAGTCGCCCGGTAACAACACGGCGGCGGTGCGACCCACGGCTCCGGCAGTAGTACTGCCAATGAGCACGCGCCGTGGTCCACCGGCAACGATGCGCAGTGCGAGCAGTTCGCCGTCTCCCGACGTGGTCGCATCAACGAGCACGGCCACAGGACCGGCAAACTTCACGTCGTTGTGGCGTGCAGTGCTGAGCTCACGTCGCGTGTAGTAACGCGCCGCATCAACCTCCGGCGTGCGCAGCGCGGCTGTGGGCGGACCAGTCAGCACACTCTCGTCTTCGCGGGCAAACACAACCGCATCACCATCGAGCAGCGAACCGGAAAGCCACGCTAACGAGGTATTGTCGGCAGTGCCACGCGCATCAATGATGATACCACGTGCCTGCGCGATTTCCGCGGGCAGCGGTACGACCGTTGCTCCTTCGCCGCGTACATTGCGAATCGCCGAACCGAGCTGAATGCGCAGCACTCCACCGGCGAGCGAATCGATGCGTCGTTGCGCATACGGAAGCACGCGTGGTGCGCCGGTTACTGTTCGGTATTCAAACTCCGCTTCGCGAATCGTGCCGCTCGCCGACCGCATGCGGAATGTCGCACGCTGGCGCGCGGGCCCCTGCTCCAACCACAACGCTAGCAGCTCGTTGCGTGACCACTCGTTGGACGCCGATACAAACTCCTGAAGCCGTCCAAAACGTTTGTCAATCGGCTCGCCGCCTACCGCGATGATTTCATCGCCCACCGCGAACTGACTACGCGCGGCCGATGAATCGTCGATCTGCGTAATGAGCACTCGGCGTTCCACCAATCGAAGACGCATGGGCACGTAGCCACCCTGCGGCCCGAATTCCGGATGTTCCGGTGCTCGCACGGATATTTGCGATGCGTCCAACGCCGCGATGAAGCGATACAGCGCTGACGCGTACGCGCGCGCGCTCACCGCCGTTTCCACGCCGGTGAGTGTTCGCGCAAACACATCATCCCACGACTCATTGGCCATGGGCAGATAGGGATTGAACGCGCGCACTGCACCCCAAAGCTGCGTTGCCCCGAGCAAACGTTCCGGATGCGAGGGATAGGCGTTTACTGACGCGGCGATCGTGGCACGGGGCTCAAGGACGGCCAGCCGCGACGCCGAGGTGCTACGACTGACCCGCGTTTGTCCGCGCGCGATAGCCAGTGCGAGTTGTACCACCACGTCGGTGGTATCGGGGCGGAGCGACGCGGTGCCATTTTCCGTGGCAAGCGTTGTATCTGCGCGCGTGGGGATTGCGTTGCCGTTGGCCAGAAGCAGCTCCTCGACACGAATGCGCGCGTGAAAGCCACCAAACAGGGGGAGCGCAACGGTGGCAGCATCTGATTGCAACACACCCGTACCCGACGAAACAAACACTGCATCGCTCTGTGCATGCAACGAAAACAGTGCGGCGGGAACGATGGTCTGGTCGTCAACAATTACAACCAGGCGCGGTGGCGTGTAGCCATCACGCGCGCTGATTACGCTGCGGGCAGTTACGGTGTCAGCCAGCGGAGCTTCGGCCTCGGCGCGTGTGACCACGCGGGCCGCGCGATAACGGGCCCCTGAGGTGAGCGTCCATTCGGTGCAGCAATCCACGCCGGTGGCCACCGCCACGCTGCCCGACGCAAAGAGCGGCGCGTTGGGCGCGCTGCGGCGCAGTCGGCGACGGGCCGGTGCGCTGTGCGTACCATTGGGTAACGGGATCTCGTAGTCACTCAAACCGCGTGGTAGCCACGTAACGCCCGCATCCAATCCACTGCCTGATCTAAGATCGAGCACCGCAACCGAGCGCGGCACGCGCGAAAGCATCGTATCACCCAGCGAGGCGCGCAGGTCGTTGAGCGCCGCGCTCTGAGTCGCACGAATCGGTCGCACTATCATGAGACTATCCATCGTGCTGATGCGCACCGCCGCTACTGAACCGCGCAACAGTGTGCCGGACGTGTCGCCCACCACTCGTGTGGAGACGTCACCGATTTCAGCAAGCATTGCCTGCACGGCCTGAGCGAACGACGCATCGTCCTGGGCACTGCGTGTGCGGTCTACATGCTTGAGATATGCCGTGTCCCACACGCCCACCTGCTCCACCACATCGGGATGAAACCATCGCACCGCGTGCCACACTTCGGCCAAGCGCATGAGGCGATCAACACCGGGCTCATCGCTCGGCGTAACGGGACCGGGTTGGGGCGCAATCCAGGCCGGCGGTTTCGGCGTCGGCGCCGGCTCCGATTCCGGTTCAGGTGCCGAGACCGGCCCGGTGCGCGCGAAGTATGGAAACGTGGAACACGCCGCCAAAAACAGTGCTGCAGTAGCGAAGGCGACCGCGCGCGGTGCAGAGTACAGAGAACGAGCCATGGCAGAGTTCGGGGGAAGAGCGAGCGGTCCGTTAAATGCGCGACGATTCCGTAGCTTTGCTTCCTGCGCGCCTGCAGCAAACTCCACACTGTCCGTTCCAACGTCAAGCGACCAGCACGCATGCGTCACACTGCCACCCAGCGCCTGTATTTCGACAGCGCCCAAGTTCTCGACTTTACTGCCAGCGTCATACGCTGTGACGCGGCGCGCACCGCCGTGGTGCTTGACCAAACGGCGTTCTATCCGACGTCCGGTGGCCAGCCGCACGATATTGGCGTACTCGCCGACATCCCCGTACTCGACGTGACGGAAGATGGCGATGAGGTGGTGCATCACCTGGCCACCGCACTGCCACCGGATATCGAGCACGTGCGTGGCGTAGTAGACGCCGCTCGGCGACGTGATCACACGCAGCAGCATAGCGGACAGCACCTGCTGTCGGCCGTGCTGGAAGACCGCTTTGGCTGGCCTACCGTGAGCATACACATTGGCCGTGAGTGGTGCACCCTTGATCTGCGCGCCAACTCCGTATTGGCCGATGCGCTGGCCGAGGCGGAGAGGATGGTGAACGAGCTGGTAACAGACAATCTGCCTGTCACGATTTCGTTTGAGGACGCGGCGTCTGCGCAGGCTTTGCGCAAGCCCAGTGACCGTGGGGGCACGCTCCGTATCGTGACCATACAAGGCATAGACCGCAATGCCTGCGGCGGTACACACGTAACGCAAACCGGTGCAATCGGCCCCGTGTTCTTGCGGGGTACTGAACGGGTTCGCGATACGGTGCGTGTGCAGTTTCGCTGCGGTACGCGCGCGGTGCAGCGAGCGCGCGCGGACGCGACACTGCTCACTGAGGTGGCGGCGGCGCTGTCGGCTACTGTTGATGATCTGCCAACACTCGTACAAGCGCAGCGCGAGGCGTTGCTCGCCAGCGAAAAACTTGGCAGCAGCCTGCGTAAAGAACTTGATCGCTATAAAGCGCAGTCGCTTTTTGACACTACGCCTGCAAACAGCGCTGGTCTGCGCGTGCACGCAGATCGTGTCACCGACGAATCGGTCAAATCGCGGCAGGCGTTCGCGCAGCAGTTTGTGAGCGGTGGCCGTGCGGTGTACGTAGTGGCCGGCGTCGTACCACCGTCGGTACTGCTGGCGGCCAGCAGCGATGCAAACATTGATTGTGCAGCGCTCCTGCGCGAAACGATGAGCGCCGCTGGTGGGCGCGGCGGTGGGACACCAACGCTCGCCCAGGGCAGCCTACCGACCGCCGAAGCGGCGGACGCGTGCCTGGCTGCGATCCTTGCACGATTGGGTGGGTTCGGCCCGGCGTGACCGGTGTCAGCGATGACGGGTGGCGCGGTGTGGTGTGGCGTGGTGTGGCGTGGTGTGGCGTGGTGTGGTGTGGCGTGGCAACCGGTGTGGGCTGATTTCTGATACGCAGGGTGCCCGTCGCCCGCGTAGATTGCGCGCATGCTTATTCCACGTCCTGCTTCCGATGAACATCCCACGTACGCACTCACGTACCTCGACGCCGCCGAACACGCCATCGCGCGCCATGGGCTGCCTGACCTCATGGCGTTGCTGGCGCGACAGCCGGCCGACCTCGCCGCCTTGCTCGCCGGCGTGAGCCCGGACATGGGGAAACGCGCCTACGCGGCCGGCAAGTGGACGCTGCTCGAGTCGATGGTGCATACGATCGATACCGAACGCGTGTTCAGCTATCGTCTGCTACGCGCAGCGCGCGGTGATCGCACCCCGTTACCCGGCTATGAACACGACGCGTGGGTACCGCTTTCGGCCGCCAACGAGCGCACGCTCTCGGAAGTAGTTTCGGACTTTGGGGCCGTGCGCTCGTCCACTATGGCACTGTTGGCGTCGCTTGATCAAGACGCGCTGGCGCGCCGCACGGTGGCCAGTGGACGGGAGGTATCGGCACGGGCCCTGGCGTGGATGATCGCCGGTCATGTGGATCACCATTTCCGTCTCACGCGCGAACTCTATCTGGTCGCCTGAACGGACAAGTGGTCTGACGCGCAGGAGGATGTGCGGTGCCACAATCGGTTTTCCGATCAGTATTCCGATCAGTCTGCCACTCGGTCCCCCGATCGAAGTGCCTGGGCTAAGTTTCGAGGCTGGGCGTGATCCGATTCTGGGTCGCGCTGCCGTCAACTTCTGAACGCCCTCGACTTTACCGGAGTAATCCGTGTCCGTTTCCGCAGCTCACACGCCGAACGCTACCGCGCGTCTGGCCATTGATACCGTGCGCACGCTTGCCATGGACGCTGTCCAGCAAGCCGAGTCCGGTCACCCCGGCACACCCATGGCGTTGGCGCCGCTGGCGTACGCGCTGTACACACGCCATCTGCGTCATGATCCGGCCAATCCTGACTGGATCGATCGCGACCGGTTTGTGCTCTCGGTGGGCCATGCATCCATGTTGTTGTACGCGTCGTTGCATCTCTCCGGCTACGGCGTGTCGCTGGACGACATCAAGGCGTTTCGGCAGTGGGAGTCGAAGACGCCCGGACATCCGGAGTTCGGACACACCGATGGTGTGGAAACCACCACTGGCCCGCTCGGCCAGGGACTGGCCAACGCGGTTGGGTTTGCGCTGGCCGAGAAGCACCTGGCGGCGCGGTTCAATCGCGAGCACCACACGATCATCAATCACTATACGTATTTCATTGCCGGCGACGGTTGCCTCATGGAAGGCATCTCGCATGAAGCGTCCTCGTTTGCCGGTCACTTCAAGCTCGGCCGGCTCATTGGTTTCTTTGACGACAATCGCATCACGATTGATGGACGCACTGATCTCACGTGCAGCGATGACGTGAGCGAACGCTTTGCCGCGTATGGCTGGCAGGTGTTGCACCTCGAAGACGTGAACGATCAGGACGCCATTGATCGCGTGATCGCCGAAGCCAAGGCCGACACCGAGCGACCAACGCTTGTTGTAACGCGTACCATCATTGGCTTTGGCTCGCCCAATCGTGCAGACACCGCCAAGGCGCACGGTGAGCCGTTGGGCGCCGCCGAAATCGAGCTGACCAAGTCGGCGTATGCGTGGCCCAGCCGTGAGGCGTTTCACGTGCCCGCGAAGGTGCGTGAGCATTGGCGTGATGCCGTAGGCGAACGGGCGCAAACGCGTGTGCAGTGGTTGCAGCGGTGGCATGCGTATCGCGACGCCAACGCGCGTCTCGCGTCGGAACTTGAGCGGCGCATGCGCGGCGATCTGCCCGACGGATGGGAAGAAGCGCTGCCCTCGTTTGACGCGTCAACTGGCTCGGTGGCCAGTCGCGCGGCCAGCGGTGCCGTGCTGGCCGCACTCGCGCCCGCGCTACCGGAGTTGCTTGGTGGTTCGGCTGATCTCACGGGCTCCAACCTCACGCAGCTCAAAGGTGAATCGGCGTTCAGCGCTCAGCATCCGGAAGGACGGTATGTGCACTATGGCATTCGTGAACACGCCATGGGCGCCATCATGAACGGTATCGCGTTGCACGGCGGCAACATTCCGTTCGGCGGTACGTTTTTGGTGTTCGCGGATTACATGCGTCCGGCCATTCGGCTCGCAGCGCTCATGAAGCAGCGTGTGATCTTTGTGTTCACGCACGACTCCATCGGTCTGGGTGAGGACGGTCCCACGCATCAACCGGTGGAGCAGCTCACCAGTCTCCGTTGCATTCCGGGTCTCACGGTGCTGCGGCCGGCCGATGCCGCCGAGGTGGTGGAGTCGTGGAAGATTGCAATTGCACATCGCGGTGGTCCGGTGGCGTTGGTATTGTCGCGACAGAAGTTGCCGTGGCTCGACATCGCCGAGCGTGCACGCACGGGTGTGTCGCGTGGTGCGTATGTGCTGCAGCAGTCCCACGGCGGCGAACCGCAGGTGGTGGTGATGTCGTCGGGCAGCGAGGTAGGCGTGGCGCTCAACGCGGCGTCCATGCTGGAGTCGGGTGGCACACGAGTGCGTGTGGTGAGTGTGCCCAGTCTTGAACTGTTCGCGCAGCAGGACGAGTCGTATCGTGCGCGCGTGTTGCCCAACGGCGTACCGCGCGTTGCGGTGGAAGCTGGCCACTCCATGTCGTGGTATCGCTGGGTGGGTGACAACGGCGCCATTGTCAGCATTGATGGATTTGGTGCCAGCGCCCCGGCGAGTCGACTGTTCCGTGAGTACGGCATTACGGCCGAACATGTCGCGGCCAAGGCGTTGGCGTGTTTGGGCCAGGAACCCGCGTAACGGGCTCAGTGCTTCACCGGTCGTACGACTTTTGTTCGTTTTCTCACACGCACAGCAGGATTTTATGGCTTCCGCTACTCCACAATCGTTCGCCAATCACGCCAAGATGGTGCCGGCGTATCACTACGTCACCGGTCCGCTCACCATCGTGTACCTGGTGTGGAGCATCACGCGTGCTTTTACAGCGCGTGATGCCGACAGTCTGCATGCGCTTGTCGGAGCCGGTGCATTGTTTGGTGTGTACGCGTTCACTCGTCTCTTTCCGCTCCGCGCGCAGGACCGGATCATCCGTCTCGAAGAGCGGTTGCGTCTCGAGAAGCGGCTACCGGCTGACTTGGCAGCGCGCATTCCCGAGCTCACAGAGCGGCAGCTGATTGCCATACGCTTTGCCAGCGACGCGGAACTCGAGCCGTTGGTGCGCGACGTACTGGCCGGCAAATACGATAGTGGCAAGGCCATCAAGCAGAGCATTCGTAACTGGCGCCCGGATCATTTCCGGGTGTAAGTGCGGTGTGTTGGAGGTACGCTGTCGCGCACCGAACCGTCGATCAGCAATAGACGACGCACATTATCAATGGAACGACGCACACACATGCGCTCGTTTTCTGTTATGCCTTACACCATTAACGCTCCATGATCCGCCCCACGCTCGCGTTCGTCGCGCCCTGGGAATGCTCTCGCGCGATTGCTCCCATACCGGATGCACCGCGCGATGACGTCGTCGTGGTGCTGCTCGAGTCCGTAAGCAAAGGCGCGTCGCTGCCGTGGCACCGCCAAAAGCTGGTACTCGTGCTGTCGGCCATGCGTCATTTCGCCGAATCACTCACGCGCGCTGGCTACAACGTGCGGTTGGAACGCGCCGAGTCATACGCCAGCGGATTAGCCGCCATTGCGCAGGAAACTGGCGCGCGACGCATTGTGGCCACCGAACCGCGCGAGTGGGATATGCAGGAACAGTTTGAGACGCTGACCGCACAGCTGCGAGAGAGCAAGGTTGAGCTCGTGCTGCGCAAGGATCGCGGATTCCTGGCCACGCGTGAAGAGTTTGCCACATGGGCTGATGGACGCAAAGAATATCGCATGGAGTGGTTCTACCGCGAGATGCGCCGGAAGTGGAACGTGTTGATGGACGAGCAGGGTGAACCCGAAGGTGGACGCTGGAACTTTGACGCCGAAAACCGCAAAGCATGGCCCAAAGGAAGACCAGTCCCTGCCCCGTTTCATGTGGAGCCGGATGACATCACGCGCGAACAGATGCAGCGCGTGTCGCAGTGGACCGGCCGATGGGGGAGTGTAGACTCGTTTGGCTTGCCCGTCACACGTCGTGATGCCAAGGAGTGGCTGGAGCGCTTTGTCACCGAACGGTTGGGCGAGTTTGGTCCCTACGAGGACGCATTGATCGATGGCGAGCACGAACTGTTGCACTCGGCGCTGTCATCGATCATCAACGTGGGGCTGTTGCATCCGCTGGAAGTGGTGCAGCGCGCCGAGCGTGCGTACCGCGAAGGTCATGTGCCCATCGCCAGTGCCGAAGGATTCATTCGACAGATACTCGGCTGGCGCGAGTTCATGCGCGGCATGTACTGGCAACTCATGCCGGGATTGCGTACGACAAACGCTCTGGGGGCGGAGCATGAGCTACCCCGCTGGTTCTGGGCCCCTGACGGTGAGGCGTATGGTGAAAACAACGCAACGGGCACGCCCTGTGAGATGCGTTGTCTGGCTGATTCCATTCGCCACGTTCGCGATCATGGACGCACGCACCACATTGCCCGACTCATGGTGCAGAGCAACTTCGCGACGTTATTGGGCGTGAAGCCGGAAGCACTGTCGCGCTGGTACTGGGCTGGTTTTACCGACGCATACGAATGGGTAGAGCTGCCGAACGTGGCCGGCATGGGCACGTTTGGCGACGGGGGATCGATTGCGTCAAAGCCATATGTCAGCACTGGCGCGTACATCCAGCGCATGGGGAATCATTGTGCAGAATGCAAGTACGATCCCAAGCAGCGCGCCGGGGAAAATGCCTGTCCGTACACCATGATGTATTGGGACTTTTTGGCGCGCCATCGCGAACGGTTTGCCAAGCATCCGCGCATGGCGATGATGGTTCGCAATCTGGATCGTATTCCCGAACCGGAGCTGGTGCAGATTCGCCGCGAAGCCCAGGCGTTTCGTGAGGCTGTGGAGTGGGACACCGTCTGGCTTGGTGGCGCGCGTTCCTGAGCGGAGATAGCGCACTGCGGTTGCGAAGCATGGCGACGAGTAGTCCGTTGTATGGTGCGCTTACGGTGCAATGAGATGTGAGGTAGACTGTAACGCTATCCGGATTGCTTTTGCCATTTGTGAAGGGGGGCCAGACGCACCCACGTTTGCAGCCACCACCAATGCCCCGTCCACGAACTAGCGCGCCGCGTAGCACCGACAGCTCCGGTCCCACAAACAGCGCCGAGGCACCGCTGGTGGTGCCGCGGTCCGGCCGAGCCACCAAGGCACAACGCTCGGCGCTGCTCGCGCACATCAAGGCGGGATGCGAGAACCGGCCAGGCACGTATCGCATGCTCGCCGAAGGCGGACGCGTAGTGTATGTGGGCAAGTCGCGCGCGTTG
>JBBRDJ010000125.1:0-9222 GCA_038203945.1 Gemmatimonadales bacterium
CAAGTCGAAGCGACAGGCGAGCCGCTCGTCGTCACGGACCACGGTCGGCCAGTTTTGCAAGTGGTGCCGATTCCGCACAAGCGGCCGGCGGCTGAGTTGCTGGCCGAGTTCCGGGCGCGAGCCTATGGCCCAGTTCGATTCGTGGGCGACCCAGACGAGTCCACCATCGACGAGTGGGATGACCCGTTGGGAGATATGCCTCTTCGCGATGGCCCCTGATCCTCGTCGCAAGCGTCCCACGGCGTCGACCGCGACCGTGCGACCCGTGCGACAGGTGCGCGAACGTCCGCCCGCTCCGGTGCTGATCGATACGTCCGCGCTGATTTGGTGGATGTGCGACCCGACGCGCTTGTCGAGACTCGCTCGCAGCGCGTTGGCGTCACCTCCCAACGGGCTATTGGTCAGCGCGGTGTCCTTCTGGGAAGTTGGTGCCAAGGTGCGGCGGGGACGTCTTGACCTTGGCTCGTCATTCGATGACTTCGTCACCACCGTGCAGGCCATGGAGAACGTTTCGATCCTCGCCGTCGACCTGCCCACGTGGCTCGACGTCATTGATCTCGACTGGGATCACGGTGATCCGGCGGATCGCATCATTGTGGCCACGGCTCGACGGCACCGAGCGACCCTCGTATCGTCCGATCGCGCAATTCTCGCGTTCTACAGCGAGGCGGTGTGGTAGTTGCACGGCATGGTCACCCCCTCGCGTTAGTTGGATGGCCGTGCCTCGCGACGTGAGCGCGATATTTTAACTCCGTGGGATTCGACCCCGTCGCCTTCCCTGAACCCACTCCCGATCTCCGCCATCGTGGCGTTAGCAAGCATCATGAATGGCTGGGCAAGCATGCGCAGTTGATCAGCCGGCCCACGGAAGAATTCGGTCGCCTCAACCGAACGAAGTATGGCTTGCCGCTGCGGAACGTTTGCGCGCAGCATAGCCGCCTGTGGAACCGCAATATCGTCGATCAACCCAAGCTCCCCTCAGGCAACGAAGTGCCATGGGTGGCGTCGTTCGTGAGCGATACGCAAGCGCAAGCGCGCGGCTTCCTGCTGCAAAAATGCGCGTCACCTGCTGTGCGTCATCAACCCGCGCTCCGCTCGGGCCCGACCGAATGAAGAATCACTTGCAGGCGTTTCCGGCCCTGCGTGACCTCGGCCTCAATCTGGCAGGGATGGGAGCGCCGAGTGAGTGGGACAGCGATTGGTCATAAAAAAAGAACCCCCCAGGAGTGTCTCCGCCGGAGCGGTTCAACCGAGGGGCCCGTGTTGCTGAACGAATAAAGTTCCGCCAACCCACTCGTCAACGTTCCGCCCGATCCGCTCACCAAGGAACCCTCACGCACCCCTCGGCATAGAACCGATCACGCCAATGGGTTCCCACCGTGACCATAGCGTCGCAGCCGCCCGCCCGGGCGGTCATTGCAGTCTACCCCGAAGGACGATCAAGGAGCGTAGGTGTGCCGACATGGATGCCGGGTGTGCAACACAGAGCTGGTGCTCAGGTTGCGCTGATCGCGACCCTCACGTTGGCCATGGCCGCCTTCGCTGGCGCGCAGCAAGTTGACAGTCTCCCATTCCGCGCCGGCCAATGGGCCGCAGAATTCACGACCGCCAACTTCTCACTAGTCGGCGCGCTGCGGTTCACAAGCCCGAGCAACGCCTGGTTGATCGATGTGCAGGTCAATGAACACGGCAAAGCGGCGACTTCAAGAAACTGTCGAGATTCGAAAAATTTGACGAAGTAAAACACGTTGCAACTACGTCTCTGATGTCCGCCGAGTGGTAATCGCGCTACTGCGGTCGCGATTCGAGATCAGTGATCAACGCCTTCATCTCGCTGATCTCGCGTCGTTGCGCCGCAATGATGGCGTCCGCCAGCTCACGCACCCTTGGATCGGAGATGTTCGCGCGCTCACTCGTGAGGATGGCGATCGAATGATGTGGGATCATGGCCTTCATCCACGACACGTCATCCACCGTGGCCTGACTGCGTACGAGCCACAGCGAGGCCACAAACACCGCGATGCTTCCGACCACGATCGCGACGTTGCGACGCGGTTGGTCGTACATCGACCACATGAATCCCAGCATGATGAGCGCCATCGTGGCACCCATTACCAGCGCCATGTAGGCGCGCGTTTCGCTGAAAAACACGTGGTCCGTCGCGTACGTGTTCAGATACATCAGTCCGAACATCACGAGCGTGGACGTCGCGATCATCGCGCCGAACTTCGCGTACTTGTTCATTGCTGCTCCTTTCGTTTTGCCGCTGTGACACAGCTCGATTCATTCACCCCGGTTCCGGCGCCTGCCGCTGGGCTGACGCCTTCACCAAGGTATGGCGATCGAAGAACCGAACGCCATTCCCCACAAGGCTAATCCCCATGTCCCCCCCCCACAGCGGACCTGCGACGTGAGCGCAACGTCCCGCTCTGATGTTGTGAATACTCTATGAACAAGTCTTCACAAACGATTCATCGCACGTTCATGTCGTGGGATGAGATTTGTTTTGAGTGTGCGGCACGGCCTGCGCACAACCCGTGCGTCATCAGGGCGAGCAAAACGCCCGTTTCCTTTTTCCCGGATCCTGACATGACCCTATCCCGTCTGTTGCTGCCGCTGTTTGTGCTCTCCCTACCGGTATTCGTAGAGCACGCAGATCCAGCCGACCACAGCCTCACCGTCGCTGCCAGCCGCCTCCATCTCGCGCTTGCTCGCTCCTCACCGGCGGCGGATTCCACCGTGCACACGCCCACCGAAGTGCGACTCTGGTTCAATGAGGCACCGCAGACTGGCACGACGGCAATCCGCGTGCAAAGCGCTGCGGCAAAGCCGATTGCAATGCGTGGCGTGGTCGCTGATGCAGCAGATCCCAAGGCGTTCAGCGCTGCGTTCGCGGCCCGACCACCTGCTGGCCGCTACACGGTATCGTGGCGCGCCATGGGATCCGACGGGCATGTGGTGAAAGGAGAGTTTGTCTTCTCGATCGCAGCGCACGACGAGCTGCGGTAGCTACAGGGACCGATTCGGCGGTGCATCGCCTGATGAAGCGATCTTCATGATGGCTTCAGCGAAGCTTCATGGGCGGCCGGCGAATATTCGTGCATGAAAAACGATCACGTGCGAAACACGCAGCTGTCGCTAGGCAACAAGGCGCCGTCAACCATCGTGCCGACTGTGCTGAGTGCGCTGCCATCCGGTGTTGGTACGGTCGACCGCCGCACATTCCTTCGCTATGGCGCGACGGTGGGTATGCTGGCGGGATTCGATTCACTCTCCCCCGGCGATTCGTGGTTTGGAGACGAGGTGAGCCGAACCGGAACGCCGATGATACTTGACGGACGTCGTAGCCCGATCGACCTGCGCGTTGACGAAGTGGCGGTACGCATCGGGGGACGGCGTACGAGGGCAACGACCATCAATGGCACGCTGCCCGGTCCGACGCTGCGCTTTCGGGAAGGCGACGAGGCAATCATTCGCGTAACCAACGGCCTCAAGCACGACACCTCGCTGCACTGGCACGGACTGCTGCTGCCCAACGGTATGGATGGCGTTCCAAAGATCAACTTTCCGGGAATCCGGCCGGGCGAGACATTCGAGTATCGTTTCCCGCTCCAGCAGTCGGGCAGCTACTGGTATCACAGCCACTCGGGCTTCCAGGAGCAACTCGGGCAGTTCGGGGTCCTGATCATTGATCCGGCGGAACCGGAGCCGGCTGCAATGCAGTATGACCGCGAGCATGTGGTGATCCTGTCGGATTGGACCTTTGAAGACCCGTACCGGATTATGGCGCGACTGCGGAAGCGGCCCGATTACTACAACTTCCAGCAGCGAACCGTCGTGGACTTTGTGCGGGATGTGGCCGACCGCGGTCTGTTCAAGACGCTCGCGGACCGCTCCATGTGGGGCGATATGCGCATGAACCCAACCGACATCGCGGACATCACAGGCGCCACCTACAGCTATCTGGTGAACGGCCTGGCGCCCGACGCCAACTGGACCGGCATTTTCACACCGGGTGAGCGGGTTCGCATTCGCTTCATCAACGGGTCTGCGGCGTCGCACTTCGATGTCCGTATTCCGGGCCTGCCGATGACCGTGGTGCAAGTGAGCGGGCAGAATGTACAGCCGGTCGAGACCGACGAGATCCGGATGGCGACAGCCGAAACGTACGACGTGATCGTGACGCCTCCCGACGATCGCGCGTTTACAATCTTTGCCGAAGCGATGGACCGCAGCGGGTATGCGCGCGGCACGCTGGCACCGCGGCCGGGCATGACGGCCGACATTCCCGCGCGACGAGCCCGACCTCTCCTCGGTATGGTGGACATGGGCATGGACCACGACATGGCGGCCATGGGGGCCATGGGCGGCATGGACCATGACACGGGCGCAATGGATCCTGGCGCCACCGCCGCAGGTGCGGGAGCGATGGTCGGCATGCAGCATCGCGTCGAAACGCCCAAGGACACCACCAGCGCCGTGATGTCGCGACACGAAGGCCACGACATGAGCGGGATGGCCGCCGGTAGTGCACAGCAGGTGCCAGGCAGCGTGGCCGCCTCGGCCGATCACGCGCCGGACAACCACGGGGTCGGCAACGTGATGGTCGCCCAGGTGGCACAGAGCCGACTGCACGAACCGGGGCTGGGCTTGGGCAACGACGGCTGGCGCGTGCTCCGGTACACCGATCTTCGCACCACCGAGTCGCGGCACCACCTCATGCCACCCGAGCGGGAAATCGAGCTGCATCTCACCGGCAACATGGAGCGCTACATGTGGTCCATTGACGGCCGGACGCTCTCGCAGGTCGAGCCCATCCGCTTGCGCCTGAATGAACGAATCCGGCTGATCATGGTCAATGACACCATGATGAACCATCCGATGCACCTGCACGGCATGTGGATGGAGCTGGAAAATGGTACGGGTACGGACATCCCGAAAGTTCACACCATCAACGTCAAGCCGGCTGAGCGGGTATCTCTGCTGGTCACGGCGGACGCGCCGGGTCCGTGGGCGTTTCACTGTCATATCCTGTATCACATGGACGCGGGCATGTTCCGCATTTTTCAGGTGGGAGACGAAATCACGATGGAGTCGGGTGCATGACGCGCCACCCCTTTGGGCTCGTTCGCGCGCTACGCCTTGGAGTCCTCCTCGTCGCCGCTCTGCAGGCACCACGCGTCGTCGTGGCGCAGACCATGGATCAGGCACGCTATCTCTACGTGTTCGCGGACAATCTGGAGCAGGCACCGGGACTTCCCGGTCAACCCGTCCGGCTCGATGCGGAAGCCTGGTATGGCGGCTACTACAATCGGCTCTGGATGAAACTGGAGGGCAGCGCGGGTACGCAACTCGGAGAACGCGACGTCGAGGTGCAGGCGTTGTTCAGCCGTCTGATTGCTCCCTTCTGGGACGCTCAGGTTGGAGTGCGAGTGGACGCGGCCTCGGGCGACGGATCACAGCAACGTGGCCATTTGGTGCTTGGGTTGCAGGGGTTGGCGCCGTATTGGTTTGAGGTCGAGACTGCCGTGTTCGTAAGCACCGATGGCGGAGTGTCCGCCAGTGCACAGGCAGCGTACGACCTGCTATTTACGCAGCGTCTCATTCTGGAGTCCGAAGTGGGTCTCGCAGCGTCGCTCCACAACCGACCAGCATGGGGCGAATCTGCCGGCATCACGGGCGCCGAGCTGGGCTTCCGACTTCGGTACGAGTTCAAGCGAGAGTTCGCGCCGTATGTGGGATACGTCCGAAACGCCCGGTTCGGCATCCCGACCGACCTACCCGGCCAGCAGGGACGTTCGCGCTATCTGGGAAGCATGGTGGCCGGGCTGCGCATGTGGTATTGATGGCCGCGTGACCGTGTTGGACTTGCCGTTCACTCACTCCCAGGATCTTTCCATGCCGCGTCCCATCTCACGTTCCGAGGATCTTTCCATGCTGCGTCCCATCTCACGTTCCGAGGATCATTCCATGCCGCGTCCCATCTCACGTTCGCACTCGTTCGTGATGGCTGCCTTCCTGGTGGCACTGCTACCGGTTGCGCTGCTCGCGCAGACTGCTGCGCGCACACCATCGAGCGCTGATTCCGCGTCTGTGGCAGCGACCGTGCGCTCCTTCCACGGCGCGCTCCAGACGGGCGATACCGCTACCGTCAAGACGCTGCTTGCCGCCGATGCGCGCGTTGGAGAGGGTGGTGGGCTGGAGACGCGTGCCGAGTATCTGTCGCACCACCTGCCCGGCGACATGGCCTATGCGGCCAAGGTCTCGCGGACGGTCACGGCCAGTGACGTCACGCTCGCCGGCGACGTGGCTTGGGTCATGTCAACGACGCGCACCACCGGCCAGGTTGGCGACCGTGCCATTGATGTCAGCGGCGTTGAGCTGATGGTTCTTGGACGGGAGCAAGGCGTCTGGCGCATTCGCGCGATTCAGTGGTCGGCCGGCCGGAATCGCCAGTAAGCAATAGCTCCTGCGTGGCGGGCACTCGGCGGTTTACGCGCTGCGGGGGAGCGGCAGGATGACATCGAACTGCGCGCCGTTCGGCGAGTTGGTGGCGCGTACTTTTCCGCCCAACGCTTCGACGAGAGAACGAACGATCGCCAGTCCCAGTCCCGAGCCCGATGCTTCATCACCCGGGGTGCGCACGTCGTCCAAGCGGTAGAACCGCTCGAACACCCGCTCCGGATGCTCGCCCAGCCCGGGGCCGGAATCAGTGACCGTCACTTCGATGCGGTGTGGAAGGCGTGCGACGCGGAGGTCCACCACGCCACCTGGGGGGGTGAATTTGACGGCGTTGTGCACGAGGTTCCACAGCACCTGCCGGAAGAGTCCTGCGTCCACCGGCGCAGCGACCCCGGTCTCGACCGCCACGGAGACGAGAATCCCCTTCGCGCTCGCCTCACCCCGCAGCTGCTCCACGACACGGTGCGTGACCGCCTCAAGGTCGATCATGGACTCAGCGTGGGGAAGCGCGCCGGCATCCGCCCGGGCCAGGAGCAGCAGGTTCTCCGTGATCCTGGACAGCCGCAGGATTTCCTCGAGGCTGCTGCTCAGCACGCGGCGGTATTCTTCCGGTGAGCGATCCCGACGCATGGCGACCTCGATTTCTCCGCGCAGTACGGTCAGTGGCGACCGCAGCTCGTGGCTGGCATCGGCCGCGAATCGCGTCTGCATGGCGAACGCGCCTTCGAGGCGTGCCAGCATGGTGTTCAACACCTGCACGAGGCGACGATACTCGCGCGTGTCGGCGTAGGTGTGAATGCGCCGGTTGAGCGATGTGGCACTGATGGCCTCCGCCTGGTCCGTCACCTCATGCACGGGGCGAATGGCGCGACCGGCCAGCCACCAGCCACCGCCAGCGGCGGCGGCGACCACGACGACGCCCAGCACGGCGAGAATGATGGTCAGGCGTCGCGTCATGTCCTGCGTGGCACTAAGCGGCGCCGCCACCTGCAGCACGTGCCGATCATGCGCCGCGCCCAAGCGCGCGAGTGGATAATAGAGCGACCGTATTGCCGCACCCTCGAGTTCCTGGTCCCGCCACACCAGGTCGCCCATGGTAGCAGCGCGAAGTGCTGCGCGGTCCAGCGGTAGGTCGGTTACCATGAACTGACTGCGCAACAGGCTTTGCCCCGACTCACGCCACACTTGGGCGTACCGTACCAGGTCCTTCACCGACTCGGCTTCGTCTGGGGTGAGCGTCCATTCGTGAAAGTGCATCGCACCGTCCGGGGAGTCGGTCACCGAGGCCGCTTGAATTGACGCGAGGTTGAGAATACTGGCGTCGAGTTCCCGGTCAATCGCCACGCGGAGACCAGCAAGGCACGCGAGGGAAATGAGCAGCACCGCAGCCGCCATCGCGAGCGTCGCGCGCAACGTCAGGTAGAACCGGAACGATTTCATGTGCGCGCGTCCAGCGTTGCGTCACGATGGAAGACGTAGCCCACGCCACGAACAGTGTGGATCAGGGTGGTACCCGAACCGCCCACAAGTTTTTGTCGCAGGTGACCTACATGTACATCTACCACATTGCTCATCGGGTCAAACGACAGATCCCACACCTTTTCCAGCAACTCCGTGCGACGAACGACCCGCTCCGCGTTGAGCATGAAAAACCCGAGCAGCTGGAACTCCTTGGGTGTGAGGTCGAGCCGTACCCCCTTGCGGCGCGCGACGTGCCTGGCAAGATCGAGCTCAACATCGGCATAGCGCAGCTGGTCCTGACGCGCTGCGCCGCCGCGCCGCAGCAGTGCACGCAGGCGCGCGAGCAACTCGTCGAACCCAAACGGCTTGGTGAGGTAGTCGTCGGCTCCGGCATCGAGACCGCGCACGATGTCATCCGGACTATCGCGTGCCGTCAGCAGCAGCACCGGAACGCTGCGTTCCCGGGCCCGGAGCTCCCGCACCACCTGAAGCCCTGACCTGCCTGGCAGCATCACGTCCATCACCACGGCGTCGTAGTCATTGACGAACGCCATCTCGGCGGCTTCGCCGCCCTCAGTCGCGACATCAACGACATAGCCTTCTTCTTCGAGTCCCTGTTTGAGGTAACTCGCGACCTTTCGGTCGTCCTCTACCACGAGGATCCGCATGTGTGCTGCTCCCGGTGTGCTGCGTGGTGCGCTCCGATCCTCCGCTGCTCGTTCAGCAGGACAAGACTTTGGGTTGCAGTGCGCTCGCGGTAAAGAATGTGACCGGAATGTACTGTTATGTGTATGATCACGTTTCCGCTTACGAAAGCTGGCGAATGAACGACCGCTCCGCCAAATACAACTCGGGTAGCCTCAGCCTGCTGGGCACCGTGGCAATGGGCACCGGTGTGATGATCGGGGCCGGCATCTTCGCGTTGACAGGGCAGGTGGCCGAGCTCGCTGGTGGGCTGTTTCCCATCGCGTTCACTGTCGCAGCGGTGATCAGCGGATTTAGCGCGTACAGCTATATCAAGGTGGCCAGCGCCTACCCGTCTGCGGGCGGCATCGCCATGATCCTCAAGAAGGCTTACGGCGAGACTACGGTGACAGGGGCCGCCGCGCTGCTCATGGCGATCTCCATGATCATTAACGAAAGCCTGGTGGCGCGCACCTTCGGTGCGTACACCCTGCAGCTCTTTCCCTCCGACACGTCGGGAGTCTGGATCCCGGTACTCGCTGTTGGACTGATTGTGCTGGCGTTCATCGTGAACATTGCCGGCAATCAGGTCATCGGGACGGTGTCCAACATCAG
>JBBRDJ010000126.1:0-9192 GCA_038203945.1 Gemmatimonadales bacterium
TTCGCGTTGGCGCCAACGGTCATGATCCCGCCGCCAGGAATAAAACTCCAGCGACGACTGGTAACGGCGAGCCCATTGCGCCAACAGCGGCAGTTCGAAAAGAGGAGGCTGCAACAACAGCCGCCCGGCAAAGCGCCGCACTCCAGGTGCGCTTTCAGCGGCGCAGTCAACTGGCCTGTTAGCCGATCGAATGCCGGCGTGTTGTCCAAGCCGTCAAGATACCGCAACAGATGGCGCTGGTACTTTTCACGCACGACGTCCGCACTCATCGACAACGGATACGCCGCGAGATGTTGCTCCGCCCGCCGAATGCGTCGGGTCACTTCGTTTAGCGGCAGCACCAGCGCTGCGTGATCGGACACGGGTCGGCGCTGTTCCTCGGCCGAGTCGCAGGCAAACAACAATTCCAACGGGAGACACGCACATTGCATTCCACGTGTGTGCTTGATGGAGCAAAATGTGTAAATGGCAACTGCGCCGCACCAGTCCAACCGCATAGCGACGCGTTCCGCTGTGCAAGTGTGATAGCACAACACCGTTACCGCGTTACTGACAAGGATTCGGGAACTACCCAGACCTTCCATGGATAGTAGACCTTAACCCCATGACACACCGCCTCGTCGTTACCGCCCTCACCGTCGCCTTGCTGACGGCCCCGTTCGCCGAGGCGTTGGTGCAGTCCGCAGTCATGCCGGACACAACGACCACGCAGCGACCGATAGACGACAAGACGGGAGACGCAGTGCGCGCTCCGATTGCGTTTCTGAACCTCGACGGTGCGAAGCCGAACAGCGCGCTCCCGGACGGCTGGCGTACACGCGCCGTGCGCGGTCAACGCGCACCATCTTCACGAGTCGTTGATTCGGCGGGCGTGAAGTTCCTGCGCATTGAAGGCACCGATGCGGCTGGATGGTTTGTGCGCGCAGTCGACCCCAGACTGCGGCCTGCGCCAGGAGTGCTGACGTGGCAGTGGCGATTCCCCGCGTACCCAGAGCTCGCGGACATGCGCGCGCCCGGCACCGACGACTCGGCCCTGCGCGTGTTCGTGGCTTTCGGACCGATTCGTGCGATCGGACGCGCACCGCGCACGATCTTCTATTCGATTGGCGGTCCAGAGCCTGATGCGCACGCAAGTTTCGGGCACAGTTCGCGCGACGTGTTCGTAGTGCGCGTGGGCTCAGGCGCTGCGGCGCGTGACTGGACCGCCGTGCGCATGGACCCATTCGCCGACTACCGGCGCGCGTGGGGCAGTGAGCCGCCGTCCATCGCGGTTATAGGTGTGTTGCAGGACACCGAGCAAACCCGCGGCCGTGCGGTCGCGGACCTTCGTTCTCTTTCGTGGAATCCAGCCGATGCGAGGTCTCCTTAATGGCGTAGCGCGACTCGACTTCTCGGAAGACTTCTCCATCGGATCAACACCGGGCCCGTTTGTGTACATCAACACGACAAACAATCCCAACACGGGACGGCCGTTGCGTGTTGCTGCGTTGCGCAGCAGGACGGGGGGCCAGTCATACAGCTTCCAGGTGCCGGCCGGTGTGCGTTACGGCTGGGTAATCATCTGGTGTGATCCGTTCAACGTCGGGATGGCCCAGGCGTTCATTCCACTCACACCCTGACTGAGCCCATGCCATGGAAGCAACGCTGTCGCTCCGGGCTCGGTGTGTTAAGCGAACGAACCCATGGCTCCCGGATAGCTCACTTCCTCCAGCAACCCGGTGTCCACGTCATAAATGAATCCCCGAACGGTGACTGCATCCGTCCCGCTGACTGGAATCCAGGGGTGATTGAGTATTGACGACATCCCGCGCCGCACGTCCCACTCGAGGCGTTCCGTCTGCTGCGCGCTGCGCGGCGCGTCAAGCGCTTCAAGCGGTCCGCGGAACGCGTGGAACTGGGACGGGGTTGCTGCAGACGTCTTGCAGCTCACGAACGCCCGCGACGTAGCCTGTCCAAGCAGCGTCTCAGCTGCTTCGTCGCCCTCCAGACCGGCCTTGAGCAAGTCGTCGGTGAACGCCAGCATGCCACAGCGTGTGTGATGAATGAGAATGATCTCGTTGGTGTTGAGCAGGTGATGCGAGATGATCAGACTGCGAATCGTATCGTCCGTCACCACGCCGCCGGCATTCCGGATGATGTGCGCGTCACCCGTCTGCAATCCCAGCAGATCCTCGACATCGATTCGCGCGTCCATGCAGGCCACAACCGCCACATGGCTCGCCGGATTGATCGGCTGCTGTCCGGGGTGGTTGGGCGTATGTACGGATTGCCCGTTCGCGTACCGCTTGTTGTTGTCCAGATACCGGTCGGTCATGTTGTTCGCCATCGTTCGTCCTCGTTGGGGGATCGTTTGTGGTCGCAGCTCGCTCGGTACCAACCGGGTGGCCGCAAGGTTTCGTAACGCGTTGTCGCCAGCCATCGGCACGGCAAGTCGACGCCGTGCGCAGAAGTTCCCTGAAATTGTGATCGCCCTCGCAATCACACAGCGGCCGTGCCCAATCGCCAACCGGACAGTCGCACCCGTTCGACCAGCACCATGTGGGGGACAGTCAACGCAGCCAACCCGACGAAGAGGAACCGTGCCACCCCTTGTGACGGCGCGTTGAGATCGAGAAACGCCCAGCCGATTATGGCTGCCATCGCGACCAACACCATCGGCACCAAAGCAGCGCTGATCATCAGTCGAAGCGACGTTTGGTTTGCGTAGTGATATGTCCGAATCACATGACGCGCGCTGTGCATGCCACAAAAGAACACGGTGAAGCCGATCAACGGCGACGCAAACACGGCGAGCAGCGAGACAGCCAGCAACTCGGCACCCGCCATTTTGTTGCGGCGCGAGGCGACGGCCGCAGCCCACAGCGAACACGCCAGCCAAGGCCATGCCAACACGGAGAGCGCGGCAGCAATTGAAACGCCGCTCTCGGGCCCGGCGAGAAATCCAAACTGTCGCGCCACGTCAGACTCGTACAGCAGACAGGGTAGCACAATCACGGATCCGGCGTACAGGACCCGCATGAACATGCTCACACCAGGCTCCAGATCACCAGAAAAGTGTGCGATCGAAACCAGGAGAAAACAGGAAAGGAAAACCGTCGGTGAGATCCACCAGAGGCCAACGACAAGCGATGCGAGCACAGCGTACAACAGCGCGGCCAACAGCCATGCGCCAGGCGATCGAATACGATACACTTGACGCGCAAAGATCGTATCCAATGCGCCGTGCGGCACACCGAGCACCAGAATCAAACCACTGATCACCACCAGTTCAACTTTTTCAGAGAGCGGCGGAAAAATCAAAGAACCCAACACAACTATGGCGGACAGGAAACAGAATGTGAGCCCCTGCGCCCGCAGCGAGCTGTTCATGCGAACTCCAGTCGGCTTCCCGACCGTGACCACATGCTGTTCCACAGCTCGCGCACAAACAGACCGGTCGGCAAGGCAGCGATAACCGCGGCGTAATCCCTGATCGTGGAAGCATCGGTCAGAAACCGGATGATGCGTATCGGGTCGTTCATTCCGAACATACTCAAGAACAGTTCCGCAGCGTGTTCCGGATCGTTTCGCACAACCCGAAGGAACAGCTGATCCATTCCGCGGCGGATGATCGGATCTGCAGCGTGTCCGGTAACCATGCCTCCGTTCACGAGGACACGCGCCGAGTCATGCGCCCAATGCTGTATTCGCTGGAACGCGTACCCGGTGCTGGCGCGAGCGGCTCCGCTCGTCACGCCAGCGCGTGCGTATCCTTCACCAAGCGAAGGGGCCGCTGCTTTCAAGCCCATGGGAAGAACGCCGCTCTCACTGCGGAGGATCGCGCGCCGACGACCGCCGCAAAACTTATCCACTGCGGCGTCCTGATATCGCGCCAAACTCTCCGCCGACAGCGGTCGCGGACCGAACACCGTCGTTTCAATGAGCGCCCGCGTCGGCGAGATTGGCAGGAAATAGTGAAACAGCACGCCATCATCCAGACAACCGACAAAGTCCATCAATGTTGCCGTCGAGTCATCGAACCGAGACTCGTCGCACGCGACTTCATGGCCAAGGAACGATTGCCACATCGTGGCATCGCCCTCACGCGGAGCCCGCGCGGGACGGGTGTCGACGATCTGTCGCGCGGAGAACGTCCCGCGGGACGTGGTAACCAACCAGTGATCAGCATGTCGCTGCGGTTCCGCCGTGATCTTCGTGTCGAGCTGCAACTCAATCGATCCTGAGCCACGAATCAGGTGCTCAGCTCGCTCGTAGAACGCGCCTGAGTTGAGCATTTGGTACGGTGCCTTCCTACAGTCAACGCGAACAGAGCGGCCTGCAGACTTCAGCTGCAGATGCGACCACGATTTCTCCACCAACGCATCATGCCGATGCGGTGCTGTTCTCCAGAAGCACCACGTTCGATCGGCCACGTACGCCTTGCGTGCTTCTATCACGATTGTCCGAGGCGCGCGCGACGGCGACTCAGCCAGTCGTTCGGCAAGGCTTAGCCCCGCGCATCCACCGCCGAGCACGATCAGATCAGCGTCAGGACGCATGCAGGCCGTCCACCAAAGAATGATTTGCGCTGTAATTGACAGCGATCAACAGGGCCGATACCGCCGCGGCGCTGGCGGCGAACACTCCGCCGCCAGCGTCGTGTGTCATACGGGAACAAACTTTTCGTGGTCCGACTTACGTGTCGCGATAAGATAGATCAGCATGCCGAAACCGGCCTTTGCAACAATGTCTGCGATTGTATAACCAACTTGTACGGCCACAGTGGCGCTGCCGCCCGTCACACCGAGCATCGGCAGTACGTACACCACGGGATAGAAGAGCCACGAAACGATAACAAGTGTGCGAGCCGACCGGACGAGTCCCCGTGCCGACTCAGGCTGTGATTCGATGGCCGCTTTCAGTCCAACCGAAAGATCGTACACGATGATCAGGAACGGGATCATCGACAGACTCCACCACAGCCACCGTGTCGATGTCTCCGTGGCAATCTCTCCCGGATAACCCAACCCAATCATGAGCGCCGCGAGTAAGCCAAGCTTGACGGCCTTCCGCGTGGACTCTGATGCCGACAAGCGCATCACAAGAATGAGTTCGACCAGCAGCAGTGGCACCGTGAGCAGCCAATCCACATAGCGGTACGCGTCGTTAAATCGGACGCCGCTTGCCGCAATCGCACCGTTGGTGACGTCGTACGCCCCGTCCCAGCTCGACAAGATGCGAACGTAATGGTACAGCGCAATCCCCGTCACGAGCGCGGTTACAGTGAGCGCCGTACGGTACGCCGGCGCGACCTGCGACCGGCTGATGAGGAAAAACAACGTTGCTGCTCCCATGACAGCAATCGTGAAAGAGAAAGAGTTGTATACCAGATCGAACTGCGGTACGGTGATCTCGAACATCATCTACTCCAGTGTGAGCTATTCCCAAACTTGTGATCGAACACGGCTGTGTGAGTGAGCACATCGATCCAAGCACGCGTGACAAGAATCCGTTCCAGCACGGAAGTTCGTCGCGGATGACATCAACCGGACAGCACAACGCATGTGCTGTTAGGTGCTCTCGTCGCTTGTATTTGAGCAGAAAATCGGAAACGCCTGTACGGGTAAACGCGTTCGGTAAACGGTTCATTCGTTTAGCTCGCGCGGGCGATGTCTCTGCAGAGGTTGTCACCGTAACGTTCTGCATCACATGCATCACATGCGTCACATGCGTTCGCTCGTTGACTCAACCTCAGCTATATGAATCGCACCAATCGATGAGCGCACAGTTTCGTGCGATGACGCGCAGCGTTCAACGGAACATGCGACAGTGCGATCGTGTACGGCCAGTACACTCGGCGACTGGCCGCAACGAACCGCAGACTACGGAGCATGCACATGAAAGTTCTTTCCTTCGGCGCGCCATCAGCGGGCGCCACCATGATTCCAATGACGTTCAACCGAACTGATCCACGAGCGGGTGAAGTCGCAATCGACATCACGCACTGCGGCGTGTGCCATTCGGATCTGCATCAGGTGAACAATGATTGGAAGAACTCCGTGTGGCCCTGCGTGCCCGGACACGAAGTCGTTGGCACCGTGTCACAGGTCGGCGACGGCGTCACCAGGTTTGCCAAGGGCGACATCGTGGGCGTTGGGTGCATGATCAACAGCTGTCAGCAATGCGATCAGTGCAAAATGGGCCACGAGCAATATTGTACTGGCCCCAAGAGCTGTACACTCACCTACAACGGCCCCAAAAAACCTGACGGCACCAACACGTACGGCGGCTATTCTACCAGCCTCGTCGTTCGCCAGGAGTTTGTGCTTTCAATACCCGATGCCATTGATCCGGCCGAGGCTGCACCAATCCTCTGTGCAGGAGTCACGACGTATCAGCCGATGAAATATTTCGGCCTCAAGAAAGGGCAGGTTCTGGGTGTTGCCGGGGTTGGCGGATTGGGTCATATGGCAGTCCAGATCGGAAAGGCGCTCGGCGCAAAAGTCGTCGCCTTGACCACCACTCCGGAAAAAGAAGATGCTATCAGGAGCATGGGTGCAGACGACGTGATCACGATGGATGACAAGGACGCGCTCAAGAAGCACGCGCAGAGCATGGACTTGATCATCAACACCATCCCATACAAACACGACATCAATCCTTATCTCGCACTGGTTGCACCCAAAGGTGCGATTGCCGTGGTCGGCAACTTCCTCGGCTTCGACAACGTCGATTCGGGAACCATGGTCTTCCAGCATATAACGCTCGCGGGTTCACTGATCGGCGGCGTGGCCGATACACAGGAAGTGCTCGACCTGTCGGCCAAACATGGCATTCGTCCTCGCATTGAAAAAATCCGCATGCAGGATATCGACGCGGCCTTCACGCGCATGAAGCACGAGGATGTGCGTTTCCGCCACGTTATTGAAATGGACAGCCTCAAGAACGATGCCGATGCGCGTAACAGCGCCACCACAATTGCTGATCCCGTGCGTGGCGAAGTCGTAGGCGTGTGAACGACTGCTCCACCATCACCGATTCCCGCTCATCTCGAATACCAGGAGACATTTATGAACGTTCTCGTTGCCGGAGCAACCGGCCAGACCGGTCGGCGTCTGGTCAAGGAACTCACGTCGCGCGGACACCATCCGATCGCGCTCGTGCGCGAAAGCTCCGACACCAGCGTGCTGTCGGCAGATGTGGAGTTGCGCAAAGGTGACCTGACCAAGCTCAAGGATGACGTGTGTGAAGGGTGCGATGCGGTGGTCTTCGCCGCCGGCTCGGGCGGCTCCACGGGGCCAGAGATGACCGACGCCATAGACCGCGACGGTGCCAAGCGCCTGGTAGACCTGGCCGCGAAGGCAAAGGTTCGCCGATTCGTGATGCTCAGTTCGGTGGGCGCCGAAGATCCAGATCCCGATGGCAAGATGGCGCACTATCTGCAGGCCAAACACGCGGCCGACGAGCACCTCAAGGCGTCGGGGCTCACCTACGCCATTCTGCGGCCGGTTAGCCTGACCAAGGAAGACGGCACGCGCGAGATGCGCTTTGGCGACGACGTTGATCCGGGCGCGAAGGCCGCGCGTGGTGATGTAGCCTCAGTCTTGGCCGATGCGGTGGACGACGAGCAGTGGGCTGGCCAGGTCCGGCTCATGCAGTCCACGTGATCGCCGGAGAACAGAGAATGAAAGCCGCGATCATCACAACGTACAACGCGCCGATCGAGGTCGGCGACGTTGACACGCCCGACTTGACGGACGATTCGGTGCTCGTGGCTGTGCACGCCGCCAGCATCAATCCGATTGACGACATCTTGCGATCGGGCGCCATTAAGGACATGACGCCGTTGTCCTTTCCGCATGTCATGGGCTACGACATATCGGGCGACGTCGTGAAAGTAGGAAAGAACGTCACGCGCTGCAAAGTTGGCGATGCCGTGTTCGCGAGGCCCAATCAGGATGATGCCGGCGCGATCGCCGAGTTCGCTCGTGTGAAGGGAAGCGAACTGGCCATCAAACCGCAAACTCTGAGCTACACCGAGGCGGCTTCGGTGCCGCTGGCGGGGCTTACCGCCTGGCAGGCGTTGATCACGAGAGGCAAACTGAAAGCCGGCCACAAGGTGCTGATCCATGCCGGATCCGGCGGTGTGGGCACGTTCGCGATACAGATTGCCAAACATGTGGGCGCCCATGTCGCAACGACCTGCAGTGGCCGCAATGCCGATCTGGTCAAGCGCCTTGGTGCAGATGTCGTGATCGACTATGAAACGCAAGCGTTCGACGAGATGTTGTCCGATTACGATCTGGTGTTTGACATGCTCGGCGGGGAAACGCTCAACCGATCGTTCAAGGTGTTGAAGAAGGGCGGCATGATGGTTTCAATCAAAGGTCAGGATACCGACAACTTGGCGCCGGAGTTTGGCGTGCACTTTGATTGGTTCCTGATGGACCCTGATGGCGAAATGTTGGGCGAACTCGGCGCACTGATTGACACCGGCGCCGTGAAGCCGGTGATCGGTCGGACATTTCCCATGGAGCAGGCCGGTGCGGCGTACGAGGAGCTGGCGAACGGGGATTCAGTCGGGAAGATCGTGGTGATGGTCGCATAGGCGTAAACGTGAACTCTTCGTTCACCACCTACCGTTCGTAGCTCTCAGTCGCCAGAATCTCCAGACCCACCAGTTCTTCATTTCGCAGCGCCCAGATACTGCGCCGGCTCATGAAGATTCTGTGGCCACGGCCGGCAGCCTGTGTTTCGGATCACGACGCCAACGCGCCTACAAAAGCGTTCGCATCGTTTATCGATCGCAGCTCATGCACCGCACGCACTATGGTCAATGGCGACCCATCACGTCTGCACATCGGAATCGCCCAAGCGAGCAGCGCGAAGGATTAGCTGCCGCGCAATACACATTCCACTCCCATTACCGGTACGCGCACCCTCCACGATTCACCTTCCGTTTCGAGAGATACGTGATTGCCTTCGCCGCGCGTGAGCGAGAGCAACTCGCCGTCTGGCAGCTGCACTTCTGTTCTGCGCCGCTGTTGTAGTTGACTGATCGCCATCATCGAAGCAAACGCCGTCCCTGCTCCAGCCATCGCACCGATTGCGCCGCCCCATAGCGCGTTCGCAGCGATGATGGGCACAGCTGAAGCCGGGACAACAACGAACATTGCCATTGCACGACTGCGCATCGCTCGTTGAAAGCGTTGT
>JBBRDJ010000127.1:0-9102 GCA_038203945.1 Gemmatimonadales bacterium
CTGACGGTCGAATCGTCCTGCGCGCATCAAAGCCCTGTCGAGGATATCGGCACGGTTTGTCGCCCCCAGAATAATTACTCCGGAATTGGTGTCAAATCCATCCATTTCGGTAAGTAACTGGTTAAGTGTATTTTCCCGCTCATCATTGGATCCCATATTCGGATTGCGTCCCCTGGCACGCCCAATGGCATCAATCTCATCAATAAAGACAATACACGGGGCTTTCTCCTTGGCTTGTTTGAACAGGTCCCTGACGCGTGATGCTCCCACTCCCACGAACATCTCCACAAAGTCGGAACCCGACATGGAGAAGAACGGCCGATTGGCTTCACCGGCGACCGCTCGGGCCAGCAGCGTTTTACCGGTACCTGGCGGACCCACCAGCAAGGCACCCTTGGGCAAACGGCCACCCAGCTTGGTGAACTTTTGCGGATCTTTGAGGAACTCGATGATTTCCTGCAGCTCGACCTTGGCCTCATCGGCACCGGCGACGTCGGCAAAGGTGATTTTGGGCGTATCGCCGGTGAGCAGCTTGGCCTTGCTCTTGCCAAACGAGAATGCCTTGCTGCCGCCCGACTGCATCTGGCGGAACAAGAAGACCCAGAAGCCGATAATGATCAACCATGGCAAGAACCCGATGAGCAGGCTCGTGAAGTTGGCGCGCGACTGTTCCCCGGTAACTTCGACGCCAAACGAGTTGAGGCGCTCGACTTCGGCTTCCGAGTTTTCAACCGGGAAGCGCATCGTGAAGCGGGCCACGTCTTTCCCATCAGCCTTGATAGGCTGGCGGAACGTGCCCACGACCACCTTGCCGCCCTGAATCGTGGCTTCCTTGATGTTGCCCGATTTGAGCTGTTCAAGGTAGAACGTGTAGTTGACCGGCGGCGCGGTATCGGATTTTCCACCCGTGTACGACAAAATGGCCAGCGGGATCAGGATCACCAAGATCCAGAACGACAGCTGCTTGGAGCGCTTGGCCCAATCGGCGGGCTTCTTTGGCGGGGGACTCATTGGCGAAGGCATAGCGTTTCGACCTTATTCCAGGCTTGCGACGTAGGGCAGATGCCGAAAATGTTCGGCGTGATCGAGCCCGTAGCCGACGAGAAACTCATGAGGCGCATCGAATCCGACGAACTGGACGGGTTCCGTCAGATGCTCTGCAATGTGCTTGTGCAACAGTGCGCAAATGGCCAGTGACTTTGGACTTCGCGCTGCTAAAAGTTCAAGAAGTCGCGCCAACGTCCGTCCGGAGTCGACGATGTCCTCGACTAGTAGAATGTGCTTACCCTCCAATTCCGTTTCCGGGTCGTAGAGTAATCGCACCACACCACTACTTTCCATGGCATCGCCGTAACTGGACGCCACCAGAAAGTCGACCTGCAACGGCCGTTCGATCTGACGCACCAAATCGCTCAGGAAAATAAAGCTGCCCTTGAGCAAACCAAGCACCAACAGTTCGCCGTCGGGGTAAGCCGCCGTGATCTGCACACCCAGCTCGTGCACTCGCTGCGCAATCGTTGTCGCATCATACGCAATGCGCCGGACGGCTCGACCGTCGAGGCGCGGATCAACCGAACTCACGCTCACTGCGATACCAGATGAGGTCCGACCTTCCGGATCGGGACGGTGCGGACAGGCCGCGAACGATTTCGGGGACCCAAACAACTTCCCCATCCAGCAACACCACCGGCCAGCCGCCGCGATCCAGCCGTGGCACTTCGTATTCTGCAAGATATCGCGAAATGCGCCGTCCCGCGCCTGCCGCCGCATTCCTGATGCGATCACCGGCGCGCCAGGCACGCACTTCCAGTACACCTGAACCCGGAAATCCGGCCATAGTAAGCGGCGGATCAGCCACCAGTGCCGCCGAACATGGCACGAACCGCCACTCCCCCCAACGCACTGTTGTGCCAACAGCAGCCGACATCGACGCTGTCGCCCAAGCCGCCGCACGCTGGCTCACCACATCGGCCGCACGTACCTCAAACAGGTGGCCGCGTCGCACCACCGCCGCGCCGCCGGGAAGCGACAGCTGACCCGCCCGACCACTCCCGATAGTAAACCGAATCAAACGCCGCGTTCCGCCACCATCGAGCATAATGCCGCACGGTCCCAGCAGCGCTGGCCACACCACCGCCAGCTGCTCCGGCCGCCAGCCCTCGACCGCCGCGCGATCGAGCTGCCACACACCAGCCGACACGGCGCGCCATGGCAGCGTGCGTACAAACTCATCGACCTCGCGACGCCATGAAGCGGCACGCTCGGCGATACCGAGCATGTCGGCGGCGAAGCGCGGGTCGACACGCGAAATAGCCGGCAGCAGGTCCTCCCGCACGCGCACCCGCTGGTGCCGCCGATCATGGTTGGACGGATCCGCCACAAACGGCACCGCGTGATACTCGCGGTAGCGCACCAGCTGCGCCCGGGACAGCGACAGCCAGGGACGAACCACCAGCCCGGGTGCCGCCAGCGCAGCCAGTCCGCGTGCGCCCGTTCCACGCAGCAGCCGTTGCACCACGGTCTCGAGTTGGTCATTGGCCGAGTGGGCGGTGGCGACGCGTGCGCGATACGCGCCGGCCACGCGGTTGAGGAACGCCCAGCGGGCATCGCGCCACGCTGCCTCAGTGGCGCCCACGCTCCGCGAGCGCTCGCGCACCACGTTGAAGCCCAGCCGCCGAGCCTCGTGCACTACCAGCGCGGCGGCGTTGGTGGCGTGCGGCCCAGTGCCGTGATCATACGTGGCAACCACGGCCACCCGTTGGGGTGCCCAGCGTGACATCGCGTGCAGCAGCACCATGGAATCGCTGCCGCCCGAGACCGCCAGCACCAACTCGCCCGCGTCAGCCGTTATCGACGCTATAGCTTTAAAAATCGGCTCATCCACGTGGGCGTTGTCTTCACTCGAAATCACGGGCGCTGTCATGTACTGGATATAGGGGTGCTGATCGACAAATGCGATGTCGGCACGCGCGTGCGAACGGGCGTGACGCACTGCCTCGGTACTGTCATCTCTACTGTCACATGGGTTGACGAGCGGGCGTACAAGGGGTTAGCCTCACGCGGTGCGGTAGGCGCACGGTTTCGGCAATCACCGGTTGATGGAGACGGCAGCGTGGAAGAAGCAGGCGCGTTCGGTACCCTGTGGGCAGCCCTTGGCATGTCGGCCTATTTCATGGCCCTGACATGGATCAACATTCTGCTCGCCATCATTCTGTCGCCGCTGTTCCTGATCCCCATCAGCTGGTTCAAGAGCCGCCAGGGTGGGCAGCCGGAAACACACCGGAAAGCGTAAGCACTCCGCAGCGGGTTGTAGTCGCAGCAGCTGCTGACATCAAATCCCCCGGCCCTTCGTGGACTGGGGGTTTTTTTGTGCGTGGAACGCGGCGGCGCGCGGCGGCGCCTGACCGGCTCTCGCCGGTGCGGTCGACAGCGCAAAACACTCGCGCTACCGCGCCACCGTCACCACGCCAGGTTGCGGTTTGCTCACCGGAATCACCACCGGGTCGTTGAGTGACAGCCGTTTACCGGTGAAGTCACTCAAGTCATTGCCGTGGTACGCCTCTTCGCCGTGCTCGCTGAGGTCCACGCCCATCACTTCGGCCTCCACCGCGATGCGCACTGGCATGACCGCACGCACGAGCGCCAGCAGCACAACGCTGGACACGCCCACAAACGCCATCGTGGCCAACACCGCAACGAGCTGGACACCGAGCAAATCCCAGTTGCCGTACAGCGCGCCATCGGCGCCGGCGGCATTGACCGAAGTGGTCGCAAATACACCGGTGAGCAACGCACCGGAGATACCGGCTACACCGTGGCAGGCAAAGACGTCGAGTGTGTCGTCGAGCCGTGAACGGGCGCGCAAATGCAGCGCGGCGAACGACAGTGGCGCCGACAGCGCACCAATTGCCAGCGCGCCCAGCGGCGTCACAAATCCGGCCGCTGGCGTGATGGCCACCAGTCCAACAACGGCGCCGGTAGCCGCACCCACGGCCGTCGCACGACCGGTGCGAATGAGTTCACAGATGAGCCAGACCACCACACCAGAGGCGGCACCCGCATGCGTGGTGAGCAGTGCGTTGGCGGCCACACCGTCGGCGGCCAGGGCCGAGCCACCGTTAAATCCGAACCAGCCAAACCAAAGCAACCCCGCGCCCAAGAGTGTAAACGGCACATTGTGCGGCACGGTGGCGATGCGACCGAAGTCGCGACGCGGACCGAGCATGACCGCCAGCACAAGCGCCGTGATGCCGGCGCTGATGTGCACCACGGTACCGCCGGCAAAATCGAGCGCACCCAGTTCCCGCAACCATCCGCCTTCGCCCCACACCCAATGCGCCAGCGGATCGTACACCAGCGTGGTCCACAGCACACCGAACACGAGATACGCACCGAATCGCATGCGTTCCACAATGGCCCCCGAAAAGAGCGCCACCGCGATACCGGCGAACATCCCCTGAAACGCGGCGAACAACACGTGTGGTATGGCCGAAGCGTACGGACCACCGTCGGCACCAACGCCGCGCAGGCCGAGGTAACTCAGGTCACCCACCCATTGCGAACCCTCCCCAAAGGCGAGTGAATAGCCAAACAGCACCCACTGCACAGTGACCACCGCAAGCGCGGCAATACACATGAGCATGGTGTTCAGCGCACTCTTGCCCCGTACCAGTCCGCCGTAAAAAAACGCCAGCCCCGGCACCATCACCAACACCATCGCACTGGACACGAGCACCCACGCAGTTGCTCCAGCTGAGATCTCCATGACTTATCGCTCCCGCGGACGGCTGATGGCGCCAAGTTCAACCGTTTGCGACAGCTGCACCGGCTCGCCGCGCACATCGCGAATGGGATCGAGCGCTGCGGTGAGCGCGTCCACGTCGCGTTCACCGGTACGAATACGTATCACCTCGTCCACCGATTGTACGAAAATCTTCCCGTCACCAACGGCACCGGTACGCGCCGAATCCGCGATCGCGTCCACACAGGCGTTGGCAAACGTGTCGGCGCAGGCCAGCTCCAGTCGCACCTTGTCGTGAAACTCCAGCACCACCGTATCGCCGCGATACTGCTGCACCACATCGCGCTCGCCGCCGTGTCCGCTCACTCGTGAAAGCGTCATTCCCATCACGCCAATGCGAAACAGTGCAAGTTTCACATCCTGCAACTTTTCCGGACGAATAATGGCCGTGATCAATTTCATAGCGGTGTCATAGCGGTGTTAGCGCGGTTCGGGACGGAAGAGACCAGATATGGCGGGGCAGCAGCAATCAATGTACGGCGCGACAGCAGAAATCAATGTGCGGCGGGGCAGCAGCAATCAATGTGGGCAGGGCAGCAGCAATCAATGTGCGGCGCGCCGCACCTATGCGCTGCGAAACACGCAAGAATGTCAGTATGAAGGCTGCTTACGCAAACTACGATTCCTGAACAACCAACTCAGCCTGCGGAGTGTTTGATGTCACCGAAAACTGTACTTATTCTCGCTGGTCCGGAATATGAGGATCTGGAGCTGTGATATCCCAAACTGCGGCTCGAAGCGGCCGGCTACGATGCGCCCATCGCCGGCATCGGCGAGTCGCGCTATCTGGGCCGGTGGGGGTATCCGGCTTCAGTCGACCTGCACATTCGCGACGTTGACCCCGACTCGCTGCTCGGTGTGATGGTACCGGGCGGCTGGGCGCCCGACAAAATGCGCCGCATTCCCGAAGTCCTCGAGTGCGTGCGTCGCGTGAACGCGGCGGGCAAAATGGTGGCCACGATCTGTCACGGTCCATGGGTGCTGATTTCGGCGCACATCGTGCGCGGACGCACACTCACCAGCACCGTTGGCATCAGGGACGACGTGATCAACGCCGGCGCCGAGTGGGTGAACGAAGCGGTAGTAACCGACGGCAACATTATTTCCAGTCGTGTCCCGTCGGATTTGCCAGCGTTTGGTGAAGCGATGGTGTCGTTTTTGGACGGTCGCTGAAGAAGCGCTGAACGGGACCGTTGTACAAAGTTTCCCTAAGTGGCCGGCTCGAACTCACCGTACGCGCGGCCGCGCCACGCGCGCGGTTGACGTGCGGTGCTGATGGTGAGCCGAAGCGCCGCCGGAATATC
The DNA here is from genome assembly GCA_038203945.1 of Gemmatimonadales bacterium. Lineage (GTDB taxonomy): Bacteria > Gemmatimonadota > Gemmatimonadetes > Gemmatimonadales > Gemmatimonadaceae > JAABRT01. Next base: position 6,106 of record JBBRDJ010000127.1, read on the forward strand.
CGACAGGAACGACAACCAGAATGGCCAGCCACGCTGTGCGTACGACTCGCGCAGTGCAACAAGCATGAGCAACCGTACGGCCAGTGCGACGCCATTGAACATCCACAACATGTTGACCGCCGAAAGTTCGCCGAGCACCGGGAGCGCACCAGAGAGCCCCAACGTGATCATCAGAGGCAACGGCAGCGCCTGCGTACTCCAAACCAACGCCACATCAAACCAACGGCGCCACACCGGTGTGGCATCCTTGAGATCGAACGAGCGGCCCCATTCGCGCCACATCTCGCCTAGCGACGAATACGCGCGCACCTGGATGACGCGTGAGCCATCGAGAAAACCAACGCGCGCACCACGGGCAGCCATGTGGCGTGCCAACGATACATCGTCGCAAAACGACGCGCGCGCCGGCGCGTATCCACCGTGCGCTTCAAGCACTGAACGGCGCGCCAGAAAACACTGTCCGTTGGCCATCACGCGATCTGGCGGCGGATCTTCCGCGCCGGCTGCGCCGCATCGATACACGAGCGTGAGCAACATCGAAGGCTGCACGAATCGTTCGGCGTTCGACTGACCTGCGAAACGCGGTCCAAACGATACTACATCGTATCCGTAGGCTTCGGCGGCATCGATGATCGCGGGCACCATACCGGGCTGCGGTTCGGTGTCGGCATCAATGCCCAGCACCCATTCGCCTTGGGCTTGACGGAGACCGGTTTCCAAGGCCCACACCTTGCCCACCCAGCCGGCGGGCAGCGGGTCGTCGGTGATCAGGCGTACGCGAGGGTCACGCTGCGCAGCGCGTTCCACGAGCGCGCCTGTCCCATCGGTGGAGCGGCTGTCGACCACCAGAATCTCGCTCAGCGGCGCCGACTGGGCCATGAGGCCTTCGAGGCATGGCGCAATGCGATGTGCTTCGTTGAGCGTGGCGACTACTACGCTCACCGACGTATCGGTGCGCGGCTCGGTACGCGGCGCGACGGCAGGCCGCCGCGTGCGACCGGGTGCGAGGCGCCAGATCAGGGCGATAAAGAACACCCCCTGCACCACCGCCAGTACCCATAAACCCACATTGCCTGCACTCACGCACTCACCTCGGGAAGCGGCACCGGCGCACGACCGACTTCGGGTCGCGCGCCACGATTGCCCGACCGAATGGGCGCGGGTAGCGCCGAGGCCGGTTCAGACAATGCCAGTTTTGCGATTGCTCGGACCATATCACCAAAGATAAACAAATGAGCCGGATACATAGCGTACCAATACAGCAGCCCGAACAATCCGCGCGGGGCAAACAGGGCCGTTTGCAGTAACCGGGTACCCGAGCCTTCGGGAACGGCCGTAAACTGCAGCCACGCCTTGCCGGGCACGCGCATTTCGGCGCGCAAGCGGAGAAGTCGGGGAGGCTCCACGATTTCAACGCGCCAAAAGTCCACAGCCTCTCCCGGCAGCAGTTGCTCCGGATTGCGACGACCGCGTCTCAGCCCCGGTCCGCCAACCAACCGATCGAGGAAACCGCGCGCGCGCCACAAAAAATTCCAGGCCAGCCAGCCCTGGTCGCCACCGAGTTTACAAAAGGCGCGGAAGACCTGCTCGGGCGTGGCGTCAACGTACTGGGCGCGCGTTTCTTCGAGCACGCCTTCGCGGTCGGTGAGTTCATACTGGTCGCCCGCGCCCAGCGCGTCGCTCCAACGCGACTCCACAGCGCGTTCAGTCAATCGGGCCAACGCACGCTCCACGGCGGTGCGATAGCCCATCGGTACGATGTCCGGGAAGAGCTCTTGCGCGCGTGTGGTATCGGCCACCACCGGATGCACAATACCTTCAATGAGCGGCTGCGCCACCGTGCGCGGAATGGGCGTGACTTTGTCAATCCACTGCGCCGCCAGCCTGGGCGCGAGCACTGGCGCGGCAATGATGATGCGCTTGAGACCACGAACCTCACCGTACTGGTGGAGCATGTCGCGAAAGCTCAAGCGATCGGCACCGCCGATATCGATCACACCGGCCGGTTCGCGAAGTCGCGCTTCCAAGAGATAGGTGAGCACATCACGCACGGCGATGGGCTGCACCTGATTGGTGATCCATCGTGGTGCCAGCATGAACGGCAGGCGCTCTGTGAGGTATCGCACCATCTCAAACGACGCCGATCCTGATCCGACGATGGGGCCCGCTCTGAACTCCGTGACCGGCAATCCATCGCGCAAAATCGCCCCGGTTTCCGCTCGGCTATGCAAATGCCGCGAGACGCCAGGCGCCGACGGGACCAGGCCACCCAAATAAATACAGTGTCGAAGCGACTGACCGGCGTGTACAAAGTTTCGCGCCGCGATACGATCGCGCTCTTCGAAGTCATCACCGGCCGCCATGGAATGCACGAGATAATACGCCTCGCTCACGCCTTCCATGGCCCGCGCCAGTGACGGAAAATCGAAGAGATCGCCCTGCACCAGCTCCACATCGTTTTCCCACCAGCGTCCGCGCAGCCGTTTGGGATCACGCACGAGCAGGCGCACGCGCAGTCCGCGCTCCACCAGCCGCGAGGTCATGCGTCCGCCGATGTATCCGGTGCCGCCGGTCACGAGTACTGTCATTGGATCAGTCTCCTTGTTGCGGACGCAGAGCGCAAGCGCGAGAACGGTACCAGATTAAGCTCTGACGCACAGCCTCCCGTTCCCTCAGGCCCTCAACTCTCTGTCTTCGCCTCATACCCCGCAAGCCCAGGCCCCATCCGAAGGGCTGGCCACCGCGCTCACCCGGCACGCCAACATTCGCGTGCCGTTTATCGGGGGCGCCATGTATCCGTGCAGCAATCCGGAGCTGGTGGCGGCGGTGTCGGCGGCCGGAGGCATTGGCGTGGTGCAACCGATTTCGCTCACCTACGTACACAAGCGGGACTTTCGCGCCGGCCTGCGCGAGATCATGCAACAGGCCCAGGGTGCGCCCATCGGGCTGAACGCACTGATTGAGGCGTCGTCCAAAACGTACCACGATCGCATGATC
>JBBRDJ010000128.1:0-8889 GCA_038203945.1 Gemmatimonadales bacterium
CACCGAGCATGGTCAGCGTCTCAAGGTGGCGTATCATGACTCGTGTTATCTGGGCCGCTATAACGAGATCTACGACGCGCCGCGCAACGCGATTCGCAAAGCGCTGCCGGTGGTGACGCTGGTGGAACCGCCGCGCACCAAGAGTCGTGGGCTCTGCTGTGGCGCCGGCGGTGGCCGCATGTGGATGGAAGAAACCGAGGGAAAGCGCGTGAACGTGGAGCGCACCGAGGAGTTGCTGGCCACGGGCGCCGATACGATCGCGGTGGCGTGCCCGTTCTGCATGACGATGATGACGGACGGGTTGACGGCGTCGGGCAGTGAGGTGCCGGTACTCGATGTGTCCGAAGTGGTGGCGGCGCAGTTGCGCGTTCCGAGCGTTTGAGATTGGTGCGGGGGCGCCGCGAGGGGGCCGGCCCGGCGCGTCAACTGCCGCGTTGCGGCAGACACGCCCCGGCCCGGCCCCCTCGCGGCGCTTTCGACCTGGGGTAACCGCGCAGGCCGCGCGGTGTTTGCGGTTGGGCTGAGGCGGGCCTTGCAACCCACGCCACCTCACCGCGTGATTCAACGGCGCGGTCTGACAAGGGCGCTGTGTCCGCTGCAGCTGACCCGCGCCCCGCCGCGCCCCACGCCCCGCGGCCCAGCCGCGCACCGTAGCCGCCCGCTGTAGCCGCCTTCGCCCCCCGCGCGCATAGCGACACCCGCCCGCTCGCCCTCCGCCCACGTCGGTCCCGCACCAACTGCGAAACCGCGACCGGGGCGCGCCTCGCTGCAAGCCAACTCTTGTGGGCGAGGTAGCGCATGATTATGCATTAAATATGCATAATATCTCCGCCCCACACGGTGCGGGGCAAGCAACAGGCGCCGCCGCAGTCATGATGGCGAGTACGTCAGCGAGCATGCCAGTCATCGTGGACACTGCGCCGCCTGCGCGCCTGGAAAGCCCGCTACGCGCCCGCACGGCGCTGCCCGCCGACGCCTTCGCGATTGCCGCACTGATTGCGCAGTTCACCGCCGATGGGTCGCTGCTGCCGCGCTCGGTGGCCGACGTGCTGTCTTGCATTGAGTCATACGTGGTCGTGTCGGGGCTTCATGGAGACGTGCTCGCCTGCGCGGCACTCTTCGAGTACTCGCCGTCGCTGGCCGAGGTCGGCTCGGTGGCCGTGGCCCGGAGCGCGCAGGGCCATGGGCTTGGCACGGTCGTCGTGCGTGCCGTTGAGCGCTTGGCACGGATGCGCGGACATCGCGAACTGTTTGCGATCTCGCTGGCCGATCACTTTTTCGGGCATTTGGGCTACCGCGCGGCAACGCTCGATCAATACCCTGAAAAAATTGCGCGTTACGCGTTGATCGTCAGCAACGGAACAGCGCTCATACCCAAGCGCTGCTTTCGCCGGCGCCTGCGCGCACCTCGCATGTTTCCGCGCGTTGCCAAACACACCGCTCTGGCATCCTTGCCCACGGTGTACCACGCCCAGGCTTTGGCCCTCACTGGTCGCCCGCCAGTGGTTGCACGCGATCACCGGCAAAGTCCTGCAAAGCAGCGCTAATCTGCGGTCAAAAAGGTGTACTGTGAGGCGGCAAAATTTGCCGCCAACGCATCATCCTCCTTTTCGTCTGAACCCTAAATCGCTGCTAGATAGATACTTAGCACAAGGCACGCAATTTGCGAAAGTACCAGTGTTCGCACCCGGAACGCTGAGATCGGTCCGCGGCTTCGCCTGTTTCCCTCGTTGAACTTTGCATGAAGCGTCGCGTCCCATATTTTGGCGGTGCGGTCCGGCTGGGACCGATGCCCACCACCAAGCGCCACGCACCGACCAGCGCGCGCGGGACCGCAACCGCTGCCTGGCAGCAACTGTTGGAGCGCGCTCGGCGCCTGACAACGGAGGGTCGCCTCACCGACGCACTGGCGCTGCTTGAGCGCGCCGTGGAGGCTGCCCCGGAACAGTTGGAGCCTCGCCACGAGTTGGCGGTCACGTTGCATGCCCTTGGACGGTTCGCCGACGCGCTGCGTGAGTATCAGGAAGCGGCTAGACGGTTTCCGGATCGGAGCGATGTGGCCAACAATGTGGCGCCGCTTTTAGTGCTGCTGGGGCATCATACACTGGCGTTCGAGACGGTGCAGCGTGCCCTCCAGCTCGACCCCCGCAACGTGCTTGCGATGCACAATCTGGGGGAGATCCTGAAGTTTTTGGGCGACTGGGAGGGCGCGCGCGATGTGTACGCCGCAGCATTGGCCATCGATCCGGAGCATCCCAAAGCGCAAATGCAATACGGCATGACCTTGGTCGCGCTTGGCGAGTGGGGCGCTGGATGGACGGCGATGGAGGCCAGACTGGAGGCGATCGGACGACACGTGCTCTTTCTCGAAACGTCGAGTAGCCCGGTATGGTCCGGCTCGACGACGCTTGACGGCACTCATTTGCTGATTCAGCACGAGCAGGGACTCGGCGATTGCCTCATGATGGTGCGTTTCGCGCGCGAACTGATGGCGCTGGGTGCCGTGGTGCATCTGCGGTGCCCCGAGCCGCTGGTGCAACTGCTCCGTCACACGACCGGGATCGCGTCCTGCAGCGCGGTGGGTAGCCCGTTGCCGCCGCATGATCTGCACATCCCCCTCATGTCGCTGCCGGCGGCTTTGGGCGTCACTCCGGAACAGATAGATGGGTCGGCGTACCTGGCGCCGGAAGGCGAATGCCCACCCCACATTGCGGCACTTCTACCGCGCGATGGCACGCCAACGGTGGCGCTGACGTGGTCAGGAAATCCGTTACACGTCAACGATCATCGACGGTCAATGCGAGGGGATGTACTCGCGCCGTTGTTGCGACTCTCTGGTGTGAGATTTGTGGCCATGCAGGTTGCGCCCGCAATGGAGCAGGTGCTCCCCGAGGAACTACATGACCGCGTCGTCGATGTCGGCGCGCACTGTCGGTCGTTTACCGAGTCGGCGCACGCCCTGCAACGAGTGGACCTGGTCGTAACTGTGGATACTGCCGTGGCGCATCTCGCGGGCGCCATCGGCACGCCCACACTGCTTTGCCTTCCATTCTATCCCGATTACCGCTGGCAGGTGTCGGGGTCAAAGTCACCTTGGTACAACGCGGTGACTATTCTTCGGCAGCGCGAAGCGTCCAACTGGAACGGAGTAGTCGCCGATGTCACCGCCCGCGTGCAGCGCCTACGCGATCTCTGCTGACCGCGACCTGTCCGCCTCGACGTCGCGGCGGGCGTGATACTTTCTTTCTTTCAGCGGCGATTTCGAGAATCAGCAGCGCGCCATGACACGTTTGGTGCGGCGCACCGGAGCGACTTCGTGATGGGGTCGCGCTGCCAGCGGCGATGCTACGCCAACCCCGACCACCCCCCGCGCCCTCGCTGAAGCAACGCCCCCGTCTCCGAATCAATCCGGATCAGGTGCAACCACCCATTCAGCGCCAGCTGCTCCACCACTGCATGCTTCGCGATAATTCCGTCGATCGCCTCCGCCGGCGCCTCCACCAGCACCGACAGTCGGAGTGGCTGATGGACCCAGTCCTGGCCGTTGTGCACAGATTGCAGTGCCAAGCCAATGCGCAGGTCGCCGCCGGCACCCTCGTACAAACCCAGATTCCCGCCCGCCACGTTGTGCAACACCTTGTCGCCGCTGCCAAAGCGTTCCGGATCGGCGGTGGAGGCGTTGTACTGCATGTTGATCCAGTTGGTGACCACCATGGGAGCTGTGAGGATCACCTCGAGCACACCAAAGCCGGCGTCTTCCTCCCACTTGTACTCGTGCAAGAAGCTGCGGCCGCCGAGATCGACGCCTCGGGTGCGGGCGCGCGGGGCAATCACGAAGGCGGCGTTCCGCGCGAGCGCCCATTCGGGGCGCACTTCCGACCAGTCGGCGGCACGCTTCTGCACGGCCGCCAACAGTTGGCCGGGGTTGTTGGACTTGCTCTCCAGCCCCAGCAGACCGGCCCGCTCACGACGCGCTCCGGCACCGCCTGCGGCCAGTGACTTCTTGAACGCCTCCAGCGGCGCCTTGTGGCTGCCCGGCGCGTCCTTGAGATCGAACAGCGTGATCTCGTCGGTCACGGTGTTGTGCAGCCCGGGCACAAAGAGCGTGCTCGCGGGCACATGGATGCCACCATCGGCGAGTCCTGAGCGAACCGCCGGCTCATTGAGCAGTGCGGCCAGCACACGCGCGTTCACTTCACCGCTCTGTCCACCGCAGGCACCGCACGCCAGGCCTGCCGCCTGGGGATTGTTGGTGACGGTGGCGCCGTGGCCAATAAAGGCCACGAGGGGCGCAAAGTCGTGCGTGAGGCTCATGCCTTTGAGCACGGCGGTGGCCATGGCAACGCGCGCCGAGGTGTCGGGGGCGGCGGGGTCCGTGTCGGTGGTGGTAAACCGCGGCGCCACCCGTCCACCAGCGCCGGTGGCCAGCTCGCCGCGCAGCGGGTCGAGTTCGCCGGCGCGCGTAGCCAAACCGTCTCGCACGAGCGCCACAGCGTAGCCCATGCCGGTGGCCTCCACCGCGCTAAAGCCGGAACCGGCGGTGGTGAAGAACTGCTTCCACGCGCTCGAGAAGCTGGCGCGTTGCTCGGCCCGTTCCGCGTGCGACTCGGCGTCGGCCCCTACATCGTGCACGTTGAGCGCCGGCGAGAGCAAGCCAGGAAGCTGCGGACGCGCATCGCCAGCGGCGGGCGCGTAGGCAATGGGAAGCCCGAAGAAGCCGGCAAAGCCAAGCGTGTGCACATCGGGCGCGGCTGTCTCCAACGCGCGCCGGATCACTTCGGAACGCACGTCAATGCAGAAGACAACCTGAGCTGAGGGCTCGGTGGGCGATGGGGCGGCCGGTGCGAGCGCCGGCGCCGTGGCGAGTGTGGCGGCCAGCGATTCCTGATAGCCAAGCTCCAGCGCGCGCTGCAGTACCCAGTCGCCCGCCTGCTCGCGCTCGATCACGGCGGGGAGCTGCTCCCACTCCAGTCGCGCTTTGCGCCAGCGGGCAGGCAACTCGGGCGCACCGCTGAGTTGAAAGAGCAGAAGCTCCCACGCCAGTCGCACCGCCAAAAGCTCCTCGATCTGGGTGTCGTCGCTCCCACCCAGTCGCGCCTCCCACCGCTGGAATGCGCAGGCGGCGGCCCAGCCGGGAATGCTCATGAGAAGAGCGGTAAAGTAGGTGGCCTGGTCACGCTCGGGGATGTTGAGTTCGGCAACGGCGTGGGCGATGAGGGCGTGAGGCTGCTCGGGGAAGGCGGCCACCGCGTCGCCGAATCCTTTGAGCCTCATGAGCAGACGAGGGCTGGGGTCGGCCGACGACAGATCACGCCACAGGGCGTAGAGGCCGCCACTGCGGTCGGCGGTCCAGCTGGCCTGGCCGTCAGCGTAGTAGGCCCCCACCGCCCAGCTCACATTTTGCGTCACGAAGTCGCGCCACAGGGCATGGTGCACCACTTCGCGGGTGCCGTCCACCAACTCGGGCATCAGGCAGCAGGCCGGAACGATCGGATCTGGCGACGCGAGAGCCGCTTGGGCGGCCGTGTAGGCCGTGGCAACGTCGTCGGCCCCTCCAGCGAGGGCGGCGGCCTTCCGGAGATGCGCGTCGGTGAAAACTCCGCTTTCCAGCTGCGTCTTGAACCACGCGTGCGGCATGGTGAGGCGAGCGCCGGAGAGCGCGCCAAAGTGGGCGGCGGCTTGCTCGACAGGCTGGTCTACGAAGCCCCAATAGGGGTTAACCGCAATGAGCCGGTCGAGCGGCCAGGCGGGCGCTATGCGTGCGCAGGCGGTGTCGATGGCGCCTTGGAGAGCAGGATTGACGGTGGCGGTGGGAAGCGGTGCAATGGCGGTCATCAGGCAGCCCGTCCGAGTGTCTGCGGGGCGGACACGTTGATGGTGGCGCGCTGCTTCCGCACGTGGCGCGGCGGCCACACGAGGAAGGTGGCGCGGGTGAAGATTTCATCGAGGTGGAAGCCACCAAAGGCCCACGGGTAGAGACGGCGCGAGAGCGTGCCGGTGGGGTAGGCGGAGATGATGGCCTGTACTACAAAGAGCAGAGCGAAGGCGCCAACGGCCCAGCTCACACGAAAGAGATCGGGTGCGGCCAGCTCGCTCACTGGTACGATATAGGCGGCGACGGCGTGCCAACCCACGTAGAGAACAGCCACGCCAACGGCGGCGCCGAGCATGGTGGCGGGTTGCCGCCAGCCCCGGGAGGTGGTCATGCTGGCGAAGAGCGGGGCGAGGGCCACGGCAAGGATGGCAATGGCCACCCACCCACGGGCGTCTATTCCGCTCACCTGCCAAGCCAGAAGACCGGCCGAGACGGCCAAGGCGCTGCTGGCCACGCCGGCGCCGAGCCAGCGGGCGATCGACGGCTTGGGCTTCGGGCTGGCCAGTTGTTTCTGGATGTGACGGGACACGACGCCACCCGATCCCAGAAAGGCGTGGGCTTTGTAAAAAGAGTGGGCCACGAGGTGCAGCAGCGCGAGTTCATACGCTCCCAGGCCGCACTCCAGCAACATGAACCCCATCTGTGCTGCCGTAGACCAGGCGAGCATCACCTTGATGCTGATTCGTGTCGTCATCACGAGTCCGGCCACCACTGCCGTGGTGGCGCCCACGATGACGAGCGCGGTTTGCGGTCCGGCGAGCAGGCCCATGAGGTCGGCCATGCGGATCAGCACGAAGCCGCCAATGTTTACCACGCCGGCGTGGAGGAGCGCCGACACCGGGGTGGGCGCCTCCATGACCTGAATGAGCCAGCCGTGGAATGGGAGTTGGGCGGAACGCAGGATAACGCCGGTGACGATCAGGAAGCCGGCGGCGGTGACGGCCGTCGGGATGGCGGGCAGGGTGGCAGCGGCCGTGCCAAGCGCGCTGATGTCATAAGTGCCGAGGGTGCGCCCCATAAGAAACACACCGGAATAGATGGCGACGTCGGCCAGGCGGCTCAGCAGGAACTTCTTGTGCGCGGCCACCTGTGAAGCGGCCCGGTCGGCGAAAAAGCTCAGCAGTTGATGGAGCGCCAGACTGGACGCGGTCCAGGCGAGGGCCATGATGCGAAGATCGCCGGCGAGCACCAGCACCGAAACAGAGGCGATGGTGATCAGGAACCAGCGCTGGTAGTGCCCCTGCGCCGCCTGACCATCGAGGTAGCGGTTGGAATAACGGTTGATCACCAATGCGATGAAGGTGATGAGCGCCAACATGATCCCGCCGAGCGCATCCGGGCGGGGCGAGACTGCAAGGGCGAGCAGCGGGATCAACAGCAGCAACGGGGTGCCGAGCAGGGCCATGCGGGGGACTCCAGTGAATGGTGACAAGCGCCAGCGCGCTGGGCGGAAAGCCGTGATGATCGTAAACTGATGGGTTTGTATGGTTCTGTAAAATACATATTTCGTTTACAACCGTTCTGTTTTATAAAACAGAAACGGATGTAGCTCCCGATCTGCCGATCGGATCAATGATATCATCTTCACTGCCAAGGGAGCGCGGCGTGGGCTCGGAGGGAATCACCATACCCGTCGCGTCCCAGTTTGCGCCCACGGCGCGCAGCGATGCACGGTCGTTCGACAACCTGCGGGTGGACGGTAGCGTGGTGAATGCTGTATTGACGCTTGACGTGTACATGTAGCTTGGAATGGAGGATGCGCGTCCTGAACATGCGGGCGCTGCATGGAGGCCCGTGCGTCTACGCGCGCTGTTATGTCACGAATCACTGGCCGCATGTGCTGCTCCCACCACCATTGCCGCTACTTTGCGCCGAGTACAACTGCCAGAGATACTGCCATGCGACACGCACCGATGTACCAACTGTCCTTCATGCTGCCCCTGTTATTCGGGGCATTGTCAGGCGCCCGCCCGACGGTCGAGCCTGAAACGTTCAGCCTCACCGTGGTCGTGTACGGCGCCACGCAGGAGGGCGGTTCACTCGACGCTGCGCTCTTTGCCTCGGCCGACGACTATCTCAACGACGAGCGGGTGGCGCAGCATCTCACGCGCCCGCGCACTGCGGCCGTGGACAGCTTTGTTTTTCACGGCGTACCGGCCGGTCGCTACGCCGTCGCGGCCTTTCACGACGCCAACGACAACGGAAAGTTGGACAAGTACATCTTTGGCGCGCCTCGCGAATCGTGGGGCATGAGTGGCAACGTGCGTCCGCGCCTGCGTGCGCCGCGATTTGACGAGGCGGTCGTGGAGGTAGCGGCAAACACGCGCGTGGTGATCGAGGTCAAACGTTAGGTCACGCGATCGCCTGGCCGACGCGCGGTGTTCTGGGACAGCGTTCCCCGCGCGAGATCCAGTCATCGAGCGACTGCTGCGCGCATCGGCGAAGCTCCACGCACGGGCGCAAACACCAGCGCGAATGTGAGGCAATACGTGTAGACGGACGTGATGCGCACGAACAGTCTGAGCACGATAGATTATTTGCTGATCCCGCTATCCAGAGCGCGAACTCAAGGAGCCCTGATCGCCAACGTGACCACCACCCTGCGCGCCTGGCTTGCCGATCCCATGATTGGCAAGTTGGTGACGATCGCCCTTGGGCTGCTGATCATCGTGACCCTGGTGCGGCTGATCAGTCGCTCGCTCAAGAGCTGGATCGGCGACGCCGAGGCGCGCTACCGCGGTCGCAAGCTGGTCACGGGCGGCGGATACGTCGCGACGCTGATTCTGCTGCTCGCCGTTTACGGTACCAATCTTGGCGGACTTGGTGTGACGCTCGGTGTGGCCGGCGCCGGCATTGCCTTCGCGCTGCAGGAAGTCATCGCCTCGTTCGCGGGCTGGTTCGCGATTGCGATGTCGGGGTTCTACCGCACCGGTGATCGGGTGGAGCTGGGCGGCATCAAGGGTGACGTGATCGACATCGGTGTGCTGCGCACGACGCTCATGGAACTCGGCGAG
>JBBRDJ010000129.1:0-8865 GCA_038203945.1 Gemmatimonadales bacterium
GGACGATCGACCAACGGACGCGCTCCACCGCCCGCACCACGAGCCCCAGCCTCGCCACCACCGCGTATGCCGCCGCCGCGTCGCCCGTCTCCGCCACCACCGCCACCAGCGCGCCCACCACCACGGCCCCCGCCGCCAAGATCGACCAAACCTCCCTCACCTGCGTCAGGCTGACTGGCCACCAGCGATTGCGAGAACAGCATGGGCAACTGCAGCAAGCGCGGTACGGCCACACTATCGGCCGGAAACGTGAGGCGTACCGCCGCCACCCGAATCGCACCCGCATCCGACGACGGCACCCAGCGATTGGTTGTGCGATCGAGATACTCCACCGTCATGCGCACAATCGACGAATCAAGTTGTCGACGCTGCATTGGCGTTTGCGGCGCCACCTGGTATTCAATCGTGAGCCCCTGTTCGATTGTGCTCGCATCGCCGTCAACGAACAATCGCACGTTCACATACGGCGACATGGCTGGCGTGAGCGCACTGGTTGTAAACCGCAACTCATCGCCCGTTGACACTGCAGCCGTAATCGCGGCCTGCGTGGCGTTTCGCGTCGTACCACCGCGCACCTGCGCGGCGCGCGTGGTCCGGACGCGCACTTGCGCCTCTTGCACCTGCACGGTGCCTGATCCAATCCAGTTGCGCAGCATGTCGCGCAACGCCGACGCGCGCTCCAACTCAACGGTGGACTCCACGATTACGCGTCGGTTGTCGACAATCGTCCCGAACGCGGCCGCGCCGGCGGCTGCCATGAGCCCGGTGATCACCACGCCGATCACCAGTTCAATCAGTGTCATACCGCGGCGTGCACGCGTGATCATGGGCCGCGCGGTGTAGCGAGTGGCGGACGGCGATATACCGCCGACGTCACACGATGTACGCCGCCGGCCCACGCAAGCGAAATCTCCACATTGTACAGCCCCGGATAGAGCGGGCTTGGCGACGAGGATGTGGCCCAGGCATACTCCTCGAAGGGTACCGCAAAGCGGCCATTGGCCACCGAGTCGGGCACGCTTTGTAGTTCCCGGTCGGTCATCATGCTCAGGTACTCCACGCGTTCCGTGATCAGCGCGTCTATCTCTATTGCACGACGAGCTTTTACCGCGGTGCGCATGTCTGCGCCAACGGCGGCCAGCGCACTGATGCTGGTCACCGCGACAATCGCGAGAGCCGCGACGGCCTCAAAGAGCGTAACCCCGCGTCTACCGCGCATACGCCGTCGCCACCCCGCTCCACGGATCCACCGCGATCAGCACGGACTCGTTGGCACTGCGCACGATCACGGTATCACCGAAGGTGGCACCCGTGGGGCGGAAAACAAACTGCAGGCGTGGCTGATCGCTTTCCATTGATTCGAGGGCACCAAAACCGAGCGTCCCCTCAAAGTAGAGCCCCGTGCCAGCCACGCCCGAAGTGTCTACGCGATAGCGTCCCGACACCGGATCAATGCGCAGGGCTACGACCTGGTGCGCGGTAATGGCGAGGCGGCGCGCATCGCGCAGGGCGTCGAGAATCGGTTGACCAGTGGCGGCTGTCGGTGCGTTGCCCAGTCGCGTCCACTGTGGCAGCACGAGCAATGCCGTCACGGCCATGATCGCGACCACGATGGTCATTTCCCAAAGTGTGAATCCACGACGCGCGCGCTTGCTCATTTGAACGACGTGGCGTTGATGCCGTAGATCGCCTGCAGCAGCGACAAGGCAATGAGTGCGACGATCGCACCGAAGATCACGATCATAGCCGGTTCGGCCAGTGTGGCCAGCCGCTGCGTGGCACGCTCCGTGCGCTCCTCGAAGATATCGGCGGCCTTCATGAGAAACTCTCGCAGCCGTCCGGCTTCTTCACCCACGCCAATCAACTGGGCAAGTAGCGGCGGAAAAATCGTGCACTCGGCGACTGCCGCGCGCAGTGAACTGCCTTCACGCACTTTGCTACGAATGCGTTCGGCATTCTCGCGCGCGATGGGATCGCTCAGCGACTCCACGGTGTCGTCGAGCGCGACGAGCAGTGGTGCGCCACCACCAATGAGCACACCCACCAGTCGCGCAAAGCGTGCGGCCAGAGCGTACTGCCGCAATGTGCGCACCAGTGGCAACGTGAGCAGCAACTGCGCGCCCGCACGACGACCCTCGTTGCTCTGCTGCGTCCAGATGCTTGCCGAGATCACCGCGACAGGCAGCATGATCAATACGGGCCAGAATTGGTGCAATAACGCTGACGCGCCAAGCAGAAATCGTGTGGAAGTGGGCAACTGCGCACCGGCGCCCTCAAGCAGTTCGGCAAACTGCGGCAGCACAAAAAACAACAACACGATCACGGCAATCCCACCGGCCACGGCCAGCAGCAGCGGGTAGATGGCGGCCGACAAGACGCGTCCACGCAACTGTTCGTCGCGTTCGAGCTGCATGGCCAGTCGGCTGAACGCGCTATCGAGGTCACCGCTGCGCTCACCGGCACGCACCACTCCCACGTACAGCGGTGAGAACAATCGCGGAAACGCTGCCATCGCGGCCGACACCGTCTCACCGCGCTCCACACGCGAGCGAACTTCCTGCAACGCGTTGCGCACATCGCCCGATGTCACGCCAATGGCCGCGCCGAGTGCGTGCGCGACGGGCATACCGGCGGGAAGCAGCGCGGCCATCGCACGCGTGACTTCGAGTACATCGCGCCGATTGCCCACACGCCGGCGCCCACTGCCGGCGGCGACATCGGGTGCGTCGGCAATGTCGAGCACCAGCAGACCCCGTTCTTCAAGCGCGCGCGTGAGTGCGCCCGCGCTCGAGGCATGCTCGGTTCCGCGGAGGCTGGCGCCGGCCGTATTGACGGCCTTGAAGGCAAAGGTTGGCATGGTCAGGACAGATGAACGGCTAACGCTACAGCCAACTCATGATGTCGGCGTTTTCGCCGTCGCCACCGGGCTGCCCATCGGCACCGAGCGATATCAGGTCAAACCCATTGGGATTGGACTGGCCCGGATTCACATAGATGTAGGCGTTACCCCAAGGATCGAGCGGCACCGCTTTGCGCAGGTATGGACCACGCCAGTTGCCCGGTGGTTGAATGGACGGCAGTTCCCAGAGCGCGTTCAATCCCTGCTCGGTGGACGGGTACGCCCCGTTGTCCAGACGATAGGCATCGAGCGTGGTGGACATCATCTCCATTTGCGATTTGGCGGTGGCCGACTTGGCTGCACCAACGTGCTGAAACACGTTGGGCGCAACGAGCGCAGCCAGAATCGCAATAACGACGATCACCACAAGGATTTCAATGAGCGTGAATCCGTGCCGACGGCCGAGCGCGTGAGGAGCTAACATGGTTTGTGGTCCTGCGGAGAGGGGCGGACGAGAAAACGTGCGAAGTCGCGTAAAGCTGCGCCCCCCGCTTCGCCAGGGTTTACGCTCCGACGTCTGTGCGGGAGACGCTGTTCGCTTCCCAACGTTACGGCCTGCGGGCCGGATTCACTACCGCCGCGCCGAACGTGAGGAAGTGTGCCAGCCCTGTGATACGCCGCACAGTGTGAGGCTATGGCGCTTGTTAGCCTACTGCATCATACTACAGGAGGCCGGTGTACCAGCACCGCGCGGTCGACTTTCCCGTTCGCTTCCCCCATCGGTCGCAGAGGCATTGCGCGTGCAAGCACAAACTGAAGTCGCACGTGGAACCGGCGCCGCGTCGCGTCGTGATTTCCTCAAGCGTGTTGTTGGGAAAGCGGAAACAGCGGGTCTCTCTGAGACCGCGTACTCCGACGCCATGGTGGCCGCCCCCGAAGGGTGGCGTGACCCGCAGATCCGTCTGCTGCGCCGCGCGACCATGGGACTGCAGGTGTCCGACGTGCTCAATGTCAGGCGCCAAGGCTACCAGTCGTGGCTCAATGAGCAGGTCAACTTCACGCGCATCAATGATGCCGCCGTCGAGGCAGCAGTGGCGGCGAGGTATCCGATGTTGTCGCAATCGCCGATCGAGCTCGCGGTCGCTAACAGCGGCACGCTACGCGGCCAGTTGCAGGATGCCACGCTGTACCGCGCGGCGTTTTCGCAACGCCAACTGTACGAGCGCATGGTCGAGTTCTGGAGTGATCACTTCAACATCTCGATCATCAAGGTGGGCTACCTCAAGGCGATCGACGATCGCGAGGTCATCCGGAAGCATGCCATGGGCAAGTTTTCCGACCTGCTCAAGGCCAGCGCGCGCAGCCCCGCCATGCTGGCCTATCTTGATCAGAACTTGAGCCGAGCCGGCTCGCCCAATCAGAACTATGTGCGCGAGCTCATGGAGCTGCACACGCTGGGCGTTGACGGCGGTTACACCGAAACCGATGTGGCGCAGCTCGCACGCGTCTTCACCGGCTGGTCGTTTACCGGCGCCGGTGAGTTCACCTTCAACGCCTCGCGACACGACTTTGGCGCAAAGACGGTGCTCGGTGTGCAGATTCCCGCCGCGTCGCCCGCCACGGGTGCAGCCGGCGTCAACGAAGGGGAGCTGATGCTCGACGTGCTCATCAATCATCCGAGCACCGGACGCTTTCTGGCCACGAAAATGCTCAAGTGGCTGCTCACGCCGGAGCCCACGGAAACGCAGATCAACGCCATCGCCGGCGCCTATCGCGCCACGGGTGGCGATATCAAGCGCATGGTGCGTGCGATACTCAACGAACAGTGGGTAAGCAGCGCGCCGGTCAAGCTCAAACGGCCGTTTCATCTCGTGGCCTCCGGATTGCGCGCGACCAATGCAACCGTCAGCTCGGCGTCCAGCCTGACCGCACAGGTACGCATACTTGGTCAGCCGCTGTTTCAGTATGAAACACCCGATGGCTATTCGGATCTCATGGAGTTCTGGGTTGGCAACGTGACACCGCGCTGGTCGTTTGGCACGACCCTCGCCAACTTCAACTCGGCGGCCAACACCGTGGTTGATGTGGCGCCGTATCTCGCGGGTACGCCCGACGCCGCGATTGATAAAATCCAGTCCGATTTCTTTGGCGGTGAGCTGGCGCTGTCCACGCGAGAGCAACTGCTCACCTATGTGCGAAGCGGCACGTTCAATGCCGCTCGCGTTCGCGAAACGATTGCGCTGGCCCTCTGCAGCTTTGAATTCCAATGGTACTGACCCGGGAGCATGACAATGCATCGCGATGAGCACGCCGACGAACCGGTCGGTGACAGCGGCTGTACCGAGTATCGGCAACTCTCGCGGCGACGGTTTCTGTCGACCACCGCACGTGTATCTGCGGCGGCGGCAATCTTTCCGTCCTGGCTGCCCAGGATCACACTCGCCCAACACTACTCGTCGTCACGTGACGTGATGGTGTCAGTGTTCATGCGTGGCGGCGTTGACGGATTGGCAATGGTTATTCCGTTCACTGATCCGCTCTACTACTCGCTGCGTCCCACGATCCGCACACCAGCGCCCGATTCGCTGGCCGCCAACAAAGCCATCGCGCTCGACAACTTCTTTGCGTTTCCACCCGCCATGCAAGGCCTGTTGCCGGCCTACTACGAGCAGGATCTGCTCGTGATGCACGCCGTGGGACAGCTCACCAACAACTCGCGTTCGCACTTCGATGCGCAGCGCTACATGGAAGTGGGCAAGCCGGTTGACCCGGATCTCACGTCCGGTTGGCTTGGTCGGCACCTGGCCAGCGTGCCACCACTGCAGAAAGACGCCAAACTGCGAGGTGTAGGGATCGGCTCGGGCTTGGCCAAAACACTGGTGGGTGGCCCGAAGACGCTGCCCATCGCTGATCCTGCCAACCATACCATTGGTGGTTCGGCGTCCACACGCGCGGAGCGGTCCGCATTGCTGGCGGCGAACTATGCCGAGACCAACGATCCGCTCAAATCGTCGGCGCTCGATGCGCTCAACACCATCGACCTGTTGTCGTCGCTCAACTTCAATGGATACGTGCCGTCAAACGGTGTCACGTACCCCAACACATCGTTTGGCCGCGCGCTGCGTGCTGTGGCCGTGTTGATCAAAGCCGATATCGGCATTGAAGCGGCGTCGGTCGATATCGGAGGCTGGGACACGCACGCGTCGCAAGATCCCAACGGCGGGCAGATGTTCAACAACATGCTCGGCTTCTCCACGGCGCTCGGTGTGTTTTGGGCCGATGTCATTGCCACCGATTATCCGGTCACCACCGTGGCGCTCTCGGAGTTCGGGCGCAATGCGAAGGAAAACGGCAGCGCCGGTACCGATCATGGTCGTGCGACGGCGATGTTCGCCATGGGGAAACAAATCGCCGGCGGTCGCGTGCTCACGGCTGGTTGGCCCGGGCTGGCGCCGGAACAACTGGAGTCGCGACAGGACTTGCGCGTGACGCTCGACTATCGGGACGTGCTCGCGGAAATCGTATCGCGGCGACTCGAAAACTCGAATCTTGGCTTTGTGTTTCCTGGCTGGACTCCGACCTTTCGCGGCGTCACGCGATAGTCGCTCCACAGTCGCTCCACAGTCGCTCCGCAGTCGCGCAGTCGTTACGCCATAACCAGACCAACACCGTTCAATGCACGATGACTTCGCCCGACATACCCGGATGGACCGTGCACAGGTAAGAGAACTCGCCGCGTGTTGTGAAGGTGCGTGATACTGCGGTGTCAACAACGATCGGCACATCGATCGGCGCACCCGGCAACGTCCGATCGAAAATCGCGTTGTGTCCGTCGCCTTCCGGAGACTCGGTCATCAGGAAACGAACGGTGCCACCGACCGCAATCTCGGCGATTGGCGGACTGAACACGTTTCCGGGCGTGAATACATCGAGTGAACTCGGATATTCCGGCCCGGGTTGAATCACATCGCCACCGCAGCCGGCCGAACTTACGATTACCACGATGGCCAACAGGAATCCGCGATGACTCGCAGTGCGCATGAAGTGAGGCATAGTACCGATAAGACGCGTGGATGGATGCACTCGTTACGGCGAACATTACGAATGCTACTGGCCGCGACGTCGCTCGTCACCCTCGTGGCGTGCAGCAGCGAGTCGCCAGCCGCTCCGGTTGCCCCCGTGCCCGGTCCCAATGATCCGGTAGCCGGTGCCTTCACCCTCATTACCGTGGAAGCAATGGCGCTGCCATTCACGCTCTTCAACGACAGCGGGTTTGTGCTCGAAATCACCGCGAGCACCATGGCAATGCAGCCCGGCGGCCAGTTTGTCATGGCCTTGACGACACGGGAGACGGTCGCCGGTTTCCCCTCCATCTTCGCCGATACCACGCGCGGTACGTATACGCAAAATGCTGGCGCCGTTACACTCACCGCATCATCTGGCCAAACGGCCACCGCCAGCTGGAACGGCGTGCAGCTGTCGTTCCTGATGGACAGCGATTCCCGTCTGCTCGCGCTCGTATACCGTAAGGACTGACGACCGTGCGCGTGTCAGGGCTCACCGGACAGGCACGCCGGAAGTCCCCGACAGATTCGCACCCGCGCTGTCACCATTCTTCGGTGATCACTCACCGGGTGCGTCGCGCGTGGGCCGAATGGCGCGGGCGGGCGCGCCGAAGAGCCGAGCATTGTCCATGCACGTTGCCTCACACGCGACGAACAGCCCAGCGGAACCGCTGAAGCACCCGCGCCCAATCATCATTCAGGGTGGCATGGGTGTCGGCGTCTCCAATTGGCGACTTGCCCGCGCCGTTTCGCTGCGTGGGCAGCTGGGCGTTGTCTCCGGAACGGCACTGGATACGGTGCTCGTGCGTCGCCTGCAGGACGGTGATGGTGACGGACACATGCGACGCGCCATGGCGGCCTTTCCGTTACCCGCTGTGTCTGATGCTGTACTCGATCGCTACTTCCGGCTGGGCGGACGAGAGCTTGGTGTGCCATACGCCTTGGTGCCGATGCAGAAGCAGGTTGTCGGCATCGAACGACAGCAACTCACGGTGCTGGCCAACTTCGTGGAGGTGTTTCTCGCCAAAGAAGGGCACCACGGCTTGGTGGGCGTGAATCTGCTCACGAAACTGCAGCTGCCAAATCTCGCCTCACTCTATGGCGCCATGCTCGCCGGTGTGGATTACGTGCTCATGGGTGCGGGCATCCCGCGAGAAATTCCCGCCGCTCTCGACGCGCTGGCGCTGCATCAACCGGCGCGACTGAGCCTCGACGTAGACGGGGCAGCCGCCGGAAGTACACATTCGCTGACGTTCGACCCGGCCGAATGTGGCGGCGATACGACGCGACCGTTACGGCGTCCGGAGTTCCTCGCCATTGTCTCGTCTGATGCTTTGGCCACCAACCTCGCGCGCAAGGCCAGCGGCTTTGTGGACGGGTTCGTTGTGGAAGGACCCGCGGCTGGTGGACACAACGCGCCGCCACGAGGACCGCTGACGTTGTCGGCCACCGGTGAGCCAGTGTACGGCGACCGCGATATGGCCGATCTGGAGAAAATGCGCGCGCTCGGCCGACCGTTCTGGCTCGCTGGTGGCACTGGGTCGCCGGCCCAGGTGCAGCGCGCGCTGCAGGTGGGCGCCACTGGCGTGCAGGTGGGCACACTCTTTGCCTACTGCAACGAATCAGGCTTTGATGCGGCGCTCCGGCAAGCCGTGCTCGCGGGAGCACGTGATCACACGTTGCACATCACCACCGACCCGCGTGCGTCGCCCACGGGTTATCCGTTCAAGGTTGTCACGTTGGCCGGTCAGCTCGTCGGCGAGCACACGCGCGATCGCGTTTGTGATCTGGGCTATCTCCGCACGCCATACGAACGCGAGGACAACCGACTCGGCTATCGTTGTCCGGCCGAACCGGTGGCCGACTATCTGCGCAAAGGTGGAGCGGAGGCAGATACCGTAGGGCGCCAGTGCATCTGCAACGGCCTCGTTGCGACCATTGGCCTGCCGCAGCTGCGCGGCG
>JBBRDJ010000130.1:0-8780 GCA_038203945.1 Gemmatimonadales bacterium
ATCTTCGCTCAGCCGCCGCGTTCTCCCTGCTGCTGCTCAGTCCGTTTGCTTCGCCAGCGTTTGCACAGGTCGCCGTCGCCGCCGACTGTCCGTTTCGTTTTACGCTACCCGCCGGATGGTCCCGCGTACCGCTGCTCACCGCCCGCGTTGACCCGCAGCGCAATCTTCGTTTCTCCTACGGCGCCGGTGCAGAGGATGCCGCTAGCCTCAGCGTGAGCCTGCGTGGGGCGTCGATGGCCCGCATGGAGCGGTCGGCGATACTCACGAACAAGGTCATGGTGGAGGCCGCGCCGGTCACCATTAACGGCACGCCCGCACAGGTGCTGCACTCACCCAACCAGAACGTGGCGAATGGCCAGGGCGGGACGGACGCCTGGCTGTTGTTCCTGCCGTTTGATGAAGACCAAGTCGCGGTGATCCGGCTCACCGTATTTGCCGGTCTTGGTGTCAGGCCACCGTTGGCTGCGGTTATTCGCGAATTGCTGTCGAGCCTGGTCCCGGGCGCTTGCTTGCGCGATGAGGACGGCTGAAAGCGTGTTGGCCAGTATGACTTCTTACTTCAAGCGATATCTAAACGCGTGCCGCTTTCACAAGATTTTTCACGAAGTTTGAAAGAAAAACTATTTCTGCTGCCAGCGACGATGTGCGTGTTCAAGAGCAGGCAGGACAAGAGCGGAGCATGGACAACGGTTCCACGTATCGAGGGAGTGAGCAGAACAGCTGAAACCGACGGCCTTTTTGAGCGTCGGATTGTCGTGCCACGCTGGACATGGAGAGTACGATGACGATCGAGGATATTGGCCCGAAGCCGCAATCGTTCAACATGGAACACGCGACAAGGGAAAACACCGACTATCGGTCAGTCGCTTGGAGCGGGCGTTATCTGCAAGTCACGCTGATGTCGATCCCAGTGGGCGGCGACGTTGGCCTGGAGGCGCATCCGGACACCGATCAGTTTTTGCGCCTCGACGCTGGCCGCGGCCGCGCGCAAATGGGAGCCGCAAAAGATGAACTGACGTTTGAACAGGAGGTATCGGACGGCTGGTGTGTTCTTGTACCGGCCGGCACGTGGCACAACATCACCAACATCGGTGACACACCGATGCAGCTCTATGTGATCTACGCGCCGGCTCATCACAAGCCCGGCAAGGTCCACGCCACGGCGGCGGTGGCGGCGGCGGACACAGACGACGAACCCGCAGCGTGGTCGGTGCAGCATAAACAGGAGCCCGATAAACACGGCTGACGCGAGCGGCAGATCGGCCATCCGGTGGCCGTGCGCGCCGTGTCAGACCAGCTTCACCAGTTGCTTGCCGAAGTTGCGCCCCTCGAACAGGCCGCAGAACGCTTGGGGTGCACTGGCCAGGCCTTGGGCGATGGACTCGCGGTAATGCAGCTTGCCGCTGGCCACCATCGCACCGAGCTCGCGCAGCGCCTCAGGCCAGCGCGCCATGCGCTCGCTCACGATGAATCCCTGGATCATGAGCCGTGACGCCAGCAGTAGCCCCGGGTTGGTCATGGGCTGCGGCTCGCCGTTGTAGCCGGCAATCATGCCGCACAGCGCAATACGGCCGAAGGGGTTCATGCGCAGCATGATCGCGTCGAGAATTCGTCCGCCCACGTTCTCGAAGTTGCCGTCAATGCCGTCGGGACAGGCCGTTTTGAGCGCCCCGAGCAGCGACTTCATGTCCGGATGCGCCTTGTAGTCCACGCACGCATCAAAGCCCAGCGTGTCCACCACATACGCGCACTTCTCGGCGCCACCGGCAATCCCCACGGCGCGACAGCCGCGAGTTTTGGCCAGCTGCCCCACCACGCTGCCAACGGCTCCGCTCGCGGCGCTCACGATTACGGTCTCGCCAGCCTTAGGGGCGATGATGTCGAGCAGCCCGATCCACGCGGTGACGCCCGTCATGCCCACCGGGCCCAGGTACGCGGAGAGCGGAATGTGCGTCGTGTCCGCCTTGTGGGGTGCCGCGCTGCCGGAACCGTCAGCCACGGCATATTCCTGCCACCCACCCTGCCCGACCACGAAATCGCCCACCGAGAAGGCATCGGCGTTGGATTCGACCACCTCGCCCACCGTGCCCCCCATCATGACCTCACCCAGCGGCTGCGGAGCCGCGTAGCTCTTGCCCTCATTCATGCGCCCGCGCATGTAGGGATCGAGGCTTAGATAGTGGTGGCGCACGAGCACCTGACCGTCTCCGGGCGTTGGGAGCGGCGTGCTCACGAGCTGGAAGTTGTCCGCCGAAGGCTCCCCCGACGGACGGGAGGCGAGGAGGACCTGCTGGTTGTGTGGTGACATGGTTGAGTGGGGCTGGCGTGACGGGGCGTTGGGCGACGGGCGGGGACGCTGAAGACTATCGTTGCCAAGCCATAGGCGCGCACAAACGCAGCTACATGTGCCAACGCGCCGTGTACGCCTTGCACGTGCGTACGAGGAAATCTTCATAATCAGCGTCCACATCAATACCGAGTGTGTTCGGCCGCGGAAGCTCCGGCGGATGTACGTTGTCAATGCGTACCGGAACCAGGAGCACTGAATCATACGCGACCAAATGGGTCTGCGCCGACCCGCGCGTAGGAAGGGTACGGAACAGGTCGAGCGTCTTCTTCGCATCGGACGGACGGTTCTGGCTTACGGCCCATGAAAACTGCGTGAACAGCGATTCATCGCCTGACGACAGTCTCGGCAGCACGTCGCGTTCGAACTCGTCCTCCCGATCACGATAGAACTTGTGCAATTGGTCCGGAATATTGAGCGTACGATCAGCAACCCCGATCAGCACCGTCGCGATCAACAGCGCCTCGGGGCGCGCTCCCTGCACCGCCGCGACGACCTTTTTCAGGTCGTCGAACCGGTTCGTCGTGTTTCGATGCGCGGTAATAACGGACTTGTTTTCGATGGCCAGACGGACCTTCCCGATGTCAGGCTGGCCATTTGCACCCGGCTCACCAACGAACATATCGACCCGGCGCTCCCGATCACCCGGTGAAGCGACATTCTTCCAGATTTGAACCCGCCCACTCTCCAAGTCGCCGCGAAATGTGGCGCATTGATCACGCAGATCAGACACAATACCATCAGAGACGATATCGGAGTGTGTCTCGAGCCGGTGATTGTGATAGCCCGCTGCCGAGATCGCCGCAATGACCGCATCAAACGGGGTATTCACGCGGGACGCAGTTCAAGTTGGCCGCGACTCGTCTTTGCTGATGCGGCTGTGAAAGACGCAGGAATCGGAATGCGCTTGAGCACATGGCTCTGCAGCCGGAGAAACCCACCAGCCGCTCGCTGACAGTGTGCCCGTAGCCAAGCCGTCACATGAGGGGCATTCAAGTACTCAGCGAGTGGTTCGAGATCGTCGGGATCCAGCGGTACGATGTAATAGACGGAATGACGCGGGACTATCGTCCCCTCACGATCCGCAACGAAAAACGGCGACTCAGTAATGTCTTTGCACAACAACTTGGGCCGACGCATATCAGAAAGCGGCAGATTATCGTGAAACGCGTACCATGGCTTGTGCGAGACGCAACTCCGCGCTTGCAGCTGATCAAATCGACTCGGTTCACGAAGGTACGCCCCCAGCGCACCAAGACGTTTTTCGGGCAGCAGCGCTCCAAACGCATCGTACGGGGCCAGCAAACTGGAATGTTGTTCGAGCGTACGCGCTGGCGTGATCTGCCGACCAGACAACGTTGGGTGCGCAAACGGGCGAAGCTCGTCGGGGATACCCTCCGTCGGCATCACAAAAACGGAGTCCGCTCCCGTTGCGACACCACAGCTGATGCGTACCGCCATATCAGCCAGCGTGTGGCCTGCAGTTTCAGCGACGAAGCCCTCAATGATCGGCAGCCATGTGGTTGCCACATTGATCACGTCCATCGACACTTCACCATCGCGCCGAACGATTCGCGTACGCGTTTTATGCGCCGAGCGCACGATCGTTGAGATGAGTGGGTAGGTGACCCGGTCTTCAAACGTGTCTTCGCCCACGAAGTGCAGTTCGTCCACGTGCACTGTGCGCAGCAGGTCGCGGAGCGGCTTTGCAGTCTCGACGTAGAGAAACTTTTCCGGCGTAATAAATACGATGCGTCCGCCAGGCGCCGCGACCCGAAGCGCTTGCTCAAAGAACAGAACATACAGATCGAAACGTCCGGACGCGGTCCGATAGGCACTGCGATAGGCGAGTCGTTCCTCGCCGCTGAGCGCGAGAATGGATACGTAGGGCGGATTGCCGATGACAAAGTTGAATGTCTCGCGGGACGGCTGCAGAAAGTCTGCCTCGCGAATCGTAATTTGCTCAATGCCACGAAATCGCTGCCTTGCCGTGGTCGCACGCGTTGGGTCGAGCTCGACGCCGACAATCGTAGGCACCGGCCACTTGCGCTGCGCACAGATGCGAAGCACGCCCGCGATAAACTCGCCATTGCCACAGCCGGGATCGAGCAGGCGGGCGGACGCACTCGGCGGACCCTCCGCAAAGAGCTTCCCGACCATAAGGTCGACGACATGGTCGGGCGTAGGAACGAAGCCTCTCAAGGGAATCTCACGGCGGGTTACGGATAGAGGTCTGGCGAACGAACACCGAAATATCCAGTCGGTCTGGATAATGGGCAAGTAGGCGTAATTTGTGTGTGCCTCAGCGGTTCCTTGGGAGCGCCTGCCATCCGGAACCGCCAGTTCACGCAGCCCCCCAGCGCAATCAACCGGCGACCGGCTAGTTGCTGATGGCGCTCACCACGTCGATGAGCCGCGCCCGCAGCCCGCTCCCCCGCTCGCTCATGTCCCGCTGACGCCGTTGGTATTCTTCTCGCCCGTGCGGCGTCTCCACCTGCACCGGGTCAAAGCCCATGGCACGGAGATCGTACGGACCGGCCTGCATATCGAGGACGCGCAGCTCCACCGCGAGCTCAAAGCACAGCCAGAGCAGATCGCTACCAATCCATGGCATTGACGTGTACGCCCATCGATACAGATCCATGTTGGCGTGGATGCAGCCGGGCTGCTCCGTATCATGCCGCGTCGACCACTCGAGCGGGACGCGGTTCATCGGCTTCGCGGCTGGTGCGAAAAAGCGGAACGCATCGAAGTGACTGCACGCGACGGGGCGACTCGCTACAAACGCGTCCACCTGGGCCTGGGGAAGCCGGAGCGGCGCGATCTCCGCGTGCCGCACGTCATGTCCGCCATACACCATCGCCCACTCGTGCATACCGTAACACGCAAAGTTGGCGGGTCGATCGCGTGTCGTGCTCAGCACGTGCAGCACTTCGCGGAGCGTCTCGCGTTCCGCAACAGAGAGTGCGCTCGCGTCGCGATGGATCACGCCGTTGGCCGCGCGATACTCGGGCCCGTTGAAACGCGCGCGAGCCTCCGGGCTGTCTACCAGCAGCTCGTGCGGCCCGGGGTGCCACGTCTCCAACTTCCCCGCCGAATACGAGTAATACTGAAACAGAAAGTCGTAGACCGGATGCACTTCCCGACGGGATCGCCGCGCTCGCCGTGGTTGCGTGAACCGCTGCACACGTTCAAGGTGCGCCGAGGCGCGAGCCTGCCACTCGGACGAGGTTAGCGTCGGCTCAGCGGGGCAGGGTGTGTAGGGCACGGGGGAGTCGGGCATGATGAACGCTACTTCAAAACGGCGCCGGTTGCTCCACCACGAGCGCCGCGCCAGTTGTAGGATGCACGAACGCCAGTCGTTCCGCGTGTAAGTGGAGCCGTTCGTCGTCGTGCGGTGCGGTGCGTCCGTACAGCCGATCGCCAACAATCGGCGCGTCGAGTCCCTGCGCGTGCGCGGCGTGCACACGTAGTTGGTGCGTGCGACCGGTGCGCGGCGCGAACCGTACGCGGGTGCGCCCGTGCTCCCGTTCGATCACACGCCACTCGGTGTGGGTGGGTTTACCGTGCACGGGATCGTGAATCTGTCGAGGCCGGTCGTCTATGTCCACGCGCATCGGCAAGGTGATGTGCCCGTGATCAGCGGCCACGTGACCGTTTAGCCACGCCACGTACTGCTTGTCGATCGCGCGCAATGAAAACAGCCGCTGCAACGCGGAGGCCGTGTCGCGATCCTTCGCGACCAGGAGCACCCCGGACGTGTCGAGATCAAGGCGATGCACCACGAGCGGGCCGGTGGCGTGTGGATAGCGCACGCGCAGTCGCGTTACTACGGAATCGTGCAGTAACGCACTGCGTCCCGGTACCGTGAGCAGTCCGTGCGGCTTGTTCACCACGAGCAACTGTTCGTCTTCGTAGACCACGGCCGGTTCCGCCGGGTCGATTGCCGCGGAGCCGAACAACGGCGGCGGATCAACCGGCAATCCGTCGAGCATATGCGTGAGAATCGGCAAGCACTTGCCGCGACACGCCGCATAAAATACGCCTGCGCGTCGGTCACCCGTGGGCGAGGGCGCGCCCCACCAGAACTCTGCCAGCGCCAGCGGACGCAGCCCGAGCAGATAGGCGTGCGCGAGCAGCTTCGGCGCGGCGCAATCGCCGGCACCACCGGGTGGTTCTGCGGGTGCAAACAGCGCGCGCAGCGAACGCACGTCGCCGCGAGCACTCAGGAAGTGGTAACTGTCCTGGATTTGGCGCATGAGCGTGCGTGAGCGCGCGGTGCGGGTCTCGTCGAGCGTGCGAAGTTGCGTCGTGATGCGACGAGTCTCCGCCGTATCTGCAGCCGTATTTGCAACGGTGTGCGCGTCCGTGTGTGCGTGCGCATCTGTGTGCGTATGCGCATTCGTGTGTGCATGCGTGTGTGTGTCCGCGTCCGCGCGAACAGACATCGCGGCGAGCAACGTGGCGCGCCGCGCCGCGAAGTTGAGCATTTCCGTCTCACCGGGAATCCACACCTTGTCACGCACCGACCGATCGAAGGTGGGGGGCACCCAGCCGTCGATCTCCCACTGCCCATCCACCATGCCGGAGAACCCGCGCAGGTAGCCGACGGAACCATCGGGTGCGGCGACTACGAGCACCCCAAACATCTTGCCATTGCCCGGGTCATGCAGGCGCCAGGCGTGTGCGTGGTGCGACTGCAGTGTGTCGATCAGCTCCATCGCCGCGCGCCGCGCCAGCGGGTGGACCGCACTGCGGTCGAACGGGGTGGGGAAGCGCATCGGCCGATCGGCCGTATCCGGTACAGGGAAGAATGTGATCACAGTTGCCGTCAATGTAGCATCATTGACGTCGGCACGTTAGCTTGCGCGTCTTCAAATATCGGCACTCGACCGCAATGCATCAGCGTGCGGTCGGCGTGCGGTCGGCGCGGTGACTCAGCGCAATGTGCCGAGCAGTGCCTCAGCGTCTCGTGTCTGCGCGTGCCGCGCTCCCGCGCCCACCCGAAGCGCAGTCTGCGCAGCCAACGCCCAAACCCTCGCACTGTCACGCATGCCTTGCGCCGCGAACGCGTGCGCGAGGTACAGATCGGCCAGCCCAACATCGGCGCTGCGCGTACCGGTGAGTGAATCGGTGTCGGCAATCATCCGCATGAGTCGGGCGTACGTGACGGCGCGTTCGGGCGCGTTCGGGCGCGCGCTGACTCAACAGCAACGGTGTGAGTGTCCGCAGCGCGGTCCACGATTTCCGATTGGTTGGTCGTATCACCAACACATCGTCATCACGCGCTCCAGCAGCAACCCCGCGCGCCGTATCCTGTGTGGCCGCAGCTGGTCCACATTACACCCACGCTACACCGCGAAGTAAAACGCAAGAAGCTGCAGCGGCACCGAAGCCAGAACCCGCGTGAGCAGATCAATCGTTTCCGGCACGCGGAACTCGTAGTCGATTAGCTCCTCAAGCGCTTCTTCCTCGCGTGTGGTAATCGCAATGATCTTGCCCTTTCGCGCTTTCACTTCCTGAATGTTCGACGTGATCTTCTCAAACACCGCGTCGTGTGGCGCAATGAATACCACCGGCATCATTTCGTCGATCGGCGCAATCGGCTCGTGATTCATTTCGGCGGCCGGATAACCTTCTGTTTCGCATGTCGACCTTTCGTCGCAAGCTCCGCGCGGAACACGCCTGACACATGGTACGCCACCATCCGCGTGCCCGATGACACCGGGGACGAGATGACGAGACGCGCAGGTCATGATCGGCACGCCGACGGCGAGGGCTACGTCCAAGGCCGCATAAATCGCCCACGCTTCGTCTTCTGTGCGAGCGCAGATCCAACACTGCCGCGATGTTTACATCACCTGCAAAGCGCTCGCATCTTGTTCGAATGTCAGCGGTGGCGGACGCGCATAGCACGCGCGGCGCGTCTAAGGTATCGCCACACCTCGCGCGCGAGGCGCACATGCACCACCGCCACGTGTTAATCACGGCGTGCCGGCTCTCGGGCCGTTGGAGTAACGCTATGCGTGTTCGAACCGTCTACTTCAGCGCCCGAGAATGGTTCACAGATATCCTCTCAACGATCTCCGTTTAGCCGTTCAGCGCAGTACCCTCGGTGATACTTTTCTGCTCACTGGGGCCTCTTGCGCTGCTCACGTACGGATTCGGCGTTGAGAGGTGGTACAAAAGCAGAGCAAGAAGCAAAGCTAGCCACACAATTGTTAGCGACCCCTCGGAGGAGCGCTGCTGCGCGCGTAGCCACTCAGGCACCAAAGGGGCCTGCACAAGAAAGAACACGGCAAGAGCTCGCGCCCAACCGGCATGCCGATCTCGTCCTGCTTTTCTCCAAGCCCAGATGATGTGACCGGCCAGACATGTCCCTAGCGTTAACCCAACAGCGATGTAGGCCGAAAGAATCCGCATAACTTCCTCC
>JBBRDJ010000131.1:0-8775 GCA_038203945.1 Gemmatimonadales bacterium
TCAACGGTAGCGATCGCCGCGTCGTGCGTGCAGTTCTGCTGTTTATTGGGGCTTCGTAAACCGCATCTTTCGATCAACACCCAGCGCCAATGTCCCCGCCGCTTCGGCGCGCACGATCAGCGATGAGGGCAGTGCGACCACGTCCAGCAAGCGGCCCGCTGTGAGCTGCGCCGACAGCTGCACACCATCGGTCAGGTCGCGATTGATGGCGCCTTCTACTTTCACGCGCAGCGAGTCCAGACGGTCGCTCAACGGCAGTACCGCTGCTTCGCGAAGCTGCGCGAGCACTGCCTCGGTGCGCAAAAACTCCAGCCCCTGCACGAGCAGTTCGCCAGTGGCGACATCGAAGTCGAGATCCGGCACCGTCAGTTCTTCGCGCACAACATCAAGCCGTGGCGTGCCCACCAGCCAGCCCTCGCCGCGCAATGCGCCATCAAAGCGCACACCAAGTGCCACGCGACCGTCGCCCACCGGAACGACACGCACGTCAATAATCCGAACAACACGTCGCCACTTGCGGAATGATTGGCCAACCAGTCGCTTTTGCAGTATCGCGGTAACCACATCGTAGGCAATGCTCGCCTCGAGCAACACGCGTGCACTGTCACCAATCTCGGATTGCGCAGGCGTCAACTTCGGGAGCGGAGCGTCGGTGCGTGCGGGTTCGTAGCCCGACACAATCACCGGCGACGCAAACAATCGCACGTCAAAGACAACCGCGGAGTCGTTGACGTTCACGCCGCCAAGACGCACATCACCGGGGCGAAGCAGCAACCACAAACTGTCGCCCACGCGAATGGGTTTGTTCATCTTGTTGTACCAGCCTTCCAGTCGGTCACGCACGTTGAAATCGCGCAATCGCCGGTCAACACGCGGCAACTCTTTTTCCATCACACTGCGCACCGCACGCTCGACGCGACCGGTAACATCGATGCTGAATGCGGTAATGCGACACGCGTCGCGGTCCGTATCGGTAAGTGGACGCAGTGAGGCCAGGCGCGTGCGTGCGCTGAGCTTCCAGTTTTCGGTGAGCCCGAGGTCACTCTGCAGACGCGCACGCAAACGCGGTTGTTCGGTGTCTACGCCACACGACGCACCAACTTCCGGCAACAATCGTGCGTTGTACCAGGCCTTGCCGGCGTAGTGCACCGTGGTGGCAAGTGTCAACCGCCCGTCATCGAGCGCCACGTCAAACGGCGTGCGCGTGGCTTCAAAGGCAAAACTCTGTCGGCGATTCGATGGGTTGCGCACCCGCTCGTTCAAATCACCGAACGTTGTCGGTACGGCGGCTTCGAGTGCTTCGAGCGTTGGACCCAAGCTCAACGAGATGGGAGCATCGACCACCGATTCAGCCAGCGGCGGAATGGATGGTGGCAGAAAATCGCCGGTGGCGGCTGGCGGTGGCGCATCGATGGTGACCGGTCGCGCGCAGCCGGTGACGAGGAGCAACGAGAATGCGGAGAGTCCCAACCGAAGCGTTAGCGCCATCGGCAAAGGTACCCTGCACTCACGCGGCCCCGGAAGGGTACGGTTCACGTATTAGGTTGCTCAGCATGCATATTGACCTCGCAGGACGCGTGGCTGTGGTAACGGGTGGCGCCAATGGAATCGGGCGTGCGACTGTGGCGCATCTGGCCCGCAGCGGCGCTGCAGTGGCCATCTGGGACCGCAACCCCAATGCGGCATCAGAGCTGGTGGCGTCACTGCGCGCCGAAGACCGTTTGATACACGTGATCGCCATGAACGTCACCGATCGCTCCAGCGTTGAAAGCGCCGCTGCGGAAACCGCCGAGCGGTTTGGTGGCATCGATATTCTCATCAACAACGCTGGTATCACACGGGACGCGCAGCTCGTACGCGTCAAGGATGGTGTGGTGACCGGGGGCATGTCAGAGCCCGATTTCGACGCGGTCATCGACGTGAATCTCAAAGGCGTCTACAGCTGCATGCAGGTAGTCGTGCCATACCTGCTCGCCCGCGGCGGCGGGGCGGTGGTCAACGCCACCTCTGTGGTCGCACGCTTCGGCAACTTCGGACAGACCAACTACGTCGCGTCCAAAGCGGGGGTGATCGGCATGACGCAGGTGTGGGCGCGAGAACTCGGTCGACGTGGCATTCGTGTGAACGCGATCGCTCCCGGTTTCATTGCCACCGAGATGACGGCGTCCATGCCGGCGGCCGTGCTTGAACAGATGGCCGCCCGCACACCATTGGGTGTGCTTGGGACTCCCGACGACGTTGCGGCGGCCTACTGCTTTCTTGCCTCCAACGCCGCACGGTTCATCAACGGTGCGGTGCTTGCTGTTGATGGTGGGCTGGTGATCGGAACGTGAGTCAGTTCATCGCGCCGGGCGGCGCAACACGAGTGGGCGCTGCACGACTGCGCACCGTTCCGTCGCCCAGCGCACCGCCGCCACGGGCGTCGGAGTTTTCGCCCCAGCACCACACAGCGCCGTCAATATCAAGGGTGCAGGTGTGGTAGTCGCCGGCGGCGATGGCAACGTAGCCTCCATCTCCCACCACGCGTACCGGTGAAGGCTGAGACGCGCTGCTATTGTCACCCAGCCCACCTTGGTCGTTGGAGCCCCAGCACCAGGCCGCGCCCTCGAGATCAAGACCGCAGACCCGGTGGTACCCAGCGGCCAGCGCCTTGAACCGGATGAAGCCCGAGACGGGAGTGGGAACCAACGCGTTGGGACCAGGAGCCGACCCTTGACCCAGCTGTCCATCGAACGCAATGCCCCAGCACCAGGCCAGGCCGTCCGACTCAATGGCACAGGTAATGCTTTCACCCGCGGTAAGGGCGGTGAACACGCGACCACCGAGCACCTCCACCGGCTCTCGGCGGTCGGTCACGCCACCATCTCCCAGCGCACCTCCAGCGCCCCAGCACCACGCGGCTCCGCTTTCGGTAAGCCCGCAGGCGTGACCGCGTCCCGCCGCCAACTGTGTGAAGCGATGTTTTCCCGCAACCGTGCGTGGCTCGGCATGTGAGTCGGGATCGACGTCGCCGTCGGCGTTTTCACCGTGCTCATCGCTACCCCAGCACAGTGGACGGTTGGCGGAGTCCGTGACACATGTAAAATGAGCGCCCAACGCGAGCTGGCGCACTTCGCGCAAGTTCACCGTGCCGGGACGGGCGCGCACGCGCGCGGCGGTGTCGCCCAGCGCAAAATCGCGATTGTCGCCCCAACAATGCAGTGCGGCGAGCGAGTCAATGGCGCACGCATGCGAGTGGCCGGCGACCACGCGAACAAACGGTGCCGAGTGCTGCAACTGCGTGGGTACAAAGCGATCGAGCGTATCGCCGAGTCCAAGCTGGCCCAAACGATTTGAGCCCCAACACCACGCTTGGGAGGCGTCGTCGACGGCGCAGGTGAACTGATGACCAGCGGTGATTGATACGAAGCGCACCGTCGGGACGGTTGTCGCCGCTACCGTGCTGTCGGCGGACGCAACTTGGTTTACGGTATCACGTTCGCACGCGCTGAGCGCGAGCAGGCAAAACGCCACCGCGATGTGCGGGCGGGCACAAGAAAAGAATCGGTGGAACGTCATATGAAGAAACCAAACACCGAAGAGCGCGAAAGGAGCCCGATGGCACCAACTTCTCAACTCAGTCGGGCTGCGGCGTTGTGGCCGGACGCGGTGAGGCATACACCATGCGCTGTCTGATTCGCGCCGCGCGAGTGGCCGCAGCCGCCCCGCGTGGAGACCAGCGGCGTGGGGAAGGCAGCACCGAGGCCAGGCGCGCCGATTCATCGGCGTTGAGTTTCGCGGCCGACTTTTTGAAGTAGTACTGCGCCGCCGCTTCGATGCCAAACACACCGTCGCCCCACTCGGCGAGGTTCACGTACAGGTCGAGTATGCGCTCCTTGGGCACGACGACCTCGAGCCAGAGCGTGATGTACGCTTCGAGTCCTTTCCGGATCCATGAGCGCCCTTCCCACAGAAAAATGTTTTTCACCACCTGCTGTGAGATGGTAGACGCACCTCGCATGGATCCGCCTGATCGCCGGCTCGCAATGGCGTTCTCGATTTCCTGAAAGTCAAAACCGTTGTGCAGATAGAAACGGTCATCTTCGGCGGCCAGCACAGCACGTCGCAGGATTGGTGCGACGTTGTCTCGCGCTACAACGTCTCGGCGCGGATACGCAGGCGATTCATCGGCGCGCCAACGTTGCCAAGTACGCGTGAGCATCATGGCGGTGGTGGGTGGATGCACAAAGCGAATGAATAAAGTGGCTGGGAGTGGCGCCACAGCCACCAGTAGCGTGCACTGCAGAAGCAGGCGCACCACCGCGCGAACACCAAACCGACGGCGATTGGTCACCCTTACGGCTCGCGCAAGTGAGCCGGGGTCTCGGGCGGCTGTCGTTTCCAACGCCGATGATGCCAGAAGTATTGTCCGGGTGTTTCGCGCACCGCCGCTTCAAGTTGCCTGGTGAAGCCGGCGACAATCTCATCGACATCGTGTTCGCGATGACCGGTGTTTAGGACAGGCACGTTTTCGAAGGCAATTCTATAGGTGCCGTCGGCTTTGCGCACACAACAGGCAAAGAGCACCGGCACGCCCAGTCGCAGGGCAAACACGCCGGGCCCGCGGGGCGTGCGTGCAGGTCGTCCAAAGAACGGCACGAAGGTGGATGCGAGTCCGATGCCGTCCTGATCGCAGAGAAACGCGATCATTTTTTGTTCGCCGAGCGCGCGCGGCACGCGTCGAACAGCGACCGCGTCATGAATCACCTCCACGTTGAGCGACGCACGCGTGCCACGCAGATACCGATCGAATAAGGGGTTCTGCATGCGTCGCGTGATCGCGGCCACCGGCACGCCGCGGGCTGCGAAATACGCGCCGCCGAGTTCCCAATTCCCGAGATGTCCGGTGGCCAGAATCACGCCTTTCCCCTGCGCGCGGGCCGCTTCGAACAGCTCCCAGTTGTGCGTTTCGGAAACCAGTTGACGAATGCGTTCGGGCGGTGTGCTGGAAAGGAGCGCCGTCTCAATGGAGGTGCGACCCAGGCTTTCGTATGCAGCGATCGCCGTGCGCGTGATCTGTTGCGGTGTAAGCTGAGGAAACGCGGCGGCGATGTGACGTTCTACTATGCGCTTCCGGATGCCCACCGGACGGTAGGCCAGTCGGCCGAGCAGGGCGCCCACGTTGCTGGCCGCACGCCAGCCGATGAGGCGTAGCACCGCCACGACGCTACGTATCGCGAGGTATTGTAACCAATGCGAGAACGTCACCGTCGCGGCGGCGGTGGACTCAGCAGGCGGAACAGGCGGTGGACGGTCCATGCGTAGTGGGAGTGAAAGCATACGGCGCCGCTCCCGAAGGAACGGCGCCGTATGCGGTCCGACTGAGCGGGGCGTGACTCACGCCCCGAACGTTTAGTTGGACAGGCTGATCAGCACGCGACGGTTGGTGGCGCGACCGTTGTCGGTGTTGTTCGGGGCAAGCGGGTTGCCTTCGCCAGCACTGGTCGCAGTGATACGTGATGCCGCGACCCCCTTGGACACGAGGTAGTCACGCACCTGATCAGCACGTTGCTGGCCCAGCGTGGTGTTATACGATTCGCTGCCGATAGCGTCGGTGTTACCCGTCACGCTGATGGAGCGCGACATATTGACCGACTCCAGCAACGACGAGGAAATCTGGTCGAGGATGGCAGCGGCTTCGGTGGTGATGGCATCCTGATTGAACGCAAACTGTACAGCGCCGATAACGATCGGGCGACCCGGCACGTCAACGCGCAGTGTATCGAGGCGTGTGGTGAACACCGTGTCGCGCTGCATGATACGGAGCGTGTCGGTGACGATCATCGGCTGCCGAGCGCTGGTAAAGAGCGCAATGCTCAAGCCGGCTTGCGCGCCGAGGTTGAAGTGGTTTTCGCGCGGCGTGGGGAGCGTTTCGTCGTCAGCCGTCACGTAGTGACCAACGCCTTCGAGACGCAACGAGAGCATGTCGTTGAGCGCGAAGCGCACACCAAGCAGACCCGATGGGCCACCACCACGCGGAGCAACCTGACGCTGACGGCCATAGGCGTCGTATGCGTAGCCACCACCGACCAGCAGCTTGACCTTGTCGCTGATAGGGGCGTTGTACAGGAGGCGGTAGTTCCACAGCGAGTGCGAAACGGTATTGAGCGCATCAAAAACAGCCACACCCGTGGGCTCACGATCTACGTTTGCATCGGCGTACGAGAGCTCCATTTCCAGCATCAGGTTGCGCAGGATGTAAATACCGGCACGACCACCACCACCGAAGGCGGGGTCAAGCTGCTGCGATTCACCGAACGTCGTGAACCGACCGAAGCCGCCGATTTCCACCGCGCCCTGCCGCTGCGCTTGGAGCGACGCGGGCAGACCGAGGGCAATCACAGTGCCCAGCGCGAACATAGCAGTAGTACGCATATTCCTCCCTTGAGTGTAACGAACCGACGGAACAAGCCGCCTAGATAGCCTGCAGGATGACAACACGTCCAAGACCCAGTTTTGCCCGGCGCGCAAGCATCCGCTGACCTGGCGCAAGAGAGATCCCGAATGGATCCCGTCGCATAACGCCCGCGCGGTTGCCACGCATCAACTTACGCATCAAATCCCAGAGGGCAACCGTTGACAGGCAACGAACTTAAACAAAGTTACCGGAAACCGCCCGGTGACGGCCGTCACGACCGGCCCACGGCCGTTCTGGTCACTGGACACGATGACCGATTGATCGACGATCCACCCAAGTTGGTGATACGGCTGACAATGGCAAATGATCCCGGGCGCTGAGGCCCAAGCGCGCTCGCGCGGTTGGCGTACGGCGCAATTCGGCTTGCTGAGCAACGCGGCGCTGGCCGTGGTCAAACTGGTGGCCGGTGTGGCCGGCAACTCCTACGCGCTGGTGGCCGACGCTATCGAAAGCGCCGCCGACGTACTCGCCTCACTGGTGGTGATCGGCGGACTTCGATTGGCCGCGCGGGACGCCGATGACGACTATCCCTTTGGTTACGGGCGGGCTGAACCGATCGCCGCCGCTACCGTGTCCT
This sequence comes from Gemmatimonadales bacterium, assembly GCA_038203945.1. Classification (GTDB taxonomy): domain Bacteria; phylum Gemmatimonadota; class Gemmatimonadetes; order Gemmatimonadales; family Gemmatimonadaceae; genus JAABRT01. The sequence continues at coordinate 7,035 of JBBRDJ010000131.1, forward strand.
TGATGCTGTTGGGGGCGGCCTTTGGGATCGCCTGGGAGGCGTTCGCGGCCATGCAAGTGCCCCACGGCGCGCCGGCGCCCTTCACGCTGCTTGTCCTGGTCGGCGTGGTCCTGGTGAAGCAGTGGTTCTTCCGTGCGCAGCATCTGGCGGGTCGCGAGAGTGGCTCACCGGCGGTGCAGGCGGATGCCTGGCACCATCTGAGTGACGCGGTCACCAGCGGCGCCGCGCTTATCGGGATTTCTGTGGCCTTGATCGGCGGGCCGGGGTGGGAGCAGGCGGACGAATGGGCCGCAGTGGTGGCCGCCTTGGTCATTGCGGCCAATGGGGTGATCATGCTGCGTCCGGCGTTGCACGACCTCATGGATAAAGCACCGGAGTCTGATGTGCGCGATCGGATTCTGGACGCCGCGCGCTCCGTGAGCGAAGTGCGCGATTTGGAGAAGCTCAAAGTGCGACGGGTGGGCGCCACACTGTTTGTCGATTTGCACGTGCAGGCGGATGCGGCGCTGACGCTGCACGACGCGCACATTATTGGTGGGTGCGTCAAGACCGCGATTCGCCAGGCGATACCGGCGGTGGCCGATGTCCTGATCCACATGGAACCCTACGATCCCCCCACGGAGAGTGTTGCCCGATGTCAGTGACCGACGTTCGATTGCAGCCGGTAATGCCCGGACAGAAACTCGGGTTGGGCGACAACGCCGCTCGGGTGTCCGGCCTCGATGTCACGAGCCGAGACATCAAGGATGAAACGAAGGGACTGCTGAAACGACTGGAAACGGTGCAGGCCGCGTTTCACGCCGATTCCAGTCGGTCGTTGCTGCTGGTGCTGCAGGGTCGCGATGCGGCCGGCAAGGACGGCACGATTCGGTCTGTGGTGGGCGCGTGCAGTCCCATGGGTGTGCGAGTCGCGGCATTCGGTCCGCCCAACGAACGGGAATTGTCGCATGACTATTTATGGCGCGTGCACAAGGTCCTGCCCAAACACGGGGTGTTGGGCGTGTTCAATCGATCGCACTACGAAGACCTGCTTGTGGTGCGCGTGCGGAAGCTGGCGCCCAAGGCCGTCTGGAAAAAACGCTTCCGACACATCGTGGAGTTTGAGCGCATGCTTACGGATAGCGGCACGGTGATTGTGAAGTGTTTCATGCACATCAGTCGTGACGAACAGCGGGAGCGGCTGCAGTCGCGCCTCGACGACCCTGGCAAAAACTGGAAGTTTCGATTGGGGGATCTCGAGGATCGGGCGCATTGGGACGAGTACACGAAGGCCTACCGGGATGTGCTGGCGCGTACCAGCACTACGTTTGCGCCATGGTACGTGGTGCCCTCTGATGACAAGTCGGTGCGTAACCTGCTGGTCGCCCGCTTGCTGGTGGAGACGATGGAAGCGCTGAACCCACAGTATCCGTCAATGGACCCATCGGTGGCCAAGGCGGCCGCCGGATTCTCATGACGCGCGAAAAGTAAGATTCGCCGCTGAATGCCAGTTGAAAGCTGGAGCGCGTGAGGCTAGGTTATGGGTCTGTAGGCGTTTGGCAGGCACGGAGCATGGTGTTTGGCGGGCGGGTTACGGGACGTAGCGCAGCCCGGTAGCGCACCTGAATGGGGTTCAGGGGGTCGCAGGTTCGAATCCTGTCGTCCCGATCAGTGTCAGTGAAGTGAAGTAAAGACTAAAACCATACTCCCGGCCCCGAGAACGATTGCGTTTTCGGGGCTGGGGTACGTTTGGGGACGATTT
>JBBRDJ010000132.1:0-8606 GCA_038203945.1 Gemmatimonadales bacterium
GCTCCCCCACCCCCACCTCCAACCCCGCGAACTGCCGGAGCAGCTGCAAATGCTCCGGCTTACAACCCAGCGAACCGGGCAGACTGATCAGATCGCGCGTCAATCGCGAGAGCGTTCCGTACGTCACCTGGCCCACCGGACGTGACACACGCACGATGCAGCGCGCAAACCCGAGAATCACCGCTCGCCGCGTTGCCTCATAGCCGAGCTCCGTCTTGCCGATGCCGGCGGGGCCAATCAGTTGCACCACCTGACTCTCGCCACGCATCGCGGACAGCGTCAACAAGTCCAACGTCGACAACTCGCGATCACGGCCAATCAGCATTGGCGCCGTCGACTCGCCGTGCAACACACGCGACGCACGCTGAATACGCTGCTGGGTGCGCTCCACGCGGCGGCCGAGATCCGTGCCCTTCGCGCCCGTCTCACGCACGTACTCGTCAAGCAACGACGACGCATCGATGCGGCTGCCCAACATCGCCACGGCCTCGGCCACGATCACGGTCGCGTCTTCGTTGAACGGGTCGAACTCCAACACGGTGCGCGCCCAGCGCTCACATTCCTCCCAATCACCACGATCGCGCAATCGGCGCAGCTCAGGCACAAGGATGCGACGCACGTCGGCGTGATACTGCTCGCGCTGACGCTCTACCCATCGGCGCATGCTGGGCTGGCTCGGTAACCAGCCCGCAAACAGATGGCCAAATGGCTCCTGGCCGCGCAACACGTCGCGGTCGAACAACGCCGCTGATCGGTCGAGCGAAAACGACGGGAGCAGACACGCGCGATCAAGGCGTACCGCCGCGCGCGTCCCATCGGTATCAACGCCAAGTCGCCGAAGACGATACAAATGCTGACGCAACGAATGCCGGCCGGACGGGCCATCAAGCTCGGGCCACACGAGCTCAAGCAGACGGGCTCGCGCCACGGCCTGCTCGGGTGTCATCGCGCACACACAGAGCAACGAAAACATGCGCTCTGAACTGGGACCGATCACGCCCCCGCCACCGATGTGTATCTCCGCCGTGCCCAACGTGCGAAACAGCAGCTGCCCACGCTCCAGAGCGGGCACGGGGATCAACTCCGGCGAATGGGAGCTACGGGCCGACGAAGGCTCGGGGTAATCGTCTGGAGACGGCATGGCGGCGGTGGCAGGCATCGAGGTTCCTTGAGGGACGGTGATGATCTACCGCCCAATCTCGGCGCGACCGTCACGGGACCGTCATCTCATGGTGACGATAGCCCGCATCGCTCGGCAACGCGATCCCTCAGCGACGCCTTCCCGGTACGATTCCGGTCCCCCACACGAACGCGCTCACAACGAATTTCGCGACCAACGTCCCGACATACTTCCCGACCTACTTCCCGACCTACTTCCCGACCTCCGGCAGCCTGACGATCTCAGCAAACGTCGCGTTATCCGCTTCCGCCTGGAAGTTGAGCACCAACCGGTGCCGGAGCACCGCCGGCGCCACCGCCTTCACATCGTCAAAGTCCGGTGCCGCGCGCCCGTCCATCGCCGCCCGGGCCTTCGCGCCGAGCACCAGATACTGCGACGCACGCGGACCCGCGCCCCAGCTCACATACTTCTTCACCCCGGGGCCGGCCATCGGATCATCCGGGCGCGTACTGCGCGCCACTTGCACGGCGTACTGCACCACACTCGGCGGGGCCGGCAACCGGCGCACCAGGCGCTGCAGCGACAGCAACTCTTCGGCACCCAATACCGGCGAAATCTCCGGCGCTTTGTCGCCCGTGGTCGCATGCACAATCTGCTCTTCTTCGTCGCGCGACGGATACCCGAGCCGCAGCTCAAACATGAAGCGATCAAGCTGCGCTTCAGGCAACGGATACGTGCCTTCCTGTTCAATCGGGTTCTGCGTGGCCAACACAAAAAACGGCGCCGGCAATGTGTACGTGTGTCCCGCCACCGTCACCGTGCGTTCCTGCATCGCCTGCAGCAGCGCAGCCTGTGTTTTGGGTGGGGCGCGATTGATTTCGTCGGCCAGCACCACCTGCGCGAAAATCGGACCCTTCACAAAACGAAACGCACGCCGACCAGTGCCGGAGTCTTCTTCCATCAACTCCGTGCCCGTGATGTCACTCGGCATGAGATCGGGCGTGAACTGCACGCGCGAAAACGAGAGCGCGAGTGCCTGTGACACCGTTTGTACCAACAAGGTTTTTGCAAGACCGGGCACACCCACCAACACGACGTGTCCACCGGCCAGCAACGCGGTGATGAGATCGTCGACGATCTGCGATTGTCCCACAATGCGCCGCGAAATTTGTGCACGCAGTTGGTGATGCGCTTCGGCGAGACGCGTGAGCAGCGCGATGTCGTCTGGTGCAGCAGTCGACGCGGAAGACGTGTTGGACATAAGCGGCCGGCGAGGGCGGGACGAGTGCGGAAGGAAGCAACGCGTGTGTTGAACAGAACGCATAAAACTACGTGCGCGTTGTGCGTTGGCGCCATGAAACACAACGACCCGCTGGAGAGCGGGTCGTGGACGGTGCAGCGTGGGGCACAGCGAACCCTGCGCCGCGCGCACTACTGAATGTTGAACGTGACGCGTTTCTCGACGGGATGTGTATCGCTGTGCAACACCGCGACCAGTGTGTAGGAACCCGCGCTTGGTGGCGCCGGCCAGCGTTCGTCGTACGTGACCATGTCGCGCGCTTCGAGCAAACGGTTTTGCATGAGCTGCGTGAACAGGCGTCCATCACTCCAACGCCACACTTCGCGACCCGTGGCGTCAAGCACCATAAAGTCGTGCGTTTGCCCAGATGGAAAATTTACTTCGACGCGCTTGCTGGTGCGATTGGTCACACTGAGCGCGAACTTCACCGATCGGGCGCCGGGCGCGGCTTCAACACGAACTGCGGTGGTGACCGTCGTGTCAGCGGCCGAGGCCGGACGCGCGGCCACCAAGCTCGTCTGGCTGCGGGGACCGCAAGCAAAGACGAGCACGGCAGTGGCCAGCAGCGGAACGGTGATGCGCGCGAGCATCGGTGGGGGGCTGAGACGATCGGAGCGAACTACTCGCTCCTTCAATGACTTGGACGATTTCCCATCACATTTTGCAACGCTGCCAGGTTATCAACGACCCGGTGATGTGTCAAGGCAACAGTTGCGAGCTAAGTATTGCACCGGGGCCAACTTCCCACAATAGCAGAGGGTCTGACGGCTTTTATTCGGTGGTCGCAACTTTGCTTGCGAAATATTTCACAAGCGCCTAGTTTCCCGAGTCTGATGCTCGAAAAGAAGCAGCAAGCTCCCCGTAAGCCGGACTCAGAGATCAGTCCTTGGTCGCTGGCTGGGCTCGGCGTGCAGTTCGCGGTGGCGCTCGTCTTGTTCGGGTTCGCTGGTCAGTGGCTCGACCGGAAGTTCGGCTCGACGCCATGGTTTTTGTTGCTCGGCGTGCTGGGCGGAGCAGGGGGCACATTCTTTCTGAGTTATCGCCGTCTGACTGCGACGCAGCGCACGCACCGTCCGCTGGATACGCCCCGTGAAGGCGAGCAGTGAGCGACACGGTGCAGGTGAGGGCAGGGCTGGTTCGTGCTGTGGCGTTGTTTGCCGCCGCACAGATCATTCTGCTCGTGGTGGTAGGATTTGGTCTGGCCCGGCTGTTCCGTGCCCCCGGGGATTTGTCGGCGGTGACAACAGCCGGTTGGGTGGCACTGGCAGTGCAGTTGCTCACGTTCGCCATCGTGCGCCTTGCGGGGCGCGAGCAGGTGATTGCGGCGTGGGGCTTGGGTGTGCTCGTTCGGTTCGGTGTGGTAGCTGTGTGGGCGCTGCTGCTGGTGCCTGCGCTGGGTTTGCCCGCTACACCCGCTCTGATTTCTCTGGTGGCGTTTTTCTTCGTCTCGACCGTGGTCGAGCCTTTGTTCTTGAACATCTGACCCTGATGTCCGGGATGCTTCGTCGCCTTTTTTGTGCACTGCTGCTCCTTTCGCCGCTGCGTCTCTCCGCGCAGGAGCCTACTGCTACCGCCCCCGCCGCCGAACAGGCAGCTGGTGAGCATTCGTCGGCTGGACCGGTTGACTTCATCACGCCGCACATCACCGACGCCTCCTATCTGGAGCTGCCGTATTGGAAGGCACCGTTCCACACGTTCGTGGAGCTGCCCAAATGGGCTCCGGTGCATATCGGCCCGCTCACCATCGACCTCTCGCCCACCAAGCATGTGGTGATGATGCTCGTGGCGGCCACGCTGCTGTGCCTCGTGCTCATCACCGCGGCCAACTCGAGCACGCGCGATCACGCGACCGAAGGACGCAGCAAGGGATTCGGCGGGGCGATGGAAGCGATGGCGCTCTATCTGCGGAACGAAGTCGTGCTGCCAAATGTGGGCCACCACGGCGAGAAGTACGTGCCGTTCGCGCTCACGCTGTTCTTCTTCATCCTGTTCATGAATCTGCTCGGGATGATTCCGTTTGGCGCCACCGCCACCGGCAACATCTCGGTCACGGCCACGCTCGCGATCATCACGTTCATCATGGTGGAAGTGGCAGGCGTGCGCGCGCAGGGAGCGGGCTACCTGAGCACCATGTTCTACTGGAACAATGATCTGCCGGTGGTCATGCGCCCGCTCATGTTCCTCATCATGAGCCCCGTCGAAATGCTCGGCAAGCTCACCAAGCCGTTTGCGCTCGCCATCCGGTTGTTCGCCAACATGACGGCCGGACACATCGTGTTGCTCGCGCTCATCGGACTCGTGTTCTCGTTCCAGAGCTGGTTGCTCACGCCGGTGCCGCTCTTGATGGCGCTCGCGATCTCGGTGCTTGAGTTATTCGTGGCGTTCTTGCAGGCGTTTATTTTCACGCTGCTGGCCAGCGTATTCATTGGACAGATTCGCGAGTCGCACCACTAGTCGTCGCAGGCGCAGTTCCGCGGACTCGGCGCTCCCCGCTTCCGCGTTTTTGTACCCGATCGAGCGATCGGGGAATGTTCGCAGAGCCTCGGGCTCACCCGTGAACGCCGTGTTGCAAAACACGTGGAGCACGCACTCCATCACGTTTTCTTCGAGAGTTGATCATGATTGAAGTCCTCGGACTGCTGCAGGGAGCCACGGCCACCGGCCAGGAAGGGCTGATGGCGATTGGTGCAGGTATCGCCGCTGGTGGTGCCGTGATCGGTGCCGGTCTGGGCATCGGCCGCATCGGTGGCTCGGCGGTGGAAGGCATGGCGCGTCAGCCGGAAGCGGCCGGTCGCATCCAGACGGCGGCGCTCATTCTCGCCGCCCTCATCGAAGGCGCCGCGCTGTTCGGCGTCGTCATCGGCTTCCAGCTCCAGGGCAAGATCACGCTCTGACGTGATCAGGTGTCGGGGGCGCAACGGCGCTCCCGCACCGTGCTCTTTCTCCTGAACTCACGGAACAGATACATGCGCCTCGATTTGTCGCGCACTGCGGTGGCCGCCCGCCTGGCGGCTGTACTGGCAGTGGCGTCCTTCATCCCCACCGCCGTCGCGTTTGCCGCGCCGGAAGGGGACGGTGGACCGGTAAACCTGCTGGAGCCGAACGCCGGCCTGATGGTGTGGACGCTCGTTGTGTTCATCGGCCTGATGTTCGTGCTCAAAAAGTTCGCGTTCAAGCCGCTCTTCGCGGCCGTCGAGGAGCGCGAGCGTGCGCTGACGGAGGCCATCGAAGGCGCCAAGCGTGATCGTGACGCGGCGTCCACGCTGCTCGCCGAGCAGAAGGCGCAGCTCGACGCAGGTCGAACGCAGGCGCAGCAGATCATTGCCGACGGCCGCGCGGTCGCTGAAAAAATGCGCGCCGATATGCTCGAGGACACGCGCAAGCAGCAAACCGAGATGATGGAGCAGGCGCGTCGCGACATTGAAGGCGAAACGGCCAAGGCCATTGCCGATCTGCGCCGAGAGGCGGTGGATCTTGCCATTGCTGGAGCTGGGAAGGTGATCGAGCAGAATCTCGATACCGCAGGCAACCGCCGGATTGTCGATCAGTTCCTGGCCTCGCTCGACGCGCCCAAGGGTCGCGGCGCATGAGCGTGCGAGGCTCCACCGCCGGACGCAACTACGCCGACGCGCTGCTCTCGCTCGCCCGCAAGGCGAACGATGCCGACGGGTGGGGTGGAATGCTGCGGCAGATCGCGGGTGCGATCGAATCCGACGTCACGCTCCAGCGTTTCCTGGAGTCGCCCCGCATTTCGGCGCTGGCTAAAATGGGTGTGCTCGAGAAGGCGCTCAGCGACCGTGTGCCGCATGTGATGTTGCGCTGGTTGCAGGCGGTGGCGCGCAATCGCCGCCTCATGCTGCTGCCCACGATTGCCGATGAATACGACACGCTGCTCGACGAGTCGGCGAATCGGGTGCATGCGCGCCTCACGTTCGCACGTGAGCCTGGTGCCAACGACGCGACGGATATTGCGGCGCGTTTGTCCACCGTGCTTGGCAAGACGGTGGTGCCGCATGTGCTCATCGATCCTGCCGTCATGGGTGGGGTGGTGGTGCGTGTAGGCGACACGGTGATGGACGGATCCGTGCGCCGCCGGCTGCAGGTCATGCGTCGTCGTATGGTGGGGCTCGGCGGCCGCTAGTTGTCGCTGCGTTGTCCGGTGTGAGACGGGCGCAGTCGCGAAGAGCGGCGGCGCCCGTCATCTTTGACGTATGACTCCTTCCATCACTCGCCACGTGCCGTTCCGTTTGTTGTGGGCGCACGCGTTCCACCGTGTCGCGCTGCGCCACATCGCGAGGCCGCGAGTCAGCCTGCCGCGTGACGCGATGCGCACCGCAGCCGCGCGCGCGGGCGTCCTGTGCCTCATGACGGTGGCCGCGTGCTCGCCGCCTGTCACCACAGCACCGGCCGCTGCGTCACGTCCATTGTCGGTGTTGCCCAATCAGGAACCCGATGCGCCGCGCGTGCCAGTCACGCCCGCCACAACGCCGCCCAACGGCGACACGGCGGGATACTGGCAGCAGCGCGCCGACTATGCCATCATCGCGTCGCTTGACGACGCACGCGGCGTTATTTCGGCGCAGGGCACGCTGCGTTACACCAACAACAGTCCGAATACGCTGCGTGAGCTGTGGTTGCATCAGCACCTGAACGCATTCCGACCGGGTTCACGCTGGAGCGCCACGGACGAACGCGAAGGACGCACGCGTTTTCAGGCGCTGAATGATCCCGACTATGCGTATGAGCGGTTTACGCGCGTACCGTCAGTGAATGGTGTCGCGCTTGTGGTCACGTATCCACTCGCGCCAGACAGCACCGTGGCACATCTCGCGCTGCCGACACCGCTGGTGCCCGGGGCATCCGTCTCCGTGGACCTCGCGTGGGACGCCCGGCCGAGTACACTCGCGCGTCGTCAGGGCCGCCGCGGTCGCAGTGTGGATATGGCGCAGTGGTATCCCAAGGTGGCCGTGTACGATCGGCACGGATGGAAGCCCAACGCGCTGGTGCCGGCCGGTGAGTTCTACGGGGAGTTTGGCACGTTCGACGTCACCATGGTGGTAGCCGACGATCAGGTGATCGGTGCGACCGGTGTGCCCGTCAGCGGTGATCCCGGATGGGCGCGTGTCGCAGCCCCCGGGTACACACCGAATCTGCGTGCGAACGCGTACCGCGACGTGCCCGATGGCCCCATGGTCACGCTCTCGGCAGGACAACGGGCGGTGCGTTTCTACGCGCGCGACGTGCATCATTTTGCGTGGAGCGCGTCTCCGGGATTCCGCTATGAAGGCGGCGCGTATGTGCGCGCGGCGCAACCGGGCGCGTATCGGTTTGCTGCGTGGGATACGGTCGCGGTGCATGTGCTGTATCGCGGTGATGCGGAGTCGGATTGTGCACTGGTCGCGGCGGCCGCACCGGAAGCGCAGCGCGTGAATACCCGTAACAGCTGTATCGCCTCGTCGCGCACGCAATGGGAGAACGGGCGCGCACTGGCGTTTGGTCTCACCACGCAGCGCTGGCTCGAGCAAGTGTTTGGCGCGTATCCATATCCGCAGCTCACGATTCTCAAGCGCATCGACGGCGGCGGTACCGAGTTTCCCATGATGATGCAGAACGGCTCGGCGTCGCAGGGATTGGTGACGCATGAAGGGGGGCACGTCTACGCGTACGGCATACTCGGCAGCAACGAGTGGCAATCCGGCTGGATGGACGAAGGGCTGACGTCGTACCAAAACAGCATGCAGACCGGGAACACGCGCGCGGCCGCGAGCGCCGAGATTGCCGAGAGCAATCCCGCGCATCCCGACACGATTGTCAACGCGCAATTGGCCGCGCGTGCGCTGTCGCTGCGCAATGCGGCCAGCGCGCGAAACACGGTGGTGATGAGCGATCGCGCCGAGCCGATTGGTACACGCGCCGATCTGTTTCGCGACTTCGCCACGTACAACGCGATGGTGTATGGTCGTGCCGCAGCCATGTACGAATCGCTGCACGATGCCATCGGCGATTCGGCGTTCCGCGCGTTCCTGCGTGACTACTACGCGCGCTGGGCGTTCCGCCATGTGGACCGCTGGGCCATGCAGGCGAGCGCGGAGCGCGCCGCGGGTGTGCCACTCGACTGGTTTTTTGAGCAGTGGGTGGAGCGGGTAGGTGTCGTGGACTACGAGCTGCGAAATCCCGTGGTCGAGC
>JBBRDJ010000133.1:0-8583 GCA_038203945.1 Gemmatimonadales bacterium
GTCGAGCCGAAACGATTCTGGAAGAAGTACAGGCGGCTGTGCAGCGTTGGCCGGAGTTCGCGGCCGAGGCGGGAGTTGCGGAGGCAGTGATGAACGCAATTCAGCCAAGGCATCGGCTCACAATGTTGGTCTGAAACAATACCGCTCACACTTTGAAACCGAGTTCCTTTGCAACCGCGCGCTGTTTGAGATCAAGCGTGAAGAATGTGAGTTGCCGTGTATCGGGCGAAAGGTAGAGCGCCGTCGCAACATGCAAACAGTCCGCTCCGCGCAAATACCCGGTCGACAACACAAGATCGATTTCGTCTGACAACGGTCGATCGGCGTTGATCCACTGTATCAGTCCAAGCTCCGCGTCGGGTACTGGTTGCGTTTCACGCACGCACGCAGATCGAACCTCGGCATTAAGAAGCGGGTGCGACAGCAGTGTGGTAAAGCCACGAATGCGCGTCGCCACCGATTTCGCGTTGGGTTCGCCGAGTGCAATGGCAACTATGCAGGAGGCGTCGAGGTACGCGATCCCGCTCACTCTGCGTCTCGGTCATGGAGAAACCGCTGGAGTCCACCCTGACGCTGGTCAACAGATCGCCGAGGACACGCCGGACCGGGTCGAGTTTATAGAGGTCGTCAAGAACGAACCGCCTCAAGAGCCAGAACTGGCTCCACTTCCGCCCGACGCGGTCGCAGCACCGCCGGTTCCCAAAGGGTTTCAGACACTGCTGGTGCCGGACATCATCCCGCTCGAAATTCCGGACATCGACCTGTCGCGCGCGGTGACCAACGAGGCCGACTTCATCGGAGTCGGCACCAAGGGCGGACGCAGCGATGGCCAGGGCGACGGCGTCCCACCAATCCTGCGCAGCGACACACTCTATACCGAATCGCAGGTGGAGAAGCCCGCCGCCATGGCGGGTGGGGCGAACATGGCGTATCCGGAAGTCCTGCGCTCGGCACACGTGGAAGGCACCGTGATGGCGTCGTTCGTGGTGGACACCAGCGGCTACGCGGACATGAGCACGTTCCAGGTGATCAGTTCGGACCACGAGCTGTTCACCAACGCCGTGCGACGTGCACTCGCGCGCATTCGCTATCGGCCGGCTGAGGTGGGCGGACAAAAGGTGAAACAGCTGGTGCAGCAGCCGTTTCAGTTCCGATTGGATCGGTGAGCAAGGCTGTGTGCGGCGCTGTCGGTTCGCGACGGCGCCGCATGTGCGCCGCGCGCAGCTGGCAGCTCGGCATTGCCAACCGGCGGCTCATGGCACTTCGTTGGGGGAACACTCACGCTCACCCCCGAACCGCCCGCCATGCGCCTGCTGACCCTGCTCCTCGCCCTTCCCATCACGCTGCCGATGGCGCTCGCCGCCCAGCGCCCGGCCACGTCCCCTGCAGCGGCCGTCCCGCGCGCAATCTCGGCCATTCGCGAGGCCGACATCCGCCGCGACCTCTTCGCAATGGCGGCGCCCGCCATGCGCGGCCGTGAGGGTGGCACGCTCGACGAGATGACGGCCTCCGTCTGGGTGGCCGACCAGTACGCCAAGCTTGGACTCGAGCCGGCTGGCGACAACGGCACGTGGTTCCAGTGGTTCAACATCGTGCGCACGCGCGTATCGCTCGCGTCGAGCAGCGCGACTATCGCCGGCCGCGCGGTGCCGCTATTCGACGAACTGATCCCGCTGGGTGTGGTGCCGGCCGAAGCGACGGGACGCGTGCTGTGGCTCGACGACGCGCAGGATACCACGGTGAACGTGGAGGGTCGCATTGTCGCGCTGGCCATGAGGGCGCCGTCACCCGATGCGATTCGGCCCACCGGCTACACGCCGGGCATCCGCTACGCCAACGCCGCGATCTCTGCCTCGCTCGGCCGTCTCGCACGGCGTGGAGCCGCCGCGATTCTGCTGGTGGCCGACTCGCGAGTGGACGCGGAGTTCGCGGCCAACGCGGCAATGCGCGACCGTGGGTCGTACGACGTGGACGACGCCACGCCACGCGCCGCCGGCGGGTCCACACGCGTGGCGCCGGTACCAACGCTCGGCAGCGGCAACACGCCCACGTTCCTGGTGCGGGCGGCCATCGCATCCACGCTCCGAGCCGCTCCCGACGCCGAGCTGCACGTGCGCCTCGAGCGCTTCGAGACACCATCGGTGAACGTGATCGGAGCACTGCGCGGCACCGATCCCGTGCTGCGCAACGAGTATGTGCTGTACAGCTCGCACCAGGACGCCAATGGTGTGCGTCTGCTCGTACCGGGTGACTCGGTGCTTGCGGGCGCTGACGACAACGCGTCCGTGAGTGTGGCCGAGTTCGCGGCGGCGCGCGCGTTTGTGCAGGAGCGCCCCAAGCGGTCGCTGCTGTTCGTACATCACGGCTCGGAAGAACGCGGGTTGCTCGGCTCCCGCTATCACTCGGCCCACCCCGTGGTGCCACTGAACACGATTGTCGCGGTGCTCAATGGCGACATGATCGGGCGCAATCATCCCGACACGGCGGCACTGTTGGGCAGCCAGCCGCCGCACCGCACGTCCACGGAACTGGTGGACATGGCGCTGCGGGCCAATGCGGCCACCGGCAAGTTCGTCATCGACTCGCTGTGGGACCGCCCCACGCACCCCGAAGGCTGGTTCTTCCGCAGCGACCACCTGCCCTACGCTCGGCTCGGTGTGCCGTCGCTCATGTACTCCACCAATCTGCACGAGGACTATCACACGGCGAACGATGTGCCGGAGCGGATTGACTATCCCAAGCTCACGCGCATGGCGCAGTGGATGTACCTCACCGGGTGGTACGTGGCGAATGCGCCCAAGCGTCCGGCGTTGGATGCGGGGTTCAAGCTTGAGCGATGAACAGGCCGTCCTGAGCGGAACGCTTGGAGACCGCTACCTGATTGAACGTGAGGTCGGGCGCGGTGGCATGGGAACCGTCTACCTTGCCCGCGATCGTCGTCTGGATCGTCCCGTCGCGCTCAAGGTGCTGCCGCCGGAGTTCGCGGCGATCCCCGACCTGCGCGAACGCTTCCTCCGTGAGACGCGGCTCGCCGCCGGCTTTTCGCATCCCAACATCGTCCCCGTGTTCGCCATCGAGGAGACGGACGACGTGCTCGCGTTCGCGATGGGCTTCGTGGAGGGCGAATCGCTGGCCGCGCGTGTCGCGCGTGAGGGACCGCTGTCGCGTCGCGATGCGGTGCGCCTGCTGCAGGACGTCGGCTACGCGCTCGCGTATGCGCACGGACGGGGCGTGGTGCATCGCGACATCAAGCCGGACAACATCATGATCGAACGCGCCACCGGTCGCGCGCTGGTCATGGACTTCGGCATCGCGCGCGCCATTGCGCCCGTGGCCGACGCGCAGGGCCTGACCCGGGTTGGCGAAGTGGTGGGCACGCCGGAGTACATGAGTCCCGAGCAGGCCACCGGCGATGCGGTGGACGGCCGCGCCGACCTGTACTCGCTCGGTCTGGTCGCGTGGTTCGCACTCACCGGAACCACCGCGGTCTCCGGTGAAACCACGCAGCGCATTCTCGTGAAGCAGCTCACCGAAGCCATCCCGTCGCTGGCGTCGGTCCGTGCCGACCTTCCGCTGGCGCTCACGGACGCTGTCGATCGCTGCTGCGCCAAGGAGCCCGCTGACCGCTTTGCCAACGCCGAGTCGCTCGTCGAAGCACTGGACAGCGCGCAGCTGGCGACGCCGGAGATTCCGGTGGCGATCCGGTTGCTTGCGCCGGAGCTGACCGCCATTTCAACGCGCGTGCTCCTGAGCATCGCCCTGCTGTCCGTCGGCGCGATCTCGATCGTGCGCACCAGCAACGGCAACGCGTTCGCCCTGGGCGTGCTGATCGCCGCGCTGGCGTTCGTGGCAACCGTTGGCGCCGTGCGCGAGATGCGCCTGCTCCGGCGCTTCGGCTACACCGTGTCGGAACTCCAGCGTCTGTTGCAGCTCACCTTGACCGAGCGCGATGAAGAGCGCGCGCGTCGCGCCACCGACGTCGTGCAGGTGTCCAAGCGGCGGCGGCGCGTCATCCTCGCCACCGCACTGCTCTGCTGGCAGGGCGCAGTCCTGTTCGTCATGAGCTCCAAGGTTGGCCCGGACAATCGGTTGCAGTTGGCCGGGGGCGTCACCACCGTGACGTTTCTCGCGACACTGCTCTGCACCGCCCTGGCGATTGCTATTCTCGCCTCAAGCCCGTTCAAGCGCACCGTCTCCGAGCGCCTGTTCAGTGCCATGTGGCTCAGCCGCGCCGGCCGATTTTTCCTGTCGACCGTGACAGGCGGCGACACGGGAGTTCCTGCTGGTGCTGCTCGTGTACCACGCGCCGCTGCCCCGGCGCCGGTTGCCCTCCCCAGCGCCGGCGGTGCTGGAGCATCGGTCACCGCGCTGGCATCAGAGGTCACGGCGCTCCGCCGGCGCGTGGAAGCCCTCGAGCAGCGCCGTTGAGCGGTGGTTGGTCGGCGGTGCTGCAGCACCGCCTGCGCTCTCGCGCAGGTGCAAATCCGGACCTATACTTGCGCTGGCTTCGTACCAACGCCTCCCGTCGACCGGGACTCATCTCCAGCCCACCGAGCCCGGCGACGTCCGCCGCGCGCGCCACCTTGCTTTTTACAAAGTTTTTGTTAAATCAGGTATAAGGGTCCCTCAGGCCCTGCGCGCTGAGGGAAAAAGCCGCCGAGCGGAGCCCGTCGAACTCATGAAAATCCAGATTCAGCACGCCACCATTTGCCTCTCGCCGGAAACTGACGACGAGCGATCCATCTGCGCGACAATCATGCAAACGCGCGGACATGACGTCTTCTCGCTGCGAACCAGCGGATCCGAGAAGCTCCTCTGCCTGGACGATCTCGGCGCGCGGGAGAATGTTTGCCCTGTGCCGCTCAACATCACGAGAAGTGTTGACGCCACGTACGCGCCCATTTCGAACCTTGCTGCAACGCCGTTCGTGCTCGATGACGAACGGTACGGCAGCGTGGAAGGATTCTGGCAGTCGCTCAAGTTCACCGATTCAACAGACCGTGTTCGCGTGGGAGCACTCGCTGGTGGCGAGGCCAAAAAGGCAGGCGATAGCGCCCCGCCCACCGGCATCACATTCGAGTATGGAGGCCGGACAATCGTACGCGGCACCTGGAACCATTGGGAACTGATGCGGGTCGCCTGCGAAGCCAAGTTTGCACAGGATGGCCGCGCGAGGATGGCGCTGTTGGCGACGGGCAACCGCCCGCTGACGCATCGGGTACCAAAGGACAGCCGCACCATACCCGGCGTGATCATGGCCGATATCTGGATGAAACTTCGTGCCCACTTGCAAAGCGGTTTACCAGACGGTCACGACGCGAGAACCGTGACGCAGACCCCGTGAAGTTCGAGGAACTGGTCGATGTCACCGGCTCCACCGGTCGTCATATTCGATACCTGATTTCTGAACGGCTCATTCCTCCACCCACCGGAGGATGAGCGCACGCCCAATATGGCGACGACCACGTGGCGGCGATTCGCCGATATACGAGGCTCCGGGACCTGGGCTTTCCACCCGCAGCGATACGATTGCTGCTGGGCGCTACGGAAGGAGTGCCGGTACCAGTTGTGCCGGGCTTGACGTTGGTGATTGACATGGAGCTCATCGGCAGTGGGGTAGATGCCGAGCTTATCGCGGCGTCCGCCAGTGCGAAGATTCACGAACTGCTGGCCAAGGAGCGCTGCCGTGTCCCAACGCGTGTTCGTCGTTGATCCGCTCGCCGTGCTCTTCAGGCCGGAGCTGACGGGGCACGAAGCACTGGCCCTCGATTCCACCCATGTTGACGTGGAACTGCTGCCGCCACTCGCGCGCGTTGCAGTGACCCGATGCTTCACCAATCGCAGCAACCAGATCATCGAAGCGCTGTTGACACTTCCCCCGGCAGTGAAGTACGCCGTTACATACGGCCTCGAAGTCCGAATCAACGAACGCACATATCGGGCCTTGGCGAGACCGGCCGCCATCGCACAGCGCGAACAAGATGCCGCAATGGACGCAGGCCGCCGCACCATCCGTCACGAGCTGGCCGCGGGTGGCGTGCAGCTTATCTCCATTGCTGGCATTGAATCGAACGCGTCAGTGGCGGTGCGTATTGAAAGCGTGCAGCCACGCATTCGTACCGACCGGGAGACCGCGCTGTTGTCGATCGGATTGAGCAGCGATCCGAAACGGTGGAATCACCGACTCGACGATGCCGACGCCATGACGACAACTCCGTCTCGGCACACCGCGACACTGTGCGTCACGGCGGAAGGTCTGGCCGTGACGCTGCACAAAGCGGAAGCCCATGCGCCACAACCGCTTGCGTCAGGCGAGTCTTTCCGCATTGACTGTGCGGACACCATACAGCTTCGCGTCGTATCGCTCGGCACACGCTCGCTCGACCACAGTGCCTGGCATCCGGAAGTGTTGGGTGGATGGCAGATCTCCCTGGACAAACCGCTGCACCCGGCCGCCAGCCGTTCTGACTGGGTGCATGGCGAGATTGTAGTCGGAGAACGGTGTGTGCATGCCATCGCCTCACGCCCACTCTCAACGAACGCACCGCTGACCGCGAACGCGTGCGCGGTGCTCGCGTTCGCCTCCTCCGGCGACGTCGAGATGGCCGTGCCACATGATATCGGCGCGATGCGCCGCGAAGCCAACGTTTTGTATGCTGGCGTCAATCTCGCGTTTGTCGGAGCGGAGGGTGAGCTGCCGGCCGGGATGCCGATGCTGCGCAAGGTGGCGCTGCCTTCACCGCCAGCCAACCCGAGTGAGCAACGCCATCCGGAGGTCCATTTCCCGGAGAAGCTTGGCCCGTCCATCACGCCGCAGGCCCGGCCGCCCTCGTACAGATGGATAGGATGGGTGTTGGGAATACTCGCAGCAGTGTTGCTGATCAATCTGGTACTGCTCAACCCCCTGCCCGTTCTCCCGCTGCTGGGCGCATTCCTCGTGGTGAGCATACTCAATGCGATCCGGCTTGCGCCGCGTTCGGACGCTCCCGTGTTTGTGCGCCTGCCGCTGCTGACAGTATTTGTACTTCCAACGATCGCCGTGCTGATCGGAGGAGAGGCCATCTCTCTGCCGGCATTCGTTGCGAGTCTGGTCCAGCCGCTGCTTGCCTTGCCTTTCTTCCGCGGCGCACGGAAGTTCACGATCGCCGTGGGACTTCTTGGTGTGGTCTGCACCATCATCGCGATCGTCACCCAGCTTTCGGCCAAATCATAGCCGGTGAGCAGACTCATTTTCCCTGTCATCCCTGATCATGTCCAAAGCGCAATCATTCTGGGCGGTGGGCGGTGCGATGCTCCTCGCGGTGCTGATTGGCGTGCGGCTTTTCACGTCTGGGGCCGGGCCGACTGATTCTCCAGCCGAATCGCCAGCGGAATCACCGGCGGCCTCCAACGAGGAGGCCGCATCGCCCACCTATCAACCAACGCCGGAAAACGACGCGCAGCTGCAACGCTACGTCTCGGGGGTGCTGACCGTCGTGCTGCTCCATGAGATGGGCCACATGGTCATCAGCGAATACGACATCCCCGTGTTCGGCCGAGAGGAAGACGCGGCGGATCGATTTGCGGTCGCGGTCCTGACGCCCACCAGCCGCGATGACGACGGCCCGCTCAACGCATCAGGCATCACCAAGGCCAATGCGCTCATGGTGGCGCTGCAGTTCTGGCATGATCTCCACACGCGCACTGGAATGGACAAGGCGATCCCAATCGCCGCGTGGGCGGATGAGCACGGTTTGCCGGAGCAACGTGCCTATGACATGGCGTGCCTGCTGTACGGCTCGGATACGAGCCGCTTTGCAGCGCTGGCACGTGGTGTGCAACTTCCCCCTGAGGTGCGCCCGCGATGCGTGCGCGATGCTGGCACAAACGACGCCAGCTGGCGCAAGGTGATCAAGCCGCATTTGACGGACGCTGCATACCCGGCCAACGACCCCGCGAACGCCGTCAGGGCGGGCGCCGAGGTGGGCGTGTTCTACCACGGGATCAGTCCGGCGATCGCTCTACCTGCGCGAGAGATTCTGCGGCACGCGATGAACGCGTTGGCGGCCGATTCAACGATGGAAACCGTCGCGGGCTATCTGCGCGCCATGACTCCACCACTCATGAAGACAAGGCTGCGCACACCACGGTGGAATCCGGACGACGGGTTACCCCGTGCAGAAAACACGTATGAATATCGCATCAATGCCGATGCGTGTCTGAACGAGGACAACGAGCCCATGGTCAATGCGTTCTGGCGTCCACAGTCCAGGACCATCACGCTGTGCTACGGCCTCGTCGCGAATGTGCGAGCGATCGGCATGGAGTTCATTGCGTCCGCGAAAACACGCATGGTGTTCTAGCTGCGGTGGTCGGTGTGGTGTACGACGTGCGGCAATCGCGACAGATCAGCAGTCGTTCAACTGCTTCGTTGACGCGTCCACGCAGAAGCGGACGCGTCCGGACCCGTCTCTGTCAACGGGCTCAAGCACCCACTGACCGCTCGCCGCCGATGCATTGCCGCGCGGCCCATCGAGACGCGCCTGACTCACGGGCCCCACCAGGCCTGCGCGCCGTGCGACCGCCAACGCATCCTTGAGTTCG
>JBBRDJ010000134.1:0-8472 GCA_038203945.1 Gemmatimonadales bacterium
GTAACCGACGCGCTGTCCATCGCCGCGACCCCGGTGAGCGCTTCACGCCACAGCACCTCCACCAACGTGCGTTCGCCCGGTGCCATCACCGACTGCGCAACCGTTACCGATACCGGCGGCACGGCGCGACTGGCCGCCCCAAACGCCAATTGCGGCCAGAAGGCGGCGAAGTCCGATTGTTCCGCATCGCGAAATCGCCACGCATCGAGGGCCCCACTTACATACAATGCGCCGAGTCCCACGGGTGTCTGCCAAATCAGCGGCGCGGCATCAGCGCCGAGCGTGAGGGAGTCCGCGCGCGATGCCGCACCGAACGCCAGCACGCGCGCTTCGGCGGGCATGACCAACGGCCAATACTGTTCCGCCGCACGAAGCGTGAGTGGCGCCAACGCAGCGCCGCGCAGCACAGCGCCTTGATCAACCGTACGAGCACGCCAACTTGCGACGCGCACCAGGTTGTTTATCGCGCCACCCACCGGAGCGTCGAGCAGCAACAGCACGCTACCGCCCGTCTCGCGCAGGTAGCGTTCGAGCGCCTGCACACTGGCAGCGGTTAACGCGTCAGGTGCACCCACCACGATCAAGTCATAGGCCTGGAGCGCATCACGCGCCGTGAGCTCTGCCGGCGGCGCACCCGTGGCGGTGCTGATGTCGCGTGATGTGATGGTGCGACTGGCGACATTAAGACGCGGATCGCGCTCCAACGCCCGTCGCACAAATGTGGACATGAACGACGGCCGCGTATCGTACACGAGCACATTGCGTCGCGTGTCGCGAACGCTGGTTACCACGGCCGCGCGTGCGGGCTCTGGCGCATTCAGCGCAACGGCGGCGCCTGCGCCAACGGCGCGCGCTGTTATATCCAGTCGCACATCGCCCAGTGAGGATGGTACGAAGGATACGGTGAGTGTGGAAGCAGCCTGTCCCGGGCCGACTTGCCCGAGTGGAAATCGCACGCTGTCGGCCGTTACACCGTTGGCGAGCAGGATCACGTCGATCGCACTGGTCGTAGTGTCGATAACGTCAACATCCACACTCACCAGTGCGGGCGCGAGCGCTGTCATTTCGGCGGGCACGCTCACACGAGTGAAGCTCAGCGGCGTTTCGGCCGCGTTGGGCATGACCACCACCGTTGGTTGCGTAAACGCGTCGTCATGGGCCGCAAATGTTTGCCCAACCAGCACCGTCGCGTCGGCCAGTGCAAAACGTGATGGAATCACCGTGAAGTTATCCTCCAACGCAGAAGCCACACGCGCCGAACGCTCACGATCGGCGATGTCATCTACAGCCACCACCGCCACGGTGGGCTTGCCCACGCGCGGCGAAACGATCTGCGGATCGAGCACGCCCAGCACCGCGATAAGCACGGCAACACTACGCAACACGAAGAGCCAACGGCGAACGGAAGTCATTGTTTCTGCGGCGCGCTTGTTGATCGCTCCCGCAACACATCAGCGAGGGCGCCTTCCAAACGATTCAATCCAATGGGAAGCTTGGCCCGACCAGGCGCCGATAACCGATTGCGAAGCATGCGTGCCAGTGCCAAGGCGGCGCGCTCGGTCTGCTCGCGTGCCTCGACCGCGTTCCCGCGTAATGCCGCTGCAGAGGCCTCGGTCAGCAGCGACGCAATCTCGCGCGCCGCGTCAGACGACGCATCCTGTTGCAACACCTCCTGTGCTGACGCTGACAGTGTCGTGGCCGCAGTTTCCGGCAGCACCGCGCTCCCCGCGATTGTGGCAACACGCGCGAGAGTTCGTTGCAATGACTCGGTGAGGGAGTTTGCCTCCGCGCGCACCGTGGCCCGTTGCACCGATCGCGCGCCACTCAGGTCACCGCTCAATCGCCGCGTGAGATCGAGCGACTCGCGCTCAGACAACGCCCGCAGCAGAATGCGTGTGCGCGAAAACGCCAGCTCAATGTTGGACAACGCCGACTTCTCCGCCGTGAGTGCCAGCGACACCTCCACCGCGTTCAACGCGGTCTGTGCGCGACTCATGGCACGCACGGCCCGCATAAGCGCAATGCGTCCCTGATTCTCCAATCGGCCAGCGAGAATATCACCTTCCGCTTCCGCTTCCGCCTCTTCGCCCAGATCGTTCAGGTCACCCTCATGACCATGCTCATCGGCGAGCTCACCGCCCATCATGAACACAAACTCAGCGCGCACCTTCCGCTGTTCAACGGCGAGCGTTTGCGCCGCTGCAGCGATGGAATCACGCGACATCGCTGGCATGGCCGCGATCAGGCGCTCCGTCTTGAGCACAACCATGGCCTGACTCACGGCGTATCGCTCAAACTCCTCGTCCATGTCAAATCCCGCCGCCGCTTCAACACCAATGGCCAGCAACTCCGCAATCAGTGCGTCCGACTCCTGCGGCGGCGCGCCGGGACGATTGTCCGTGGTGACTGCTCGGTACACCACCAGGTCGCCGGGTGCCAGTTGCAGCGATAAGAGCGACCACTGCGCGGTACCGGTCCATTGCGTGGCCGACACACGCGTGATCTGCAACGGGATCTCGCCGTCGTCAAATGTAAATCGTTCGCCAGACCCCGACACTTTGGTGTACCGCAAACGCAACGATGCAAGTGCGATATCATCCTGCGCGATGACCGAAATATCCAGGCGCGTGTTGGGATCACTCAAACGCACGTCACCTGTCGGTTGCGTTAAGCGCACCCGCGGCGCTTGGTCCGCAAGCACCGTGACACCCATCAGACGTCGCGCACCGTTTACACTGCCAATGAGCACGGGTTGCAGTGCCACAAAACCGTCGGTCCGGGCCGCGAATGAAACCACAAACCGATTTCGGGTTGCGGGCGCAATGGTTTGCACACCGTCGAACGTTTCCACGCGCAGCGAATCGGCACGTCCCTGCACACTGAGCGTGATGTTGCTTCCGGCCAGCGCTTCGATACGCGATGAGTCGCGCAGCATCACGGCTGCTCGGCCGGAGTACGCGGGCGGCGTGACGGTCACGGTGATGTTGCCAATGCGTGCGACATTCGGTGCGATAGTGCTCAACGCCGCTGAACGCACAGATTGGATTGGCGCGGCGTCTCGCGCGACAATCAGTGCCCACGATGTGCCGCTGACCAGCAGCGCGACCGCGGCCCGCCGAGACGGGATCAACTCGTGGAGCGAGATGCTCTGAACCCGCTGGGCGGCTTCGTGGAACACCAGTCCGGCCATGCGAGGTGATGCCGTGAGCGCCACGGTTCGGGGACCCTCACCGGCACTCTGACTAGTTAGCGTCGCACTGCGGACAACATCGCTGTCGCGCTGATTGAACAGCGATGCCGCACGGGCGTAGCCGCCAGCTCCCCGTTTGAATGTTGCGGGCAACAGGAGTTCACTGGCCGTGTATACCGTGTTGGCGCACGAACGCACGCGCATTTCCACCAGCTGCGCCGCTGACATCCGCTGAGCGCGCACGTACAGCAGACGACCCGTTGCTCCGGCGATGGTTAGCAAAGCACCAAGCCAAACGATCGGTACAACCACTGCGTCGCGCAGCAGCAGGCCAATGGAGACGACAGCTGCCATCGCCAGACCGCCCGCGACACCTTCAAGTAGCGCCACCGCATCGCGGCGCCGCGTAACGCGATCGAGAAATGCACGTACACTTTGAGCATCGGATGATGGCTGCATCACGCCGCTCGCGCCTTCGCAGTTTCGGAGCTCGCCGTCACACCGTTACCACTCGCGTGCGATACCCGACGACGTACGATCGCTTCTGCGCCGAGCAATACGAGAACCAGAACCCAAAGCCAGCGTGCATCAGACGGTGCGTCCTCAGTCGAGAACGCCGCGCCATTCTCTGACGGCTCAAGGGCAGGTGCGCGTTGCCACGCGCGTAACACGCTGTCGGGCAATGCTCCAGTTTCCAACTCAAGCAGCTCCGCCTCAGGCGAGACGAACGACCCCTGTTCCGTAATGCCGGGCAGCAGCTCGTGCAGTGCAGCCAAGACAGCCAGCATGAGGGCAGGCGCTGCGTCGGGCGGGAGCAAGAGCAGCAACAATGGTCGTCCGTCGCGTACTCCCTGCGCTGCACTGAGTAAGGTTGCCGTTGACGTCGTTGCGGCAGATGTTCCCGTTGACATCATTGAGGTAGATGACGCAGCTGACTCAGAGACGTTTTCACTCACGACAGCCAAATCAGGTGCAATCGTGTGTCCAAACCGAGCGTCACGCGCAGCCAACCCAGCCACCAACGGATGCGAACGGACTTCGTGCAACAGCCGAATCATCCACGCACTCTGCATTGGCGCCGCGCTGGCCAACACAGAATCGCGACGCTCGTAGTCTGCTGACACGATCGCGATGTCACGCCAGCGATCCATTCGGGCGCGCGTGTTCGCGCTATTACGACTCCGGCCAACGCGGCGCATCGCCTCCAGCACCGCACGCGAAAGCGCTGCACCAGAGCCCGACGTCAACAAAAGCGGCGATGGGCTCAGACTATCCATTGCAGGTGCGCTGGGAATCGAGCCAGGTGCACCGAGTGCAGGCAACGCGCCAGCGGTTGCACCCAACTCGCCCAGACGTATAAACCGCAATCCGATCTGGCTGGCCATGCTGTGCACCAACGATGTATCCAGTGCACCGAGCTGAAAATCCGACATTACTACGATCTCGCGACGTAGCGCGTGCGTGCCCAGCCAGTGCGTGGCACCAACAATCGCCGTCTCAATATCAGCTGTCTCCAGCACGATGCTCACATCGGCACTGTCGGCCCAACCACGAGCCATGTTACGCGCCGAATCAACGCTCCACCCGGCCCGTACCGTGCCTCGCTGCACACTGGCCGACGTATCGAGCACCACCACACGCGCCAACGACGCCGCGTAAGTGGCACGTCGTTCGGCTGTCCGAAAAAGCGGTTGCGCCAACGCTGCCACCGCCCCCAGCACAATCAGCACCCGCAGCAGCAACAGCCACGGATCATGGAGGCGCGTGCGACGCGTGGGCAGGAACCGTGTGGTCTGCACAAACCGCAACGTCGGAAAACGATGGCGCGGCGCGCGACCGAAACCGAGCAAATGAATGAGCAGCGGCAGGAGCACCGCCCCCGCAGCCACCCACGCCCACGGCTGCTGCCAGATCACAGGCCAGTCGCCTGCATCTGGCACACTGGTACTACGTACAGCGTGAGCACCGTCTGCCTTGGGTCACGTCGCTCCGCACACACGCACCGTGAGCCGCAGTGTACGCGGTAGCTCACGCCCCACTCCGCCTGCTTCGGCGCAACAGATAATCCCGTAGCGCTCGTTCCGGCGCGATATCGGTGGTGAGTAGCGCATATTCAACGCCGTCTCTCACGGCCACCGCACGAATGTTGTGCAGAAACAGCTGCACCGCCGTAGCGTAGGACGCCGCCACCGCACTCGAATCCACACGCCGACGCAGGCCCGTCTCCAGCTCATCGAGCTCCACCTGACCGCCATGTGGAAACGTGAGCTCATTCTGGGAAAGCACCTGCAACATGGCCACATCGTGCCCGCGCTGCACCGCGTGACGCAGCTCGCGCTGCGTACCCTCGGTGTCGTCGTAAAAATCAGATAGCACCAGCATCACGCCACGTCGCTCGAGCAGCTGTGCCGCACGCGCAATCGTTTGCGCAGGCTGCCACGCACCACCGGCCTGCAGTCCGTCCAACAACGCGAGCACCCCACGCATGTGCTGACGCCCACCGCGCGCCGGCACATACGCGAGCTTGCCCGACTGCATGGACATCACGCCCACTGCATGGCCCTGTGTTGACGCGAGATACGCCAACGCGGCAGCGACAATCGTCGCGTAGCGCATTTTGCTCACCCCCGATTCCGGAAACAGCAGCGATGCACTGCTATCGAGCACCAACATCACCGAAAGATTGGTGGTCTCACGAAACTGCCGCGTGTACAGTCGATCGCTGCGCGCGAACAACTTCCAATCCATATGTTTGAGATCATCACCCGCCCGGTACGGTCGGTGCTGCCGGAACTCGGTGCTGAAGCCGTGAAACGGACTGCGGTGGCCACCGGTACGCAGCCCTTCCACCACCAACCGCGCAGCCAGCTCCAGATCGTCAATTGCGGCCACCACACTCGGCGAAAGTGCTGACATCAGCAGCGACCAACCGCGGCCAACACGCTACGGACGTACAGCGTGCAACAGCTTCTCAATCACCGCGTCACTCGACACACCGTTGGCTTCGGCCTGGAAGTTGACCAGCAGGCGATGACGCAGCACAGGATACGCCACGCGTGCAACGTCGTCAGGCGTGGGCACCACACGTCCATCGAGCAACGCATTGGCTTTGGCGCCGAGCAACAGCGCCTGACCCGCACGCGGACCAACGCCCCAGCGCACCCACTCACGCACCGCGTCGGGCACAGACGGATCGGCCGGACGCGTGGCGCGAATCAATCGCAGCGCGTAGTCCACCACATTGGCCGCCGCTGGCAACTCTCGCACGAGCGCACGCACTGCTTCAAGTTCCGCGCCGGTGGCAATCTCCGACACTGTACGCACAACTCCCGTTGTCGTTTCGGCGAGAATGCGACGCTCATCTTCAACAGACGGATAGTCAATCACCACATTGAACATGAACCGATCAAGCTGTGCTTCAGGCAGCGGATACGTCCCTTCCTGTTCGATTGGATTTTCGGTCGCCAGCACAAACAGCGGACGCTCCAGCGGATAACGCACGCCGCCCACCGTCACCTGATATTCCTGCATGGCCTCGAGCAGCGCCGCTTGCGTACGTGGAGGTGTGCGATTGATCTCGTCGGCTAGAATGATGTTCGCAAACACCGGACCCGGGATAAACCGCACGTGTCGCTTGCCACCTACGGGATCATCTTCAATGACTTCCGCGCCCAGAATGTCCGATGGCATCAGATCGGGCGTGAACTGAATGCGACTGAACGAAAGGTGCACCGCGTCGGCGAGTGTCTTGATAAGCAGCGTCTTGGCCAGACCGGGCACACCGCGCAACAAACAGTGGCCACCGGCAATGAGACAGGTGAGCACTTCGCGGCGCACCTGCGCCTGTCCCACGATCACGCGACCGATTTCGGCATCGAGCGACGAGACCATGGCACGCGCGGCATCAAAGTCGGCGCGCGCCGTGGCGAGAGTGTCGTTGGGCTGGCTGGCAGTAATAGTCACAGGCGAGGATGGTGCGTGAATCATCAATACCGAAAATCCGATGTGGCACTGGCTACCACACGCTACGTCGCCAGCCGCAACTTCGCTGGTCCCGCTAGTACCCGAACCCGACACTCCATAACAGAATCCGCTGCGCAGACTCGCCGTCGCGCGAGACACGCGAGTAGGCGCCGATTTCGGTATGCAGGGCGAGGAGCGGCCACAGATGCACGCTGCCCCCCACATACGACCGCCTGGGATCGGCATTGCCGCCCGGATTGCCGAACGTCCGCAGCAGGCCGCCGCTCACCCCCAGCGCGCTGCCGTAGCGACCGAAAGTGACGGCCGTGCCGAGGCTTCCGCGCACGCCGCCGAGTCCGAGATGCACGGCACCATATGAGCACACAGAGCGCGAGTCGAAGGCCCGACGGAGGCCGGCCGCCGCCGCGACGTAAAGTTTGAGCGGCGATCCATAGGAGAGCCCGAGCAGACAGCGTTGTGCGCTCCAACGCCTGTCGTCGGCGGTATCCGCACTGTCGGCCACTGTGGAGGCGACCGGGGGCGGGGGGGGGAGTTGGGACTGGAGCGGGGAAATCGCCAACGCCGGAATGGAGAGTAGGCCGAAGGCGAGCCTGTGCAAGGCTCTGATGCCGTGCAGCCTCAGAACTGGAAAGTGGGGCAAATTAATACTTGAGACCACTGGCTTCAGCAAAATCGCGCATGGCTTGCTCCTGCGCGTCATTGAGTGTTTCCGGAACGGTGATCGCAACTTCCACCAGCAAGTCGCCTCGCTTTCCATCCTTGGCAATCCCCTGCGCGGGTACACGAAACCGTTTACCCGACGGCGTACCGGCGGGAATGCGCACCGCCACTTTCTTGCCATCAATCGTGCGAACACTCACGCGCGAACCCAACGTGGCCTGCGCAACATTGATCGGCACGGCAGCAATGAGGTCGAGGCCATCCCGTGTATAAAAGCGATCCGGCAGCACCTGAAACGTGATGATGAGATCACCGGGCTGACCGCCGGCCGCGCCGCGACCGCCCTGCCCTCGCAGGCTCACGCGCAATCCACTTTCCGCGCCCGCCGGAACAGTGATCAGCACCTTGCGACGGGCTCGCACGCTACCGGCACCGCTGCACGTGGGACAGCGCTCGCTGGGAATCTGACCACGTCCCATGCACGCCGGACATGGTCTGTTCACCGCAAAGCCACCCTGTCCAAACGAAATCACGCCGCGACCGTTGCACTCGTCACATGTCTTGCTGGTTGCACCGGGCGCACCGCCGCTTCCTCGACAGGTTGCGCACTCTTCCTGCACTTCCAGTTCAACCGGAAC
>JBBRDJ010000135.1:0-8459 GCA_038203945.1 Gemmatimonadales bacterium
GGTGCAGTCGTACAGGTAGCGCGCGTGAATCGATCAATGTAAATGGAAGAGTGCGGCGATTTCCCAGGCTTGACGGGCCGCACTCCGGAGCACTGCTCCGTTCATTACCGTCTAAGTCGCAGCGGCGAGCGCCGGCGACCATCATCCTGGGTCACCGGCGTTTTCAATTGGAGGTGTCCATGCCCGTGGCTCCGATCAGCTCCTTTCCCATCCCCACCACCGTCAATCTCGACTTTCGGCCCGACACGTACGTCGCCGATTGGTGTCCGTTGGCCGCTGTCATGCAAAACGTGCCCGGTGAACATCGACGCATGCTCGCGGTCCGGGCGTGGAGCCGGCCCGCTCGGCGTTCCGCCATGGCCGAACATCTGCGGCAGGATGTACTCACACCCGTTGAACGCGCTGCATTTGTCCATCAGGATCCGCGCTGGCGAGTGACCGGCGAGTACTTGCCGCCGTATCTGCCGGGTGAGCTCGAGATCGCGCGCGTCGTGGTGTCCACCGCTCCACAAATCGTGTATAGCGTGCGGGCTCGCGCCGACTTGCCGAGGGGACGTCGGCCGCACTTCGGGAAGGCGTCGCACCTATCATTTGAGGAACGACGCGCGCTGCGGATCGTGGACGAACACGGGACAGCGATCGCGCTGGAGCAACCGCTCTGGAATGGCACCTGCTCATTGCGAGAGTTGATCCGCGTGATCGACAGCGCACGGGCGTGCAATCTGGCGTCGTCCCCCGTGCACCTGCCGTTTCCTGAAGCGCTGGCGCTCGAGGGCACCGCGCTCAAGGTATGTTCAAAGCGACTGCCTGACTACGTACAGATCTCGTCGGTCGTGTATCCGGAGCTGTACCTGTTTTACCAGAAGCGACTTTGCTGGTGGCTCACGCAGCATTTCTCGGGGGTGCCACGATCGGCGCGCCCCACCACGTCGTTGCTGGCGCGCACGCTGCACGAGCTGTGGCGGGCACGCGGCGAATGAGCGCCGCGCCGCGCTGGTTTAGTGTCGTTGAGCCCCGGCTGCTGGGCGGGGAGCACCCGTGTCCCGGAGCAAACCACAACTTGCACCGTGCGCGCATTGACGCGCTGCTTGATCGTGGCGTGACGACGTTTGTCGACCTCACCGAACGCGTTCGCGAGAATGGCGTGCAACCGTACGCGCGCTTGCTCACGCGGCGCGCGCATCGTGGATTGTCAGCGGCCGCGTTCAACTTCTCCATTCCCGATGCGGGCGTGCCCACGGTAAGCACTCGGCTGAACGCGCTGCTCGACGTGATTGACGCCGCGCTGTGCAACGGCGAGTTGGTGTATGTGCATTGCCGATCGGGTGTGGGGCGTACGGGTATGGTGCTGGCGTTGCAGCTCGTGCGGCATGGTGCTTCGGCGACGGAGGCGCTGCGGCTGGTGCAGGCGGCGTGGCAGAGGGATGCACGCAGTGCGTTGTATGCGCACAGTCCGCAAACGGATCGGCAGCGGGCGTTTGTACGGGGGTATGTACCCAGGTGAGAGACGCGGGTATCGCAGTGGCGATTGGCTGTGACATGGCCGCACAAACCACGGGCCGCAGTTGTAGGTCAGGCGGTTGCCGCTATTCGCTGGCGGGAACGATATCGAGACGTTCATCAATCGGGCCAACATTTGCGGGCGCTCTCTCTCCGCGGCAGCAGTGCAGCCACAAGTTGCCGTCGTGCACCACGAACACGGCGTCCTGCAGGAACTGAGCGCCGAGCGTGATGCCATCTGGGACGGGCAGGGCGGCCGCCCAACCTTGCTCTGCATGTCCTGAGGCTGGGGAGTAGCCGGTTACGCGAACGTGCTCAGTGAGCATCGTTGCAAGCGCGAGTTGTAGCGCGGTGTCGGCCTGCAGTTCGCGATCCCGGTCCCATTGCTCACCGGTGGTTGCACATGCGGTCACGATCACGAAGTTACGGTTGAACCAGGTACGTGGGGTCGTGGTGCGGAAGCGTGTGTCGAAGTAGTCTGGGTGCCAGGACCGTGTGTGTTCGTTGGGTGTGTTCATCATAGGCCGCGGGGGGAAAGTAGTCGCCAAACACAGGAAAGTGTCGTACCCTGATCTGAGCGGATTTCCATGAAAACATGGAGGGGAAAACAGTCAGCTCTTACCAGTTTTGGTAAAAGTGTTGCAGCGATCGGCGGCGTGGCCAATTACGGATGGTCAACGCCACCGTCGCATCCCTTTCGCTCGTAGCGACGAAGTTCTGCGCAACCGGCAACTCCTCTCGAAATGTGTGGCGACAGTCTCTATGTTTCACGCAGCATGAACCAACCTGGAGTGAACTAAATGCCGCCTCCCCTCACGAATGTCGATTTTGCCGAGCGTGATCGCAACGACGCTGCAGCAGTCGTGGAGATCCGCGAAGAGATCGACGCGCGACTGCGACGACAAAACACATCCCGCGAACAGTTCTTCGGTATGGTCATCCGACGCGCTATCGACGAAGTACTCAGCCTCGGCCAAAAGCGGTTCAGCATCGAGCAGCTTGATTCGCCCGAGAAGACATATATCGGAACGCGTGTCGAGATGCTCGTGCGCGATGCGCTTGACGTAGGCCGTGGATCGCGTGCCGACGCGAGCATTGCTGGGCACGAGGTTGACATCAAGTGGTCAAAATCTTTGGCCTGGATGATTGGCCCCGAAAATCTTGGGGTCGCGTGCCTGGGAGTTGGGACCAACAAAGACGGGACACTCTTCAGTGTTGGCATCTTCGTCCCACATGCAGACCTCGTACGACCGGGTGCAAACCGTGACAAAAAGCTGTCGCTGAGCGCCAGCTTCTACACGCAACGTGTCGAGTGGCTCGTGGTGAGAGCGGCCACGCCTCCAAACTTCTTCAATGCATTGCCCGCGAGTGTGCGCGATGAAATCTTGAGTCAGCCGTCTGCGCAAAGCAGGCTTCGGCGCTTGGCCGAACTCGTACCGGAGGTTGCGGTCCCTCGGTCCGCGATTGAGTTTGCATCACTCAACAAGGATGATCCACTGCGACGTGTTCGGCAGGACGCCGCCCGGTCATCTCCGCCGCTTGGAGACATGGTTTGCCTGAGTGAACGCTATGGCAAGCAGACGCTTGCGAAGCTGGGGGTTGTTCTGCCGCCCGGTCACTTCTACTTCGTCCATCGATCAAAAGTTGACTAGGCTTCGCTTCGGGGGCAGCATTGCTTCACCGTTCGTGATCAGCTTTCGGGCCGTAGTGATGGCCTTTCGGTTTTCTTTCGGATTTGTTAAGATTCAGGGATGACCCAAACGCTGACCTCATTTGAAATCTGTGCTGGTGCTGGTGGTCAGGCGCTTGGGCTCGAAGGCGCTGGGTTCGAGCACTCAGTCGCCGTTGAGCTGGATACCCATGCGGTCAGCACACTGCGTTCCAATCGGCCGTCATGGAACGTCATGCACGCAGACGTGCGTGATGTCGAAGGCAAGTCGTATCGCGGCATTGACCTGTTCGCCGGCGGTGTTCCCTGTCCACCGTTTTCGGTTGCCGGAAAGCAACTCGGTCCCGATGACGCGCGCGATCTGTTTCCAACCGCACTTCGGCTGGTCGCTGAATCGCGCCCCAGTGCAGTGATGCTCGAGAACGTGCAGGGATTGGCATCAGCCAAGTTCAAGAGCTACCGTGAATCGATCGCCTTGGAGCTTGAGCGACTCGGCTATCGGGTTGCGTGGCAGGTGCTCAACGCGTGCAACTTCGGCGTTCCACAACTGCGTCCGCGGTTTATTATCGTGGCGCTCAAGCCGAAAGCGTTTGCGAACTTTGCCTGGCCGCGGCCCGTGGCGACGCCGCTTACTGTGGGCTCCGCGCTCCGAGACCTGATGGCCTCCCGAGGGTGGAGTGGCGCGTTTGCGTGGGCTCAGGCTGCGCAGGCCATCGGACCCACATTGGTTGGCGGCTCCAAGTTGCACGGCGGGCCGGATCTGGGTCCCACACGGGCTCGAGAGGCGTGGAAGCAACTCCACGTGGACGGTCGCGGACTGGCCAACGAAGCACCTGACGCTGATTTCCCGTTGGACGCGATGCCGCGCCTCACGGTTCGCATGGCCGCGCGAATTCAGGGCTTCCCCGACGAGTGGCGATTCGAGGGCAAGAAGACCGCCGCATATCGTCAAGTCGGCAACGCGTTTCCACCACCGGTCGCGCAAGCCATCGGTTCAGCCATCGTGGACGCGCTCCACGGCGTCGTGCCGAAGCATCGTCCGGCGCAGACCTCGTTGCTGGTCGGCTAGCAGTGGTGCGCGGAAGGGGCTCCCGAAAGCGGCCTCCTCGAAAAGGAGCACGCACAAAACTCCGTGAGTACTTCACCGCGCATGTCGGAAAGATTGTCGAGGGCGATGACCTGCGTCGGGCAGCGGGCGGTATCACAGAATGGGCGCGTCGGGTGCGAGAGCTTCGGCAACTCGAAGGGATGCACATTGAGACGGACAAGGACAATAGCGCGCTGAAGCCGGGGCAATACCGATTGGTGAGCATCAAGCCCCGTCCGGTGTTCTCCCGCAGAGTCTCAAAGCGCACTCGTGCTTTCGTGCTCGACCGGAACGGCTTCACATGTCAAATGTGTGGTGCTGCCGCTGGGGAGCCGCACCCGGCCAACGCATCTCAGCGTACACGGCTGCACATCGGACACATCGTCGATTTGAGTCACGGTGGCGCCGACGATGCCAGTAATCTCCGCGCACTCTGTTCCGTTTGTAACGAAGGCGCGCAGAATCTCACCCTTCCTCGTCCCACCGCATCGCAGCTACTCGCACAAGTTCGGCGGGCTGGTGGCACGGAACAGCTCGAGGTGCTGCGCTGGCTTATCACCAAGTATCCGCAAGAAGCGTTGGATACCGTGATGCGCACCGAGGAGTAGTGAGTGGCTGAGGATTGGTCACAGGAGGAAGTCGCGGCTACGGTTGCTGACTACTTCGCAATGCTGTCGCATGAGTTGCTCGGCGAATCGTACAACAAGAGTGAGCACAACCGACGACTGCAGCAGCTTCTGCGAAGCAGGAGCGCGGGCGCCATTGAGTTCAAGCACGCAAACATCAGCGCAATCCTGATCGAAGAAGGGTTCCCGTACATCGACGGGTATAAGCCACGCTCCAACTATCAAGAGCGGCTGCGCGAAGAAGTTGTGTTGCATCTGGTTGCAGATGCGCCGCTCGCTCGCGCCGCCGAGCAAGCAGTGACGGTCAAAATCAGCGTGCCGACACTTCGGTGGGAGCTTGGAGATGTGCTTGTTCCCGCGCCTGTTCGTGAGCGACGGCCTCCTGGCGTTTATGAACGACCAACACCGACCTCGCTGCCTCGACTTGGCATCAACTATTTGGAGCGGGAGGCCAAGAACGCGTCGCTCGGCGCTGCCGGTGAGACGTTCGTGCTCGAATTGGAGCATCGTCGGCTTTGGGATGCTGGAAAGCGCCGCCTCGCCGACCGAATCGATCATGTGTCTATTACTCGCGGCGACGGGCTCGGCTACGACATTGCATCGTTTGAAACGGATGGTTCGGACAGACTCATCGAAGTGAAGACGACGAGTTTTGGCGTCATGACGCCCTTCTACGCGAGTAGACGCGAGGTGGTGGTATCCGAGGAACGGGCGCTGGCGTTTCATCTCTATCGTGTATTCAAGTTTCGGGAGCAACCAAAGATGTTTGTGCTGAGTGGCGCGCTTACTGAATCCTGTATTTTGGATCCGGTGCAGTATCGGGCGATGTTGCGGTAGTGAAGCCCAAATGTGCAAGCCGTGCGCCGAGAGTAGACTCGATGCGGAACCTGTCAACGAGTTTGAGACACCGTGTGGGAAAGTTTACTGAGCATCGTCGCTGGCGACGTGCGGTAGGGGTGGGTTGATTCAGGTGGCCGTGGGGAGTGGTCGTGGTATTGTTGGGCGACGCACGAAGCGTTGATGATACGCGGCGTAGCTCCCCGAGCACTTGCGCCCGCACATCGTTGCGTGCGGCGGCGAGCTGGTGATGCACGTCGTGCGGGGTGATACTCGCTGCAATCTCGGATGAGGACGGCGTGGATGTTCATGCGTGGGGAGAAGGCGTACTACATTCCCAGGATATCAACGCAGGGACGTGTCAGGAATTTTGTGTGTGACGCGTGAGGTCAGGCAGGGCGTTGTGTAAAGCGGTCGCCGTAGAAGATGGCAAATTGGTTCATCGCGTCGTGCCACGCATGGACCGAGCGTGTCGTGTTCGCAAAGACGTTCTGGAGCGCCAACCATAACAGTTTGAGCGCGGCGTCATCGTTCGGGAAGTGACCGCGTGTCTTGATGATTTTGCGCAGGCGCATGTGCAAGCTCTCGATGGCGTTCGTCGTATAGATCACGCGCCGTACCGCGGGGGGAAACGCAAAGAAGGGGATCACGTGCGCCCAGGCGCGCTGCCAGCTCTGCACGATGGTGGGATGTTTCTGGCCCCATGGCCCCGCCGCGAACTCGTGCAGCGCCGCCTCCGCCGCCTCCGCCGACACGGCGGTGTAGATCGGCCGCAGGGCCTTCGCGAGCGCCTTCCGGTCCTTCCAGCTTGCGTAGTCGAGACTGTTACGCAGCAGATGCACGATGCACGTCTGCACGGTGGTCTGCGGAAACGCGGTCTCAATGGCATCGGCGAGTCCGGTGAGCCCGTCGACGACGGCGATCAGGACGTCCTGCACCCCGCGCGTCTTGAGCTCATTGAAGACCTTGAGCCAAAACTTGGCGCCTTCGGTCTGTTCGATCCAGAGACCCAACACGTCGCGCGTCCCGTCCGGGAGCACGCCCAGCGCGACGTACACGGCCTTGTTGCGCACGACGCCGTCGTCGCGAATCTTGACCCGCAACGCGTCGAAGAAGATCACGGGGTACATCGGCTCCAGCGGGCGCTGTTGCCACGCGGTCACCTCAGCCATCACCTCGTCGGTGACACTGCTGATAAAGTCCGGCGAGACCTGCGTGCCGTACTGCTCGGCGAGAAAGCCTTGGATCTCGCGCACCGTCATCCCGCGCGCGTACATCGCGATGATCTTGTCGTCGAAGCCGGCGAAGCGGCGCGCGTGTTTGGGGATCAGGATCGGCGCGAACGTGCCATCCCGGTCGCGCGGCACGGCGATCCGCAGCGGCCCGTCGTCGGTCAGCACCGTTTTGCCGGTGTGGCCATTGCGGTGGTTCGTCTGCCCCTCAGGGCGGTCGGCGCCCTCGGCATACCCGAGATGCTGGCGCATCTCGGCGCCCATCGCGCGCTCGATCACCGCCTGCTTGAACGACTGAAAGACCGCCTGCACCTCGGCCGGCGACATCGGCCCCTTCACGAGTTCATCGACGAGGGCGGCGGGGATGGGCACGGAGGCGAGGGCCTCAGCGGGAACAGCCGGTTTCGGTTGGCGTGGCATAGAGACTCCGGTTAGGTGTCATGATATGCATCGCACACAAAATTTCTGATAGGTCCCAACGCAGACGTGCACGCCTTCACGCGCGACAAAACAAGCGGGCAGTTTTCCCACACCACTTGTTACCGCGACTACCGCTCGCAGTGGATTTCGCACGAGAGATCAATCGCCGGGGCTTTGAGCTGCTACGCCTAACATTCAAACATGCGCACGTCGCGCGCTCGCTTGGCGGAGCGCATCGCGATCCGTTCGACCTTATGCCAGTTGCAGACGCCCGCGAAGACGAGATGGCTTCGCTGTGACTCGTGTTTGGTGACGGTCAGCGCGGCCTCGACATTGCCACCAACATGTTTTTAGCGGTGAATCATCTGACCAACACCGGCTGCGTCCAAGCACGCTCACCATTCGACTCCAGCACCCGCGCCCGCACATATCCCTCGTCACCACGAAATCGATACGTCGCGGGGCTCTCAAGCGACTCCTGCAGCAGTGCACCATTCCGTCCGACAAACTGAATGCGATACTTGCTCCACGCCGTCTCGCGCACTGTGAGCGTCATGCTGCTGTCGGTGACCACATAGTCGTTCAACTCAACGCCAGTGGACGAATAGAACTCACCGCGCTCCATCGCCTCGAGGATTGTGCGCGGCGCGAGCGTGTCCGCACGCACGTACACCCAGCCTTTGCCGGGGCGCGACGCCGTACGGTCGTCGTGTCGCTTGAAGTGGTGCGCGTCGTCTACTGCGACGCCGTAGAGCAACACCCCACGCGACAGGATCTGGTCCCACATGGCCTCGAGCGACGGCACGCCGCCACCGCCGTCGTTGTTCACCTGCGGGTGGCCGTTGAAGATTTCAAAGAGCTTGAGGTCGCGCACCTGCGCGAGTTCGTCCGCCGAAAGCGCCCAGCCAAAGCTCGGATGGTTCACGTGCGGAATGCCGTCGGCCGAACGGATCGCGTGCACGGTGCGCTGCACCACGTCGAGAGCGCTCGTGCCACCCTGCGGTGCGACCAGGCGGGATGGATCGAGTGCGTTGATGTGCAGGGGCTTGGCGCCGAATCGGTCGGTCACCTCCTCGCCGCGGATCACG
>JBBRDJ010000136.1:0-8435 GCA_038203945.1 Gemmatimonadales bacterium
ATCCACCACAAAGTTGAGACACTGCGAGGTGCCGCTGCCGTTGATGCCGCGCGTAGCGCTGTAACAACTCTGCCCGGACACCGGAGGCACGCGAACTCCGCCCAACGGGATGCGGCGCAACAGCTGGTCAAAGGTCTGCGATAGCTCGCGCTCCTGGGCCACTTGCCATGGCTCGATGATTCGCCAGCCACTCTGGCGAGCGTAGTCCAGCTGCTGGGCGTTGAACTTGTCGCCCTTGCGGTCGGCCGCCACGTAAACAGTCGCAATCGTGACGCCGAGCACCGGCGTGGACAAGTCCACCTGCAGCGTATCCACGTTGGGAGGAATGGCGTAGTAGCCCGAGTACGACGGCTGCGCGCCCACTTTCCGGATCACAAAGCGCACCGTGCCCGCGCCTTGCGCGTCGAGCAGATATTCACCCGACTCGCTCGTGCGCACCTGCGCCAGCGTGCGTTGCGTCGAATCCTGCAGCGTGATCAATACGGCCGGAATGGGTTCGCTGGTCGCCGAGTCGGTGACCGTACCGCGAATTACCTGCGCGCTCAGTGCGACGGGTAACGTCGCAACAAGCACAGCCGCACCGGCCAGTCGAACCCATCGCGTCGCGCGCCAAGCGGATGGCGTCGCGCGCACCGCGCATGGCGTAAAGCGCACCGCGCAAGCCGTAAAGCGCACCGCGCATTTCGTCGCGCTCTCCGCGCATGTCAATAGGCGCGATGGTACCGGCATCACAACTCGGCCGGCGCACCCACCGGTGGTGGCACCGGCACGGCGATGGTACCGGGCCGAGCGGCGGTCATTGGCGAGTCGACGCGATTGAGCGGTGGACCGAGCGTCACGTCGCATACGCCTTCGGCCGTTTCGGTGATGAGTTGATCCACCACCGCCCGCAGGTCACCGGTGCGGGCGTACGTGGCCAGCTGTCGCTGCGCGCTGGAACCATGCTGAAGAATATGGAACGCGTACTCCACCTCTTTGCGCGTGCCCAGTTCATCGAGCACGTCATCGAGAAACCACTCAATGAGTTCACGTATGGCTTCTGAGGCCGGTAGCTCCACTCGCTTGCCAAAGTCAATAAGCTTGCCGCCCAATCCCCAGCGGACCGCGCGCCACTTGTTCTCTTCAATGAGATCGGCCGCGTACACCCGGAACGTCAGGTTGTCGCGACGCAGCTTCCACATTTTAGCCACCACCGCCTGCAACACCGCCGCCACGCAAATGGCTTCGTCAACGCGCGTGTTGACATCGCACACGCGGAACTCGAGCGTGGGATACAAATGGTGCGGACGCACATCCCACCAGATCTTGCTGCCGTCGGGAATGCTCCGCGTATCGATGAGCGTATCCACCACGTTGGTGTACTCACCCCAACCGTTGAAAATACGCGGCACACCGGTGCGCGGAAAGTTCTTGAACACGATGCTGCGATAACTGTGCAGCCCGGTGTTCCGTCCAAACCAGAAGGGCGAACTGGTGGACAAACACAAAATGTGCGGCAACACATATCGCGCCGCATTCAGACAATCAATGCGGAACTCGTTGTCTTCAATGCCCACGTGCACATGCGTCCCGAAAATCAGCAACCGGTGCGCCAAATCCTGCAACTCGGCCTTCACACCCAGGTATCGCTCCTTGGGTGTCATTTCCTGATTCATCCAGTTTGAAAACGGATGCGTCCCGGCACTGGCAATGGCCAGTCCGTGCTGCGCCGCCGACCCGATCACGGCTCTTCGGTGTCTGGTGAGCTCTTCACGCAACTCGGCAATCGTATTGCAGGGACGCGTTCCGATTTCCACCTGACACTGATGCAGCTCCGGCTTGACCTCGAGCATGAGCGGATCATCTGAGCGGAGCAGTGCTTCGAAGCCGGGCGTGAGGTCTCGCGTCACCGGATCGATAATCTGATACTCTTCTTCAATACCAACGGTGAGCGACGGTGCCTTCATTGCGACTCCTGGCTGGATCCAACGAGACTGTTGGCCGAACGGCTGCGTTCGGCAAATCGCACTGCCGCGCCGATGAACGCACCGAACAAGTGACGCGTGTGCGGATCGGTCATTTCAAACACCTCCGGATGCCACTGCACCCCCATGATGAACGCGTCGCCGGGAAGTTCGAGCGCTTCGACCACCCCGTCTTCCGAGATCGCAGACACCGTCAGTCCCTCGCCCACACGCTTCACACCCTGATGATGCATACTGTTGACCGTGAGATGCGCCGCACCGTCGGACAAATCGAACAGGCGCGTATCGGGCTGCAGTGTCACGGAGTGCGCGAGATGCGTGCGTGCGTAGCCGGCATTGGGAAAATAATCGTGCTTGGCCAACTCCGGACGTTGCGTGGCCAGATCCTGATACAGCGAACCACCCTGCACCACGTTGAGAATCTGCATGCCTCGGCATAGTCCCAACACCGGCTTGCCGTCTTCAATCGCCCATTTCACGAGCTGCATTTCCACCCGGTCGCGCGCCGGATCGAGATTGCCGCACTCCGGGAGGATGGCTTCGCCGTATGTGCGAGGATCCATATCCACGCCGCCGGGAATGAGCAGGCCGTCGAGTCGCTCGTACATCAGTCGCAATGTAGCCAGATCATCGTCGAGCAGTGGAATCATCCACGGTACACCACCCACCATGGTGGCGGCCAGAAAGTACCGCTGGTTCATGACCCAGGATTGCGGCAGTGCCGGCGGAATGCCGTCAATGGAATGCAACGTTTGTGTTGTCAGGCCGATCGTTGGCCGGTACGGCGCACCGCTCATCGCTCCTCCACCAGGAAGGTGGGGACATTGGATCCCCCCCCTGCAGTCACGTTCAACAACGGGTCGGTGGCGATGCGTGTGAGGCACCCTTCCACGACAGCCTGTTGCGCGAGAAACGGCGCTGTGTCCACCATGCGGTCGCCAATGTGCAGGCCACCGTCCAACCAGGCGGGATACGGCTCCGTGGGCAAAACCACGCGCTCCTGAACGATATACGGGTGGTCAACCGCTGTCTGCAGGGCCGTGGCCCATTCGCTGTCGGACACCAACCAGCCCAGCACGATGCCCTTGCCGCCGTAGTCGTCATTGGGCTTGAGCACCAGACGCTCCCGATGGTCTCGCACAAAGGGCAACAGGTCCACCGTGGCGCCCTCATGTTGCGTCTGCCGTTCCTCCACCACCCGCGTCCACGGCACATGCGCGGCCACCGCGGCCTGCTCCCCGCGCGAGAGCAAGGTGCGCTGACGCTCGTCGCTGACCACCGCCAGACTGGCTTTTTTGTGCAGCAGTTTGCAGCGGAACGGATTGACCATGCACACCGCGCCATCCTGCACGGCGCGCACCACCGGTGAATCGATGCCGCACTGCTGCACCAGTTCGTCAATCAGCACGCGCTTGTAAATGAGCGACACGGCCCGTCCGCCCACGGTGAGCACGCCGCCCGTGTATTCCGCGTCGCGCGGGTCACCAATAAAGGTGGGCACCCCAACCCGCGTGAACAGCTTTTCAAACAGCACAAACTCGGAATACGTGGGCACCTCTTTCCAATCCAGAATGCACAGCGTCGGCGTCTCGCGCACGCCACGCCACGCGTAGTACGACTCGAGCAACGACTGCACCACACTCGGTCCCGACGGAATCGGCATCGTCGCGAAGTGCGCGCGGAACGCGCCCATGGCCGGCAGGTCGAGAAACATCTGCGACAGCGCATCGTTGTAACCGGCACCGGCCGGCGTTTCGGCGTTGTATTCGGTGTATTTGAGTCCATCGGCGCCGGGAGCAAAGAACGCGTCGAGCCGAGAGACAGGGCTGCTCACGGGAAAGAGCGGATCGGCGTGAATGAGCCGTTCTTCCCAGTCGAGCAAACGAAACTGCTCGCGGATGGCCGCGTCGTGCATGGCGGCAGCGCGCACCTTTTCCATGGCCGACACCACCAGGGTGGAGGCGCGCGAGACGTGTCGATACTGGGCCGCAGTCATGAGCCGCGGGCGGATCACGCTACATAGTGGCCGGTCGCCAAAGTACAGGCCGTCGCTCTTGAGTCGCGTGTCCAGCAGCTGCATGGACGCGGCCGCGATGTCGTCGGAGAGACCGTCGTGATAGCGCGCGATGGCTTCCTGAGCGACCGGATCGTCACCCAGCCCGGTGGACCGCTGGCTCATGGAGACGCAAACGGTTCGGGGGTGGACTGGGGCGAGCGGGCCGCCGCCGGTTCGGCCCGCGAGGCCACCGGAACGGTCGGAGCGGTCTCCGGCACAGTGTTGGCGGCGCTACCGGCCAGCGCCGGAATGGCCGTTTCCGGACGCGGCGCATCAAACGGTGCGGTGGCGAGCCTTACCGCCAGATCGGCCATGTGCTCCACCGCCCATTCGAAATAGGCCGGCGTGAGGGAGTTGATGTCCATGTC
The DNA here is from genome assembly GCA_038203945.1 of Gemmatimonadales bacterium. Taxonomy (GTDB): domain Bacteria; phylum Gemmatimonadota; class Gemmatimonadetes; order Gemmatimonadales; family Gemmatimonadaceae; genus JAABRT01. The sequence continues at coordinate 4,389 of JBBRDJ010000136.1, forward strand.
CGGCGCCGGATTCATGAAGTCAATCGCGTACGGCACACCGTCCTTGACGGCAAACTCGACGGTGTTCATGTCGTAGCCCAGCACCCGACAGAGCGTGAGCGCATCGGCGGCAATCCTGTCGTGCAGCTCCTGGCCCAGATAGTTGGGATCGGAGATGTACTTTCGCTCGCGAGGGTCATACGGCATCACCAGCACGTGCTCACGGCCCAGCACCATGCAGCGCGTGTACTGCTCCCAGGCAATGAACTCCTGTGCCACCATGGTGAGCAGGCCGCTTTCATTGTAGTGCGTGAGCAGCTCTTCCATGCTCTGGCAGATATAGACGTCACGCCAGCCGCCACCGTGGGCGTCCTTGAGCACGCACGGAAAGCCGATGTAGTCGCCCACGCCGCGCCAATCGAGCGGATAGGCGAGGTTGCGCAACGATTCGGTGTGCGAGATGCCGGAGATGTAATCCTTGTTGGGCAGGACCATCGTTTTGGGGTGCGTGACGCCATGACGCACCGCCAGCGTGGCATCGATGAACTTGTCATCGGCCGACCACATGAACGGGTTGTTGATGACGGTACATCCCTGAATCATGGCGTGCTTGAGGTAGGTGCGATAGAAGCCCACCTCATGCGAAATGCGGTCAATGAGCAACGTATACGGCACCGGCTGCGCCATCTGCGTGGCGTCGAGCGATGCGTATTCGGCGATTACGCCCGATCGACGACGCTTGACGGCTTCGATAAAGGCGGGCGGAAACGACCACTCTCGGCCAACGATCAGGCCGATCTTTGGGTCAGGCACCATCGGGGCTCTCCAGCGCAACTGGAAATAAAGAAGGGAGACTCTCGCGGGATCATGTCGCTCGGGGCGCGTTTTCGCCATGGGGCACAGGCAAATAGTGGGCGAAGTTTGGCCGTTGACGGGTTGTCAACGCTGCTGTGCATTACCCCTAGGTATAATATTTGTGATTCGACGCCATGTGGATAAACACTCCCGATGGCCTGCACATGACCATGGTATCACACACGATGTTTTCCACACCGATCGGGTCTGGGAGTGCTTGCAGGAGCGGCACTTGGGTTGTTATCCACATTAAGTGAACACTCTATCCACATCAATGTCAACAACTTAGCTCAATCAGCTCGTATTGCGTGGGCAGTCAGATCGTCGTACAATGTTCCCGTCACGCAGCGCGTCAGCGATGTGTGATCACGAATCTCCCGCTCCCCTGCCTCTACGCCATGAACGTCATTGCTTGCGCCGCGCCCGCCGGAGCCATCGAACCTGCCCCGTTGACCTCGTTGCCAGTCAGCGTTTTTGCCGACTCCAAGGTGGAGCTGGCCGGATTCTGGGCCGCTGACGACACCTACTACGTGCGCGCTCAGGACAAGCGCGGCGCCGACCGCTGGTTTCGCATTGAGTCGGGCGCGGATGCGGATCTGGCCACCGACGCGCTACGCACGGCCGGCATCGCTGGGATCGTGGCCCATCAGGGCGATCGGAACGGAGGCGTGGCCTTCCCGCTCGGCTCCACCGGTCGCACGGTGTTTCGCGTCTGGCGTGCTCGCGGCACCGAACGGGTGGGGAAAACTAGAATCCTGGCAGTTCGAGCTGCGCGGTCACGCCGCCTGCCAACGTAACGCCGGCGGCCTGCAACCACGCCAGCAAGACATCCTGCCCGTGATCACCCGCCATTGCGGAGCGCGCCGCGCTCAAACGCAGCTTGAACTCTGCCGACACATCGGGGAGCGTCCGTCGCAACACTGCGATGGTCAGCAGCTCAGTGGCGTCGGCCAGATGCCGAACGGCGAACTCAGCCATACGGGCGCGCAGCGCGGCCGTACTCAGCACGGGCCCGTCTGCGGTATTGCCATGCTCGGCTCGACGCTCCCGGAAGGCCGCCAGACGCGTTCTGGTGGCCACCAGGGGTCGAGGCGCGGCTTCGGCCGGGTCTTCGGAGGGCGCGGTCAATGGAGCGCCCAGGAGGCCCAACCAGGCCATCCACAGGGTGCCGCGGGCGTAGGGTTCCCACGGTTGGTCCTCGAGCTCTCGCGCGTAGCTCTCCACTGCAGCGGCGATGCCGTCGCGCTTCTGCCACCAGTCGGCGTACACGTCGGTCTGGCCGCTGACCATGGCCAGCGCTCCCAGCCGGACGGCCCAGGTGAGCGCGCCCTCTCCGTCGTCGAGCGGAGGCCGCAGCGAGGCACCGCATCGGTAGGCGCGCGACGCGCCCAGAGTGAGCACCGCGCGGGCCAGATCCCGTTGTGGGCCCGGGGTGGAATCGAGCGCCGCGTCAAGCTGGCTCAGGGCGGCCAGTTCGTAGGCCGTGCCAAGCAGGGCCAGGCCGTCGGCGACGGGCTCACCCAGGCCAATACCAGCGGCCACGGCGGCCTCGTCGGCTCGCTCCAGCAAGAGTACGCGCCGCTCGATGGGCACGGCGGAGACAGCCCAATGCTCGTCCAGGGTGGCTCTGGCTACGGCCAGCGCATCGCGCTGGTCGAGTGTTCGGTCGAACTGCCCGGTGAGAACGTGCATGACGCGGTGTTCCCTCAATGCGACACGGTGAACGACCGCCGCGCCGGCCGGGTGAGCGGAGAGCATCGCCAGCTGTGGCGATGCACCGACCGACTCACACGCGTCCGATCCTCGCGACGACCTCTCCCGGGTCGACTGGCGTAACCGATACACTCGGTCCACCGGTCGGCTCGGGTAGCGTGCTACTGATCCCGTACGTGCAACAGAAAGTAACTCATGCGCTTACAACGCGCGCGTCGCATTTATGTCACAAACGCGATTCTGTCAAGAGGCAGACGTCGCAGCTCAGGAGATTGTCCGGTGGGATTTGAATCGTCACACATGGCCCGGCGCCGCCTGGCCAGCCTCGCGATGAGCAATCGCCGCGTCAACGAAGCGCTGGCCGTGGCCAGCCTCAACGAGTCGACGCAGGCGTTAAAGAACCTTGGCCACTACGAGTTGCCGGCGTCCGGACCCACGGGTGCGCAAGCGCTGGCGCTGGAGTTGGAGGCGCTGGCCCAGGACATCGTGGCCACGCCGGGGGCCGGGGGGGCGCTGCTGGCTTCATTTGCCGAACAGACGCGGGTGTTGCAGCTGGTGGCGCAGGCGGCACGCCGATCGCCGGGCCAGCCACTGCCGGCCGATGTGCTGCAGGCGGTGCAGGCCGCTGTGCGCGGCGCCGTGATGGGGACGCCGGGCTGCTGATCCGTGTGTGCGCCACAAATCGCCGCCGCGAGCCGGTAGCGGCCGGCCGGTACGGCTGAGCCGACGGCGGTCAGCCGGTATTGCTGAGCCGGCGGCGGTCAGCCTGTTGCGCTGAGCCGGCGGCGGTCAGCCTGTCGCGCTGGGCCGGCGGCGGTCAGCCCGTCGCCGATCGGACTTCGTCCAGCCCGTCAGCCTGTTTTGCTCCGGTGGCGCGGCGCACTGCGAACTGCATCTCCTGCACCAGAGCCTCGGCGTCAAACGGCGCCTCGGCGCTGAGCTGTCGGCGTCGGCCCGACGTGCGAGGTAACACGGTCGCCCCGCCGTACGTCACCACCGGTGTGCCCGGAGCGATCTGTTCCACCCGCTCCGCGAGCCGGCCAGGTGCCTCGCGCACCAGCGCCGTACCGTGCGCCACGACATCCGGCAGCTGTCGACCCGCGTGAAGCAAGTCAAGACCCTCTGCTTCGGAGTCGGCCAGCAGCACTTCGGCGCCGTGGCGCTCCAGCAGGCGCCGCAAAAACTGCCGCAAAACAGGATCGCCTTCTATCACGAGTGCAGTCAACCCATCCATTGTCACCTCACCTCGCGCCAAGCGCGCCCAAGACTGACCAAGACTGACCAAGACTGACAAAGACTGTTTTCAACTTCACGCTTCGGTACGCCGGATCACAGCTGGCGTACCGTTTTCGGGGTGTGATGTCTTGCGCCCGGATGCACGATCGGGCAGCATGACGGTGAACGACTTTGTCACCCACGGAGATCCTGCATGCCCTCTGCTGTCACGACGCAGTATACGCGACGACCCACAAACTTGCTGCGCTCAGTTTTGCTGGCCGG
>JBBRDJ010000137.1:0-8393 GCA_038203945.1 Gemmatimonadales bacterium
GTGCGGCGCTTTGCCGGGCGGCTGTTGTTGCAGCCTCCTCTTTTCGAACTGCCGCTGTTGGCGCAATGGGCTCGCCGTTACCAGTCGTCGCTGGAGTTTTATTCCTGGCGGCGGGATCATGACCGTTGGCGCCAACGCGAAAACCGTTCGTCAGTGACCGCTCACCGACTCAAGCTGTCGGTTCGCCGATTGGGTGTCTTGCTCCGGAATGTTGGGGCGTAGCGTTGTCTGCATGCAACCCTCGCCAACGTTTCTCATCTCACAGCGCCGCGCCGCACCCGGAATGGTGCGGTGCGTGGACCAGCTGCTTGTGGTGGTGCTCGCGCTTGGCGCAATCGCACTGCGGCCCGTTGGCGTGTCGGCGCAGGGGCAGCCGGCGGCGTCGTCCGTTTTCGCGCCGGATCTGACGCGTGGCACGAATCGCGTGACGGGCGGCATCACCGACCGTAGCACCGTTTCCAGCACTCGCAGCACCGTGCGCGGCGTCGTACAGCTTCCCGACGGTGCGCCCGCTCTCGGCGCCACGGTGGTCGTGCTGGAGACGCTGGAGGCGGCAAACACTGACAGCGCCGGTCGATTCACGCTCACCACAGCGTATCGCGGCCTGGCCACCCTCGTGGCGCGCCGCGTGGGGTTCCGCCCCGCCACCAGCGACCTGCTGCTACCCACCGACAGCACCGTGCTCTTCACGCTCGTACCGGCCCCGCGCGTACTCACCGCCATGACCGTGGTGGCGGCCGGCGAGTTCACGATGGGTACTGGGCAGACGGCCACCTTCAACGCGCTGGATGTGGTGCAAACTCCCGGTGCTGCGGCCGATGTGGCCCGGGCCATCCAGACACTACCTGGCGCGCAGGCGGTGGACGAAGGGAGCGGGCTGTTTGTGCGCGGCGGTGACGTGACCGAAACGCGTGTGCTCATTGACGACGCCTGGCTGCTCTCACCGCCGCGCTTCGACAACCCGCTCGGCCATGTGACCGCAACCGTCGATCCGTTCCTCCTCGACCGTGCGGTATTCTCCTCCGGCGGCTTTGGTGCCGCGCAGGGGAATGCGCTATCCGGCGTCATCCGACTGGAAACTGCTGGCCGCCCAGCGCAAACCACCGGGACCGTGACCGCCTCCATCGGCAGCGTGGGGGCCGCCGTGGCGTTGGCCCCGCACCGACGTCTGGGATTTCGGGCGAGCGCGAACGCCAACTCCCTGCAGCCGCTGGTGGCGGTGTTCGGACAGGCGCAGCCGTACGACCCGCCTCCCATTGGCAGTGACCTGAGCGGCACCGGCGAATGGGCTACGTCCAAGGCCGGACGTGTGCGTGCTTTTGGGGTGAGACAGGCGTCGCGCTTTGGTGTGGGCAACGCCGGCGTCGCAAATGGCACCAACTACTCGCAGCAAAGCGATCAGTACTTCTCCGTGTTGTCGTGGCGCGACAGCAGCACGCGGTGGCGTCCGGCCGTGACGGTGGCGCGTTCCGGCTTTGATCGCCAGGAGGCATTTACCGGTACGGCGCTCAGCACGCATCTGGCGGTCATGCATCTGGTGTCGTCACTGGGCGTGCGCTTTGATAACGGGTGGCGCTTCGCGGCCGGCGGTGAAGTGGAGCGGCTCGATGCGCGCTACGGCGGATCCAGCGTACCGGTTGCAACAACTGCTGACGGCGCGTCGGTGCTCTTCGACCAGCAGGTAATTACGCAGCGCGTTGGTGGCTTTGGCGAGGTGGGGTGGCAGAGTGCGGCTGGAGTGCGCGTCACAGCCGGCCTGCGCACCGATCGCGCCTCCATTACCGCACAGCGCACCTTTGACCCGCGCTTGTCTGTGGCGTGGCAACGCGGTAGCCTGGGGCTCACGGCCGCTTGGGGCCAGTACCATCAGGTGGCCGAGCCAGTGTTTTATCGGCCGGAGTTTGACGGCGCCGGGTTTGCGCCCATGCGCGTGATGCAATCAGTGGTTGGGCTGCAGTGGGGCAGCGACAGCACCGGATTGCGCGTGGAGCTGTACGACAAGCAGTACGACAATCTCTGGCAGTTCACGCGCGGTTATGGGGTGCAGGGCGCGGGGCAGGGCGTGGCGCGCGGCGCGGACCTGTTCCTGCGCTGGCAGCTGGGCGCGGGCACGCGCAGCCGTGTGGCCTGGAGCCTGGTGGACTCGCGGCGCACGGATCCGCACACCGGCCTCGACGCGCCGGCACTCGGCGACGTGCGCCACAGCGTGAGCTGGATTACCCAGCGCACCTACGGCCAGCTCACCATTGGTTCGGCGCTGCGCTTTGCCACCGGCCGTCCGCTCACCGATGTGGTGGGCGTGCAGGCTGGTGAACCGCAGTTCGGGGCGCCCAATGCCCTGCGCATGCCCAACTACCGACGGTCAGACATCAGCGTGAGCTGGTACCGCCCCATCAACGGCGAGCGCGCCTTCGTGCTTTGGGGCGATCTGTCCAATGTGTTCAATCATGGCAACGTGATGCGCTATCGGTGGGGTGCCGACTATCGCGAACGGTTGCCGGTACAAGCCCCCTTCAACCGGAGTCTCTATGCTGGTGCCACGTTTCTCTACTAAGTCTGATCTCACGATTGGCGCCGTGCGCGCGCGAGCGGTGTGCGTTGCCGCAGCGCTGACGGCGTCGCTGCTGACGTCCGGTCTCCCCACGGGTGTAATACAGGCGCAGGGCGCAGAAGTGCAGAGCGCGTCCGCACTCAGCGGCGCCGCTCGTTGGGCCGACAGCATCCGCGTGAACGTGGAGCGCGCCACACTCGCCAACGACATGGCCGGTCTCAAAGCGGCCGAGGCAATCGCGGTTCGTGCGCTGACGGCCTTCCCCGATGACCCCTTGCTGTTGCACTATCAAGCGTACGCCAAGTACCGGCAGGCGCAACGCGAGCTGGGGACAGGTACGGTCACCGATGCTGCGAAAGCGCTGTTCAAGGACGCGATTGCGCTGTTGGAACGTTCCGCAATGGCGCGCCCTCTTCCCGAAACCTACGCGCTCATGTTTTCGTCAATGGGAACGCTGGCCGGAACCGGGGTGGCGGCGGGCATGCGCTACGGTATGGCGGCCGTTTCGGCCGAGGAAAAGGCCCTCGATCTGGCCGCCAACAATCCGCGGGTGTTGCTGCTGTCGGCGATCAGCAGCTGGTTCAAACCCGCCATGTGGGGTGGTGGCGAAGACAAGGGGTATGCGCAGTTGCAACGCGCACTGAAGGCGTTTGAACGCGACGCACCCGCTCCGCCCTTGCCGGCTTGGGGCCAAGCCGAGGCGTATGCGTGGCTTGGGCAGATGGAGCAGAAACGTGGCGACAAAGTGGCCGCGCGTGCAGCGTACGATCGCGCGTTGCAACTGGCGCCGAACTACGGTTGGGTGAAGTACGTGTTGCTGCCGGCACTCGTTGGTCAGCGAGGGTAGCGGAAATGCACACGGTGTCGGTGCGTCACGCCTTGCGTTCCATCGCGCGTTATGTCGCGGCCTGGAGTCCGTTAGTGGTAATCCTCGCGCTGCTCATTGGCAGCGACGGAAGCAACTCGGCCACCGAGACCCTGATTCTGGCGCTCGGCAACGTGGCTTTTGCGGCGTTGCTCGGCCTCGCAGTAATCGCGATGACCACACGCTGGCGGTGGCCCAGTCGCCTGCGGGCCAGCTTTTTTCTCGCACACACGGCGCTGGCCGCGGCCTACGCCGCTGTGTGGAACATCGCCACGCTCAGCGTGCTGGCAATTGATGTGGGCGGTATTGTTCGGACGCTCGAAGTAGCCGCCCCATGGATTTTCTTCCAGACGTTCCACGGCATGCTCGTGTATTTCACCGTCGTGGGCATCACGTGGGCCCGTCTCGGCATGGCGCACGCCGAAGAGCAGCGGGCTCGCGTTGCCCGGGCTGATACCCTGCGGGTGCAGGCGGAGCTGGCCACGCTGCGTGGACAGCTCGATCCGCATTTTCTGTTCAACACGCTGCATTCGGTGTCGGTGCTTGTGCGCCGGGATCCCCGCTTGGCCGAAACCGCGCTGGAGCGTCTGGCCTCGCTGCTGCGCTATGTGCTCGATCACAAGCGCGGCCTGCGTGACGACGTACTGCTCGCCGACGAACTGGCGTTTGTGAACGACTATCTCGCGCTCGAGACGATCCGGTATGGCGAGCGGTTACACATCGAGCGAAATGTGAGTGCCGAGGCGCTGGTCTGCTCCGTGCCAAGCTTCGCACTGCAGCCGCTGGTGGAGAACGCGATCAAGCATGCCATTGCACCGCGTGCCCAGGGTGGTACACTGTCGCTGCACGGACATCGGGAGGGGAACGTGCTGGTGCTGGAAGTGCGCGATGATGGTCCGGGACGTGCCGCACCATTGGCCCCGACGCCTGTGCCGTGGTCCGTCGCGGCGTTGGACGCAGCGTCCGTGGCGGCATCAGGTGATGTTGCCGCCAGCGCTCCGCGCTCGTTCGGGATTGGTCTGGACGCGTTGAGTCAGCGGTTGCAGGCGCTCTACGGCGGTGCCGCGTCGCTATCGGTGAGCAGCGTACCAGGCGTCGGGTTTACCGTGTCCATGCGGCTCCCCGCGTGAGTGTGGCGTGATGACGGCCAGCCCCTCGGGCGCGCGACTTACTGTAGCGGTGTGCGAAGACGAACCGTTGGCGCGCATCCACCTGCGCGACCTCATCACCCACACTCACACGCTGGCGTGGGTCGGCGAAGCCGCCGACGGTGCCGCCGCCGTACAGCTCTTGAACGAGGCGACGCCGGACCTTGTGTTTCTGGATATCCGCATGCCCGAGCTGGATGGCCTCGAAGTACTCAAGCAAGTTGCTCCACCGCGCGCCGTAGTGTTTACCACCGCGTACGATGAACACGCGGTGCAGGCGTTTGAGCTGGGTGCGGTTGACTACCTGCTCAAACCGTTTGGGAAGGAGCGGTTTGACCTGGCCGTGTCACGCGTGCTGCGTGCGCTGTCGCAGGACGAGCCGGACACGCCACCGGTGCGCGAGCGTCTTACGGCGTTAGCGACACCGCTCACGCGTTTGTTTGCGCGCGAGCGCGGTCGGATCATCCCCATCGCTGTACCGGAAATTGTACGGCTTGAAGCAGAGGACGACTATGTAGCCGTGTACAGCAGGGGGCGCAAATATCTGCTCACGGTAACGTTGGGTGCACTGCTCGACCGGCTCGACCACCGGCGCTTTGTGCGCATCCACCGTTCGCACGCGGTCAACCTCGATTTCGTGACGGCGCTCGTTCCCTTTGATACCGGTCGACTCAACGTCGAGCTGCGCGACGGTACGCAAATCACGGCGAGCCGGTCGGGGACGCAACAGTTGCGGGCGTTGACTTTTTAGCGCGAAGCCCTTGGCCGAGTCTGCGATTCGGCAGGAGTTTTGTGGCAAAGGATGCCAGGTTCGGGTTTCAGATGTTGAAGTTTCCTGCTTTGTTGTTTTCAAGCGTAAGGATGTTTGGCAGATGCCCCGCGCTCACAATCTCCACCCGATCGGAGAAAATAGAAACGCGCACAGGAACGGAAACGAAATAATCGCGATGGATCAACGCATTGACCAATAGTTCTTCCCAGACGATGCGTGGCACTTCTGGCTGGCCGAGCGAGTTTCCAGATTGGCCATCCTTCCCAGTGCCGGTATTGGCAAGTACGAAGCTAAGTGTCTGCTGAAAGACGTCGGCCAGCTTTCCTGTAATGTCACGGTTGTCGATGTAGGGGAGGTCGAAATCCCCCACTTCAAGACCTGGAACCGGAGTCTCGTTCGAAGCGGCTTTGGAGATCAGCTCCTTAACTCTCGCGACCGAATCAGCAGAGAGTCCGACTACCGAGTTGACGTCGCGTCGGTTGAAGGCCGCTTCGCCGCCTTTCATGATGTTGATGATCGCATCCTGCACTTTACGGGAATCGATGCTGCCGTTCAGCACGTGAACGACCTCATCCTCGTAGCGTCATGCGTGCACTTGCTCGGCATCGCCCGGTACAGGGAAGTTCCCGTTGTGAGTGGCGAAGAAAAACTGAGCGGCCGGTTTCATTTCCCGGATCAGTTTGATGACGTCGTCGTAGATGGTCTGTTTGTCGAGGTCGTCCTCCGGCTCGCGGCGAGATAGGGGACGCATTTCGTACGCACCACCACGGCTTGGCTAACCGATCAATCTCCCGTTAACGGAGCGGTTGGTATTGCGACCGAAACTGAAGTAGACGAGCAGCTTCAGCATGATTGCGGACGACGAGACAAGCGTCGCATGTTTTCAATCGCAGATGCGTTTCCGCAGTGCATCCCGTGATGGCTCCTACCACCTGGACCGATCAGCTTTGCGGAACAATGTTGCGCGCACGCCGCATGCATGATTTCGTCGCGCACGCATCGGAGCGGAGACGTTCAGGGCCGACTGGACTGTAACGATGATGCAGGGGACTTGATACTCAGAACGGGAGCGGCGCTGCGCGTGCCCGCCGTTCGCCCGGAGCCGGAGGAATGGCTCGAAACGGTGGATGTCTACCGGGGAAGACACATCACCGGTTGGACGCAAGTCACGACTCGTTAGCTGACGGCCAACCCACCCACCCGCTACCCCCGCTCCAACGCCTCCAACTTACCTACCGCCATCCGCAGCGGCACAACGGTAAACGCCACGCATGTCAACACTACAAACGCAAATGGCAGCACCAGACTCGTGGCATCAAACGCCCACCCAAAATGATCGGCCATGATAAACCGTGCCGCCGGACGACCGGTACCGTAAGCCACAGCGGCAATCAGGACAATCGCGGCCAGCATGAACAGCAGTCCACCAAACGACGTGGGGATCTGCGCCGCATTCTCAGCGTCGTATTGCGGATAGAACGTGCCAAACGTAAGCGCCATGGCGGTGAGTGGAAACACCAGGCAGGCAATGGCAGTCGTGGAGACCGCATGCACAAACGGTGTCACATCGAGCAGAAAGTTGGTGGCCACCACCAGCACAATCGCCAGCAGAAACAATGGAACCGCGCCCACCCAGAACTTGGCCCACAGTAAATCACGCATGGCCAAGGGACTCGATCGCAACAACCACAGCGCGCGTCCTTCCAGGCTGACCGATGGAAAGACAAACCGTCCGGCTATCGATGCAAGCACAAAGCCCGCCACCGCCAGATTCAAAAACGGCACCAGCTGACGCAACAGCACCGTCACGCCCTCGCCCGTGAGTGGCAAATAGCGCACGTTCGCCACGTAGACCACCAGCAAGACGAACAGCAATATGAGTTGACTCCACTGCGTGGTATCGCGCGCGAAGATCTTGAGCTCCTTGAGCACCAGCTCGCGTCGATGTGCGGGCAACCACGCAAACACGCGGTCAATGAAGGGACGCACCGTCACGGCTTTGTGCCGGCCCGCACCCTCCTGTGCCGCACTGAAGCCGCGCGACCACAACAGGCGGTGCGCTGCGTATCCCGCCAGCAGCAGACCGAGCGCTGAGCCCCACAAACGCAGCAGCGCTGTGCTGATTGGTCCGCCTCGCAGGTAACCCATAATCGCGTCGCTGGCCCACTCACTCGGCAGCCAAGGCGAACTTGGCGTATCGATGGCCGCCACAAAGTCCATGAAGTTCTCAAAACCTTCCGGCTTCACCAACTGCTCCGGACGCGCCATGCGAAACATCACCAGCAGCGTGGCAATGGCGAGTACTGTGACCACAGAAAGAATGTCGCGGGTACGTCGAGCGGGAAAGACGTTGGCCAGCAGCAACGTGGTGAGTGAACCCAGCGCGGTGGGAATTACAAAGAACGGCGCAAACACGAGCAGTGCAAACCCCACAAACTGTGGTCCGCCCTGATACACCACACCGTACGCCGACAGCAGTGGCAACAGCAGCAGCATTACCATCCAGTTTGCATGCACGCCCGTTTCCACCAGACGCGCCCCATACAGTGAGCGCGACGGCACCGGTGCAGCGGCCATCTGATCGAGATCACGCGCCAGAAATCCGCTCGACAAGGCACCAATCACATTCGACAACAACAGAATCGACGAAAACGCGAGCAGCAGCATGGCCAGCACTTTCGCGGCCAGAATCGCGCCGATGTCTTCAGCGCCCCGGAAGTACATCAGCACGCGACGCGACACGGCAAACGCAGCAAAAAAGAAACCGCTGCCGAGCAATGCGAGCACCACGCCGCGCGATTTGTTGCCTTCACCGGCAGACTTTGCGCGTGCACGGGCGATGCGCCATTTCGGCTCGAGTAAATGCAGCACGCCAGCCGCTCGTAGCGGCTCACGCATGCAGCACCTCGCCCACATCGCGCGTGGCCTTCTCGCCGGTGAGTCGCAGGAAAATGTCTTCCAGTCCGTCATCACCATTTTCAGCGCGCAACTCGTGCATCGTGCCGCACGCCACCAACAATCCGCGCTGCATGATACCAATGCGGTCGCACATCCCCT
>JBBRDJ010000138.1:0-8374 GCA_038203945.1 Gemmatimonadales bacterium
CTCGGTGTGGATCCGACTCAAGCTCGACGAGTCGCCCGTGTTCAAGGCCATGAAAGCCGAGGGCACGCAATCGAAGGCGCCGCTCCGCGAGTCGTTCGGGAATTGGGCTAACCTCAAGATCGTACTGCTGGCGCTCTTCGGGCTCGCTGCGGGCCAGGCGGTGGTGTGGTACACGGGGCAGTTCTACGCGCTCTTTTTTCTCACGCAGACGCTCAAGGTGGACGCACAGACGGCCAACGTGCTGGTGGCGGTGGCGCTGCTGCTCGGCAGTCCATTTTTTGTGATCGTGGGCATGCTTTCCGACCGCGTTGGACGAAAGCCGCTCATCATGCTGGGCCTCGCGCTATCCGTGTTCACATACTTCCCGCTGTTCCGCGCGCTCACGCACTACGCCAATCCGGCGCTGGAGCAGGCACAGGCCACGGCCCCAGTGGTGGTCGTGGCCGATCCGGCCGAGTGCTCGGTGCAGTTCAATCCGGTGGGAACCTCGAAGTTCACGTCGAGCTGCGACGTGGCCAAGGCGGCGCTCGTGGCCCGCGGTGTGCCCTACAGCAACACGGAGCGGCGCTCAAACACGGCCGAAGTGCGCGTGGGCGAGACCGTGATTGCGTCGTTCGATGCCACAGCTGACAGTGACGGGACGGCGCGCGCGCGCTTCAACCAGGTGCTGGGCGACGCGCTCGATGCGGCGGCTTATCCCGTGCAGGCCGAGCCGGAGGCAATCAACAAGCCCATGGTGGTGGCCGTGCTGTTCGTGCTCATGATCTACGTCACGCTCGTATACGGACCGATTGCGGCCATGCTCGTGGAAATGTTCCCCACACGTATTCGCTACACGTCCATGTCGCTGCCGTATCACATCGGCAACGGCTGGTTCGGCGGCTTCCTCCCCACCACGGCATTCGCCATCGTGGCGGCGACGGGAGATATCTACGCCGGGCTGTGGTATCCGGTGGTGATCGCTGCCGCGACGCTCGTGATAGGGATGCTGTTCCTGCGTGAGACGAAGGACGTGGATATCACGGCGGGGTAGCGAGTCAGCCGCGCACCAAACTCCACAGTTGACTCGCACCCAGCACCGCAAACACCAGCGCACACAACGCCAATGCAGCATTCGTAAACACGCCGTTGCGCCACTCCACGGGTACACGCGTGCCGTTCAACAAACCGAGCAGCGTGACGGCCAGAAACGGCATGAACAACGCACCGAGCACGCCGTACGCGAGGATCAGTGCAAACGGCCGCCCAAGCGGGAACAGCAACATCGGCGGGAAGGTGAGCCACACCAGATAGTACCTGAAGTACTTCCCGCCCACGCGCGTATCGCCATGACCTGACGTGAGCCCGCGCATGTTGCCCCAGTAGTCGGCAAACATGAGCGAGACGCCGTTCCACACGCCAATGAGTGATGAGAACGACGCGGCCCAGAAGCCGATCAGGAAACCGGTTCCTACCACAGCACCATATCGGTCGCTCAATACGGATTGCAGATCGAGCAATCCTTCGTCGCTGGCGCTCAGGCTCACTCCCGCCGACCGCACCACTTCAGCGCCCACAATCAGCATCGCGATCACGAACACACCCGTGAGCAGATACGCGGCCGCATTGTCAATGCGCATCACGCGCATCCAAACGGGCGTGATCCAGCCTTTCTCACGCAGCCAGTATCCGTAGGCAGCCAGCGTGATGGTGCCACCTACGCCTCCGGCCAGCGCAAGTGTGTACATCAATCCGTTGGTCCCATCGGGAATGTTGGGGATCAATCCGGATATCATCGACGGCACGTGCGGCACCGCAATGATGGCGAGTCCCACCACCACAACGAACATCACGCCCACCAGCACAGCGGTCATCTTCTCAAAGAGTGCATACTGGCCAAACCACACCATCGTGAAGCCCAGCAGCCCCATCACGATGGCCCATGTGGTGAGCGACACTGCGGGGAAAGCCGCCGCCAGCGGCAGTGCCGACGATGACATCGCCGCGGCACCGTACACAAAACCCCAGATCATGATGTACGGCCCGAAGTACCAACTGGTCCACGCGCCCAGACTGCGCCAGCCTTCGAAGATTGTACGGCCGGTGGCCAGCGAAAAACGTCCGGCGCCTTCCACCATCACAATCTTGATCAGCACACCGCCCACCACCGCCCAGAGCAGCTCGTAGCCGTAGCGCGTACCGGCCACCAGCGTGGCCACCATATCGGAAGCGCCCACTCCCGTTGCTGCCACCACCAACCCGGGACCGAGTAATCGCCAGCGCACGTGATCGGGACCGACTGCGCCTGCCTCGTCATTCACCGGCGGCCGCGCAGCGTTATTCATCCCTTCCGCGCAATACACTCGATTTCAACACGTGCACCAAGCGGAAGACCGGCCACCGCTACTGTTGTGCGCGCGGGATACGGCTCTTCGAAACGCTTGGCATAGACAGCGTTCATCTCGGCAAAATCGTTCATGTCTACCAGGTAGACATTGCATTTGATGACATCGTCCATGGTGAGTTCGGCGTCTTCCAGCACCGCTTGGATGTTGTCGAACACGCGATTGGTTTGCGTAGTGAGGTCGCCGTCCACGAGTTTGCCGGTGGCGGGGTTGATGGGCGTTTGCCCCGAGCAAAACAGTTCGTTGCCGCTCCACACACCGTGCGAATACGGCCCCACAGCAGCGGGACCACGGGAACTGAAAGCAACCTGTCGGGCCATAAGAGCTCCGGAACGAGTGAACGGGATGACTATACACTGTCAAACTACCGCGAGCGGAGGACAGCGGGAACTCTCGGCATAACGCGGGACTAGTTCACGCAACCCTCTTTCACTCGGAGCTCACATGATGCGTCCCACCCTCCCGCGTTCCACAGCCACCCGTCTGTTGCTTGCCGCCACACTCCTGATTGCGTCAACCTTCAGCACCACCCAACTGATCGCGCAGTCCACGAGCAACAGCTCAGCAGCAACGTCAGCCAATGCGCTCAACCTCAGTGACGACGGCGTTGCTCTTCATGGTTTCGATCCGGTGGCCTACTTCACGGCGGGTGCGCCAACCGAAGGGTCAGCGTCGTTCGCGGCAACCTGGCAGGGTGCGACGTGGCATTTCGCCAGCGCGGCCAATCGTGTCGCGTTTCTGGCCAAGCCCGAGGCGTACGCTCCGCAGTACGGCGGTTACTGCGCCATGGGCGTGGCCGGTGGGGCCAAGTTTGACATTGATCCAACCGCCTGGCGCATTGAGAACGGACGCTTGTATCTGAACAAGGACGTGCGCACGCAGCAATCGTGGTTGCGCGATGTGCCGGGCAACATCGTTAAAGCCGACCAGAAGTGGCCAAGCGTGCAGGCCAAGCCTCGGCGGTAAGCAGACCGCAGTCCAGGGGTCACGCAGCGTCCTGAGATGCGCTTGTCGGACCCCGAGCGCATACTCCCTGCATGCCTGCCAACACAAAACTGATTCGCTGGTTCGATTTGCTCGCCGCACTGCTGCGGCGGCGCTACGCCGTATCGTTCGCGGAACTCTCGCGTGATGTGCCGGCGTACGCACACAAAGGTGCCGCGTCCGACACACTGCTGCGCATGTTTGAGCGGGACAAGGACGAACTGCGCAACGCCGGGATCGCAATTGAAACGGTCACGTCGGGCGACGGGGATGCGTCGGAATATCGATTGCCGGCCAAGAGTTTTTATCTGCCGTATCTCATGCTCTCCGAGAGTGACGGCAGTACGGTCCCCCACGCGCGTAAGGTGACTGGGGTACGTCGGCCAACGGGACCGGGGTACGGCAGCCTCCCGACGCTGGCAGTATTGCCCGACGAGATAGTGATGTTGCGGCGCGCCGCCGAGCGAGTGCGCATGCTCGACGAGCCGCAACTGGAGCTTGATGCGGTGCGCGCGTTGCGCAAATTGCGACATGACTTGCCGGAGGAATTGGCTGTCACTGCAGTGCCCAACGCGACCGAGTTGACGTCGCCGTTTACGGCGCTGCACGATGCGGTGCAACGCCGCAAACATGTCACGTTTACCTATCATAGCATTGGGCGTGGCGCTACCGATGCGCGCACGGTTGAACCATACGGGTTGGTGTATCTCACCGGCAAATGGTATCTGGTGGCGTTTGACAGAGCCGCCGGTGGCCAGCGTCACTTTCGCACATCGCGTATGCAGAATGTGCGCGTGAACGTAAAGGCGCCTACCACACCGGACTTCAGCATTCCGACAGACTTTGACTTGCGTGCACACGCCAGATCACGGCACGCGTGGGAGCTGGGCACGGGCGACGTTGAGCCGATTGATGTGGAGTTCATCAGCGCACATGGAGACATCTCTGTGGCGCTGGACCTTGGTGAGCCGATTGCAGGTCACGAGCCACTCATGCATGCACCGACTGCACCGACTGCACCGACTGCGTCTGCTTCCCAGCCCGCGCCTGCGCGTCGCCGATTCGCCGTGCGGCGACGCGATACGTTCCTGCGCTGGCTGCTCGCGTTTGGCGGTGATGTGCGGCCAGTCGCGCCGCCCGACGTGGTCGACGACTGGCGATCACTGGTGCGTTCGGCGTATCAGGTGCACGCCAACGCGGAGGTGAGCGCATGACAGTTCGTGCCCAAGACCAGCTCGATCGGCTGCTGCTCACGCTGCCGCAACTCGATGAAGACACGGAACTGCCACTCGCCGAACTGGCCGAGCGTGTGGGCACCGACGAGCGCACCTTGCTCATGGATCTGGAGGCACTCGATTCACAGGATCGCGACGTAGCGGGCTTTGTTGAATCGGTGGAGCTCTATTTGGGACCAACCGGTGTTGGTGCGCGCACGTCGTTCTTCAAGCGTCCCATGCGACTCTCACGCGCCGAACTGGCGGCGCTTGATCTGGGGTTGGGCATGCTGCTGCTCGAACGTCCGCTGGAAGAGCGTGCGTCGGTGGTGTCGGCGCGGAGCAAACTGCGTGCGTTGTCGGTGGTGCCCAACAATAGTGCGGCCTCTGGCAACAACGATGTGTCAACCGACGCCTTGCTGCAGACCGTGGCGGTGGAAGCAGTGTCTGACAGGTTGTTGTCGCACTTTGGCACATTGTGGCACGCACGTGATGAAAAGCGTGCCGTCGCCATGACGTACCGTCGCGCGAATGCCGAGGTAGCGGAGCCGCGTGTGGTGCATCCGTGGGCGGTCGTGCGGGCGCATCAGCACGTGTACGTAATTGGCTGGTGCACGTCGGTAACGGCCATGCGCGTGTTTCGACTCGATCGTATCGATGCCGTGACGCTCGATGACACCACGTTTGAAGTGCCGTTGGACTTTGATGTGCAGCGCGTGATACGCGACAATCGCATGTTCGCCGGCGAAGGTCCGGATGATGTGCTTATCGTTCGCTACTCACCCGTGGTGGCGCGCTGGATTGCGGAGCGGGAGCAGGTGCCGCTCGATGCCGATGGTTCTGTGACCGTGTCGTGGCCGCTGGCCGACAACGAGTGGGCGGTGCGGCACGTGCTGCAGTACGGCGCCGAAGCCATGGTGATCAGTCCACCGCGTATCCGGCAGGCGTTGGTGGAGCGGCTGGAGTCGCTGCTGGTGCTTGACAAAAACTTGTGACATCGTCAACACGTGTCATGCGCCGCAACTCGTGCACACTGCACGGGCTTTTTGTGTTTGTGCCCTGAACAGCCGCGCGGTGCCGAGTGGATCCTCATTTCCTTTTTCAGGATCCGTCATGATTGCCGCCGCTACGGAGCAGATGACGCATGAGGCGGCGTTGCACGAGCACGTGTTGCACCGCGGCGAGCATGGCGCCGGGCTCGGCGAGCATGGGACCGTGAAGTGCCAGTGATGCGACAGTAGGCGCTGATCTCATTACGCAGCCACGTCATCTTTGGGCGAAAATAATCGCACGTCGCCGAGTGAAATGTCGGTCGTTCGATCACGGGTGACTGCCTCAGTGCAGACAAGACAGTAACAGGACACTCCAGCACAGACCCTGGCGTCCGTTGGATCATGATGCTGCGATAGTGTCGTGACGCCTGCTGCTCGGCGCAAGTGACGACGCACCGGCCGACGCTGTGGGTGTCGCGTTCAGGCGCTTACACGTGCGCCCTCCAGCGATTGCCTCCCTGCTGGCTAAGCCATAAGTTACATATCAATACCTCTCTTGGGAACAACTCCGGCGCGCGTTCGACTGACTGGGATGCAGTAGCCGGAATCCTGTGTCGATTTTCGACACCATGCACGTTTGGCGCGTGCGTTGAAGGCATACGCCGTGTCGATCGCATCTTCCCGTGCTTGGTCACTCGTGAAAGCAGCAAACCCCTCGCATTCTCCCACCGCGCACGCATCAATGGCCTCCGACTATCTGGACGTGCAGCACGTGCTGGGACCGGAAGAGCGATTGCTCGCCGTATTGCCTGGTGTAGACGCGCGTGGACCCGCCACCTGGGTGGCCACCACTCGGCGGCTACTCGTGCTGTCCGATGCCGCCAACCAGGATCAGGATATCGCGCATGTCTGCCACGGCTGTGTCACATGTGTAGATGTACGCACAGATCCAATTGGCACTACCATCAAGGTGCGCGCTACCGGTCGTCAGTTACGACTGCACACCGGCGAGGCAGTACTGGCGACGCAGTTTGGTTCGCTCATACGAGAACGAGCGGGTCTCGTGACACCGGAGCGATCTCTGCGCTGGCCGATGGAATTCGCCCTGAGCTCAGCGCGTACAGCGGTACGATAGCCTTCCCGTGAGGCGATTGCCGCGCTGTCCGGATGCGAGATCCGCGACATTTTTGCCGGCTTGCAACTGTCTTGCGGTACACCTTCGCGCGAGTATGTAGCGTGTCAGTCGCCCGGATATACGGCCCACAAGCTCGGTCGCCCGATGTTGCAATGCACCACCCGGCCGAGCAATCCACCGGCGGCCAGTGAGGCAAACAGGGTCAACCGCGTTTGCTGATGACCGCCACCCAGCGTTGGCCGCCTTCCACGATGCAACGCACGTTCGCGATTGTTGCGCGAAGGCACGGGATGGAAAACGAACTCCACACCCGACGAACGCTCAGGCTCATCATCCTGCCACGCGTCGAGCTGATGGACTGCCTGCACCACCGCATCAACACCGACGCGAGACGCAGCCACAGCGTCGGCGCTGTACACCACCGGTCGCGATAGGGACGGCAGCAGCAGCACGGCAACAAACGTCCATAAAGTGCTCACGGCCGGTAATGCCAACCACAGCATACCGTTGGTGTAGGACCACGGCAGCAGAGGAGCAAAAAGCGCCACGCCGAGTGCGGGCCAGGCAGCGGCACGCCACAAGCCACGACGACGCGCACCGCTGGTGAACTGAGCCCGACGTCGAGCCAACTGCACACCAAGCAACGAGCGGTGGGCTGGCACGGTCCACGCAGCGGGAATCCACAGCTGCGGCTTGACGATGCCGATCCATCCGCCAACAAACGCCTCGTCAGACGCGCTCACCACACGAATTGACGCAGCGCGAACGCCGCTTGCTCCCGCCAGTTCAGCAAGCGCTGCATCGGCGGGCTGCATGTTCAGTGGTGCAATGGCTCGGGCAACGTAACCCTGCAGTACGAGCAGTGCCGCGCCCACGCCCGCGACTGCGCCCACCAATCCGAACCAACCGAGCAAACTGGCGCCAAACGCGGCTGCGAACGTTGCAGCCGCGATAATACCCGCCTGCACTGCCACACCACGAAGCCAGCCTGCAGCCCACTCAGGCATCGTGCGTTTGGTGCGCACCGCGACCGCGCCACCGATGTACTCCACGCCACCCAGCAGCGCGGCATGCCCGGCAAACACGCACAGTAC
The DNA here is from genome assembly GCA_038203945.1 of Gemmatimonadales bacterium. Taxonomy (GTDB): domain Bacteria; phylum Gemmatimonadota; class Gemmatimonadetes; order Gemmatimonadales; family Gemmatimonadaceae; genus JAABRT01. The sequence goes on from JBBRDJ010000138.1 coordinate 7,804, forward strand.
GAGCACTGTGGCGCGCACCGGTGCCTCGAACAATCCAAGGGAAATACCGAACGGAGTCCAATCGGGCGCGATGTACACCAAGCCGCTCAGCAAAGCCAGCAACCATATCGCTGACAACCCCACCGATGCACCAACGCCGGTGATGCCAAGCAGAAGCCGGCGACGAGCGAATGTCAGTGGCGCACGTTCGCCCGATTCGCGTTGTGCGACTGTGGATCTTTCGATTGTGGAAGCAGGACCACTCATACGAATACCTGTACAGGCGTGACAATAGTCAGTTGGCGTTCACATTGCGTTCACACGAACGCCGCGCAAGATGAGTGGGTCGTGGCGAGGTTTCGTTCCCGAACAAGAAACTATCGTCAGCCAGTCAGCGAACAGTGTACGGTCAGTCACGTGTGTTTCGTGGTACACGATGCCGTAGCTGTATACGCGATACTCGCGCTATATCGAGCGCAGTTCAGACAACGGCAGTGTGCGCCAACTCTTCCGGATGCCGTCGAAACCAGCTGGCCACGAGGTAGAACTCGTCGAGGTCGTACATGGGAACGTCGGCACCCTTTGGATCGGG
>JBBRDJ010000139.1:0-8227 GCA_038203945.1 Gemmatimonadales bacterium
TTTGGCGACGGTGCGGCCGCTGTTGTGCTACAGGCGTCAGACAACGAAGAAGGTGTGATGGCCAGCGTGCTCGGCTGCGACGCTCAAGGTCGGCAGACGCTGCGCGTGCGCGGTATGGGCTGCACGTACGCGCTGCACGACATCACGTTTGGGGACACGATGTGGGACTTTGACGGGCAGTCGATTTTCAAGCGCGCGGTACACGCCATGTCTGATGCGTCACGTCGCGTGTTGGAGCAGTGTGGCAAGACCGCTGATGATGTCGATCTGGTCGTGCCGCATCAGGCCAATCTGCGAATCATTGAATCGGTGGCCCGGTACGCGGGTATCCCTATGGAGCGCGTGATTGTGACCGTCCAGAAGTACGGCAACATGAGTGCGGCCACCGTTCCGGTGGCGCTCGTTGAGGCCCTCGAAGCATCACGTGTGACACCGGGCAGCACACTGCTCATGCCCGCCTTTGGTGGCGGGCTCACCTATTGCTCCCTGCTGGTCAAGTGGGGCGAGCGGGTGACGCCGCTGGGGCAGTCAGCAATGGAGCTTCCGCCACTCACGCAGACCGCGTTGGAAATGGTCAATGCGATTCGTGCGAAACAGGATCCGCACGGCCGGTCGCGAGCGGGTTTGTTGGCGCCGGTGTTTGCCGAATCATCTGCGGGCGCCGAAGTTGAGTAGCAGGCGTTAGAAAAGGGTGAGTTGGTGCCGACACGTCAGTCGGCGTTACGCAGCTGTTGCAGAGGTAGCCGGACATGCGCAGTCCATTCGTCGTATTGCGTGCGATCATCGCCGCGCTGACCATGTCCGTAGCGTTGGCGGGTGCGGCCCACGCTCAGGTATTTGTTGGCACCGTCGTTGACGCACAAACTGATTCGCTGGTGGCAGACGCGGTGGTCACGATTCTGGACACGACTGGTGTGGCTGTCGCCGAAACTCGTACCAATCAGAACGGGCGGTACATATTGCAAGGCACCGAGTTGCGTGTTGTACAGTTTCTGGTTCGCTCGGTGGGACTCGCACCCGCGCGGTCCGGTTTTGTGGAAGTGCCAGAGGATGCAGACACCATCAGCGTGGATCTCGTGGCCCCACGTGTGGGTGTCACGCTCGCCACGGTGCGCGTGCTGGCCAACCGCATCATGGAACCGAACTTCAACACCTACCAGCTGCGCGAAGCGCGACAGAACGGCTGGCGCATCATCGAGCCGCACAAGATTGCTGAAGACCGGGGAAACGTTGCGTATCTGGGTGATCTGATCAGACGCAATCCGATTCCGGGAGTGCGTCCGCCGTCGGCCGGCTCCGGCTGTTATCGCTACGTCCGCAGTAATCGGTGCTTGTCGCTGATTGTGGACGGCCAGGTGGTCGGGCCCGATGCATACGTAGCGGCGGGGGATGTGTATTTTATTGCCTTTGTGTCCGCCTACGACGCGGCCGTGAAGTTCGGAGCGCGCGCCAGAGAGGGTGCGCTCTTCATTGCGACGCGCCGTTCCGGTGACGATGAGCGGGATCCGAAAAACGTGCCATGAAATCGCGATCTATTTTGTCCTTCCAGCGCATGGCCCAACGTCCCTGCGCGGCGAGTGGTCCCCAGCTGGCAATCGCGCGGCCGTCGCCTGTGTTCACGAGAGTGAGCCAGCGTTGCTGTGGCGCATAGCGCTCGGTGACTCGCTCGCCACGCAGCGCCTGCGCCAGTGCGCGCGCCAAATGCGGACCCATACGCACCGCGTACACACCAGCTTTGGGTGTGTCGCGCGCGAAGGACAGCGTGGCGCAGTCGCCAGCCGCGAACACGTGCGGTGCTGAGAGTGACTGCAGATGTTCATTGACCAACAAGAACCCGCGCTCGTCCACACGCAATCCGCTCAGAGCCAGCCATGGTGCGGCTGTCGGTCCCGTGGCCCAGATGGTGACGTCGCTCGGCAGCGCGCGACCGTCCTGCAGCTGCACGTGCGTGGCCGATACGGCATCCACGCGAGCGTTGTGATAAATCGGCACCGCATGACGAACGCACGCGTCTTCAAGTCGATCTGTAAAGCTGTCTCCCCGACCGGTGCTCAGCGTTGCATCGCGATTCACGATGCGCACGTCAACGTCATCGGTTCGCGCGCCTCCAATGCTGAGACGAGCTCGCGCCGCCAGCGCGATTTCAATACCGGCCAATCCAGCGCCAACCACGGTCACCGCCCCCGTGCGAGCCGCCGCCAGCTCGTTCAGTCGCGCCAGCACTCCTTCAACGCGCTGCAGCGGTTTGAGCGGCCATGACCACTCGTGCGCGCCTTGGGTGTTTAACCCGGCCGGTTGTGAACCAACCGCAATGGAGCAGATGTCAAACGAGATCGCGGTGCCGTTCGTGAGTTGCAGCGTACGCGTGTTTGCATCGAGGCCCGCAACGTGATGCGGCACATATTGCGCACCGACACTGGCACACATTTGTGCGATATCCACCGTGAGCTCCGACGACGTGTATCTGCCACCCAGCCACCCCGGGACCATACCGGAGTACACGTGTTGCGGCTCGGCGGAACACACCATCACCCGGCACGCCGGCAGTTCACCCTTGCCCAGCGCCTCGAGCACGAAAAGATGCGAGTGACCGAGCCCGCCCAGCACGAGCGTTGGAATCACGGGAGCGAGTCAGCCGTTGGCCGCATGCGTATCAATCCTTCCTGCGCCACCGAGGCCACCAGATCACCCGTCTGCGAAAAGATCGAGCCGCGCGCAAAGCCGCGTGCACCAAACGTTACCGGACTATCAATGCTGTAAAGCAACCACTCATCGGCGCGAAACGGGCGGTGCAGCCACAACGCGTGATCAAGCGATGCCAGCTGCAGCTCGGGTGCGCGAAACGACACGCCGTGTGGCAGCAACGCCGTGGTGAGCAAACTGTAATCCGAGGCGTACGCCAACACCGCCTGATGCAACATCAGTTCATCAGGCATGCGCCCTTGTGCACGGAACCAGAGTTGCCGGATTGGTGCACGAATATCCGGGTTGAACGGATCGACCGAATCTACCGGGCGCACATCGATCGGCCGATCTTGTGTCAAAACGGCCCGATAGCGTTCGGGAATGCGTTCGGCCATTTGCCGAATGAGCACCAGTTCATCAGAGAGTTCTTCTGGTGGCGGTACGTCCGGCATGGCCGGTTGATGCGCCAGTCCGCTCTCTGTGCGATGAAAGCTCGCCGACATGTTGAAGATGGCCTGTCCATGCTGAATCGCAGTGACGCGGCGCGTGGCAAAGCTGCCCCCGTCGCGCAGTCGATCCACAAAGTAGACAATGGGCGCTGCCAGATCGCCGGGCAAAATGAAATAGCCGTGTACCGAGTGCGCTTCGCGTGGCTCATTGACGGTGCGGCGCGCTGCCACCAGCGCCTGCGCAAATACTTGTCCGCCAAACACGCGCGAAGATCCGAGATCCCGATTGGAACCGCGATAGATATTTACTTCCAGCGGCTCGAGATCGAGCAACGCCAGCAGCTCATCGAGAGGTGTTGTCATGACGTATAATCTACTGATCTGTCAGCACTCTGTTTTTTGCAACACTCACTTCACCTGCGTCCCACACTCATGCGTGCTGTTGTGTACGAACATTTTGGCGGTCCGCTCAGCGTGGTCTCGCTGCCCGACCCTGCTCCCGCCCGCCACGGCGCCGTGATTCGCGTACGCGCGACCGGCCTCTGTCGCAGCGATTGGCACGGATGGCAGGGTCACGACACCGAGATCCGGTCCTTTCCGCACGTGCCAGGGCATGAGCTCGCCGGTGAAATCGTGGCCGTTGGGCGCGACGTCACGCAATGGCGTGCAGGCACACGTGTCACCGTGCCGTTTGTGTGTGCATGCGGCGTATGTCACACCTGCGTGCGCGGAAACCAGCAGGTATGTGAAGCGCAAACGCAGCCGGGATTTACCCACTGGGGATCGTACGCCGACTTCGTGGCCATCGATCATGCCGACGTCAATCTTGTGACCTTACCCGACGAGCTCCCGTTTGACACCGCGGCATCGCTCGGCTGTCGTTTTGCCACCGCATTTCGCGCCGTGGTAACGCAAGGACGTACCGCTGACGGGGAGTGGGTGGCTGTGTTCGGCTGCGGCGGCGTTGGACTGTCGGCCGTGATGATTGCCAGTGCACTGGGCGCCCGTGTCATAGCGGTCGATGTTTCAAATGGCGCCCTCGAGCTGGCGCGCCGCAGCGGTGCCGAGGTCGTGCTCAACGCCAACGATTTTGATGACATCGCCGCGCATATCCGCGACATCACCAACGGCGGCGTGCACAGCGCCTACGACGCACTTGGCTCGGCTGTCACCTCACGGAACGCGCTCTGTTCGCTGGCGCGCAACGGGCGCCACGTGCAAGTGGGGCTGCTCGCTGGCCCCGACGCAGAGCCGCGTTTGCCGCTGCACCTGCTCATCTCGCGGGAGCTGGAGCTGATCGGCAGTCACGGCATGGCCGCACACGCGTATCCGGCAATGCTACGCATGGTTACTGATGGCCAGCTCAACCCGGCGCAGCTGATTACACGGCATATCCCGCTCAATGACGCGCCACACGCACTCGCGACCATGGTGGTGCAACCACAGGCAGGTGTCACGATCATTGTGCCGTGATGCATGCACGATCATGGATGTTTACTCTTACCGACTACTGTGCCGTGACCCGAAACAGATCATCAGCCGCCTGGAGTACCTTCCCGCGCAATCGGGGTGACAAATTTGGATTCTCCCGCAGAAACGCCCGTACAATCTCTACCGCTTGTTCTGAACGATGTCCGTCGAGCGTGGCCGACAGCCAGCGCAGTGGAAAGAAGATGTCGCCCGTGGCCTGAATCTCCTCCACGAGATTGAGACTGGCACGCACTGAGCCCACCGATTCCTGCGCTCGCAACGGATGATGCATTGCCGACATGGCATCGAGCACCCACGATTCACGGCGACGGTTCTCCAATCGGCCGAACGCGGCAAAGAGCGAATCACGTGTTGACGAACTGGCACTCAGCGCGGGCCGGATGAACTGGAAGCGCGCCTTGCGATCAGGATTGCTGATACGTGATTCCTGCGCGGCCAGAATCTGTTCTGCATTGGCCACGTTGCGCAACGCGAGTGCTTCGGCGAGTGCCGTGTACTGCTGTTCTTCGAGTGGCAAGCCGGTGGGCGTTTCGTCCTTGCGCCAAATGCGTTCCAGGTGGGCCACTCCGCTATCAGACAGCGTCATGCTTGTAAGCGCACTGAAATAGGCGCCCTTTCGACCCGCTGAAGGCGCGCTGTCAAGTAGCGTCCAGAGTACAGTCTCAACCTCAGGCGCCATCTGCGCGCGAACAGCGTTGGGCACAAAACGCCAGTACGCGCCACGCAGCAAACCGATCAACTGTTGTGCGACCAGCTCGTTCTGCTCGTTGCGCAAGGCGCTGAGGGTGGCGCGCGCAAAGGGCTCCGCCATGAGCGAGTCCTCCAGCACTTCTTCCCACAGCGAGTGGAACGCCACGGCGCGGTGCAGCGGATCCTGGAGCGTTGCAGCCTGCGCGAGCAGCACGGTGCGGCTCTCAGGGTCGAGCACGAATCGCGCGTAGCCTACGCCATCAGCACCCGGCAGCACAAACGTTGGGCGTGAGCGCATGGGCACAAACGCCTGCCGTTTGCGCATGAACACGGTATCGAGCGTTACACCAACGCTGGAACCCGAGGCCAGCACGAGTGATTGCGGCCAACGCAGATCGCGTTGTGCCATTGCGTCGGACTGCGTGAGCACCACACCCGAATCGGTCCACTGCGCGCTCACCCGCGGGCGACCGGCTTCGTTCACCCACACCTGACTCCACGCCGCCAGGTCGTTAGAGCTGAGTGAGTCCAGAATACCGATCAAATCGGGCCACGTGGCATTGCCGTAGCGATAGCGATCGAGATACAGTCGCAGTCCATCACGCAGAAGCGTGTTGCCCACGAGCGACTCCAACTGCTGCATCACGACCGGTGCTTTCTGGTAAATGATGGCGCCATACAGCGAGCCGGCACTTCGCAGATTCTCCAGCGGCTGACGAATCGCATTGGCACCGGCTGTTCGATCCACGTCGTACGCCGCTGGATGATGGGCCTGAAAAAATCTCAGCTTGAGATCGATGTCGGGAAACGACGGACCGGCAATCTTCGCGGCCATGAAGTTGGCAAATACTTCTTTCATCCACACATCGTTGAACCAGCGCATGGTCACGAGATCACCAAACCACATGTGTGCCGTTTCGTGTGCAATCAGACTGGCGCGACCAAGCTCCTGCGTACGCGAAGCGGTCGGGTCGAGGAAGAGCGTTTCAGCCCGATACCAGATCGCTCCCGGATGTTCCATTCCGCCAAACTGAAAAGCCGGAATGGCAAAGAATGCAAACTGGTCAAACGGATACTCGATCTGTGTGTAGTCTTCCAGCCACGTAATAGCGGTGGCGTGCAGGTCATAGATGGCATCACGATTTCGCGCGAACCGCGCAGCGTCGCTCTCTCGATGATACATGGTGAGTGTGCGTCCGTTGCGCTGTGCCGAATCAACTTGCAGCACACCGGCCGCGAACGAAAACAGATACGTGCTGATCGGCGCTGTTTCGGCGAAGCGCACACGGTCGCGCCCGCTGTTTAACGATTCACGGGAAAGCCGCGCGCCATTGGCCAGCGACTTCCATTGGCTTGGAATCGTCAGCGTGAGCGAAAACCGTGCCTTGAGATCCGGTTGTTCAAACACCGGAAGCGCCGTGGACGCGCGGTCGGGCACAAAGAGCGCGTAGAAGAACTCGTCCTGACGGTTGAGCGCATCGTTGGTGCTGCGAAAGGCGATCGTGACGGTTTGCTGGCCAGTGGCGAGTGCGCTACCCGGAATCACTATGTGATCTGCAGGCAGCGTGTACGGCACCTCATTTCCGTTCAGCCGCACACTGAGCACATGATCAGGCGGCGCCCGAAAGTCGAGCACCAGCGGCTGCAGTGTGTCACGCAGTACAAAGCGAATGTCTACCGTGCCCGTGACCGCTGAATCGCGCGACAGGGGCACATCAAACGCCGCGTCATAGCGCAAGTCAGAAATCACCGTCGCGCGCTGCTCGGCGAGCTCGAGTGCTACCCCGGGCGCTGGGTTCTCAGGCCCGCCATTGGCGTTTCTGTCCCCGCATGCGCCGAGACTCAGCGCCAAGGCGATGGTCGTGGCGCAACGGCACCTCAGGTGCGTTAACACACACCGCTCGCGTACGGCCGCGCCTCGGACAATGCGTTGGCGTTTGTGCGTTGATGTGATTGTCATGGTAGGTACCATATTACGATACGAGACCGCTGCGCGTGAGGCGCCAGAGACCTACTTGGCGAGGTGCACGTGAATCACCTCTTTGGCGCGCCCCCACCGGAACACCCGACTCCCGTCGTTCGCTCATCACCATGCTGCTCCAACTCACCGACCGTGGCTTGTGGTGCGAGCCTGCCGACGCCTACATCGATCCGTGGGCGCCGGTGGATCGCGCGGTGATCACGCATGCGCACGCTGACCACCTGCGCTGGGGACATCAGCGCTATCTCGTGTCTGCACCGGGCCTTGGTGTCTCCCGGCAGCGGCTGGGAAGTTATGCAGACCGCGTGGAGAGCATCGCGTATGGGGAGACCACCACCATCAACGGTGTGCGGTTTTCGCTGCATCCGGCTGGCCACATTCTCGGATCGGCGCAGGTGCGCGTGGAGTATCGCGGCGAAGTGTGGGTGGTTTCCGGAGACTACAAAACCGACGCCGACTCCACCTGCGCACCGTGGGAGCCCGTGCGCTGTCACACATTTATTACGGAGTGTACCTTCGGGTTGCCCATCTATCGATGGCCGTCGCAGGACACTGTCTTTGCGCAGATCAATGCCTGGTGGCGAGACAACGCGAATGCCGGTCGCGCCTCTTTGCTGTACGGCTACGCACTGGGCAAAGCGCAACGCTTGCTCTCGGGACTCGATCCATCCATCGGCCCGATTCTCACCCACGGCGCGGTGGAAACCATGACCGCGCTCTACCGTGACGCCGGCGTGGCCATGCCGCCCACGGTATATGCCACGGTTGATAAACGCGATCCCGCATGGTCGCGCGCGATCGTGGTCGCGCCACCGAGTGCTGATGGGTCGCCGTGGGTGCGACGCTTTGGGAAATCGTCGGCCGCTTTTGCGAGCGGATGGATGCTCGTACGCGGCGCGCGACGCCGGCGTGGTGTTGACCGTGGCTTTAC